>CP113924.1:786666-1108333 GCA_029391995.1 Streptococcaceae bacterium ESL0729
TCCAGGAGACCACTTGAAAAACTATCGTCTTCATGGCTTGCCACCTTGCCCAAAACATCAGGAATCAGACGAACTGTGGCATCAATAATGACACTTGTCGCCATCTCCCCACCTGTAAGGACATAGTCACCAAGACTTACCTCATCAGTAACTAAAGTCTTGATTCTTTCGTCATAACCCTCATAATGGCCACAGATAAAGACTAGATGATCTTCTTCAGAAAGCTCCTCAGCAAACTTCTGGTCAAACTTCCGTCCTGCTGGATCAAGAAGGATTACCCGAGCATTTTTATGGGGAATTTTATCCATGGTGTCAAAGATGGGCTGGGGCATTAGAAGCATTCCCTGACCACCACCATAGGGATAATCATCAACATGCCTTTGAGTGTTTGTCGCCTGGTCGCGGAAGTTATGGAAGTTAATTTCAACCTTGCCTGACTTTTGAGCCCGACCCACGATTGAATGTTCAAGGTTTGAAAACATTTCAGGAAAAAGGGTTAAAATATCAATCTTCATCTTAATCATCTAATCCTTCTGGAATTTCAACCTCCACTCGGTTGTTTTTGACATCAACAGCTAAAACAACTGGTGGAATGTAGGGAATGAGTAGGTCCTTTTTCTTGGGACGCTTGATAACCCAGACATCATTTGCTCCAGGTGAAAGGATCTCAGAAACTGTTCCAATTAGTGTTTCACCCTCATAGACATTAAGGCCGATAATTTCATGGTAGTAAAATTCTCCCTCTTCAAGGTCAGATAAATCTTCTTCTGAAACCTTTAAGACGAAGCCTTTGTATTTTTCAACATCATTGATATGATAAAGTCCTTCAAATTTTACAATGTCAAAGTTCTTTTGCTTGCGGTGTGTTTTAACGGTAAGATTTTTGATAAAATTCCCTTTGTCATCAAAAAGTGCCAGCTCATTTCCCTTAGCAAAACGCTCCTCTGGGAAGTCTGTAACACTTAAAATCCTCACCTCTCCTTGTAAACCTTGCGTGTTTACAATTGTTCCAACCTTATAATAATTCATTTTTTCTCCAAGTCTTTTATTCAATAGATTTTAAAAATCATCTCAAATCTTCTATAGTAGTTTAACACAAAATTTAATTGCATGAGTAATGGCAGTACTTAGCTTAAAAAGAAAAACACCTGTAATTTACAGGTGCCCTTCTTACTGGTTAACCAGAAGTCGAATTTTTTTCCCACTCACGGGAACTGAATAAACAATTGTTCGGATTGCTTGGATAATCCTACCCTGCTTTCCGATAATTCGCCCCATGTCAGCTTCAGCAATATGTAGATGATATTCAAGAAATTCATCTGCATCCACTAATTCCAACCTGATTTCTTCTGGTTTAGAAAGAAGAGGTGTAACAATCCTCAAGACAAGATTTTGTATATCAGATTCCATACCCTTCCCCTTTTTTATTATTTAGCTTGTTTAGACTCGTGGAATTTTTTCATAACACCAGCTTTTGAAAGGATGTTACGAACTGTATCAGATGGTTGAGCACCATTTCCAAGCCATTCAAGAATGCGTTCTTCTTTAAGAGTCACATTGTTTTCTGTAAGAAGTGGGTTGTAAGTTCCAACTGTTTCGATGAAA
Source organism: Streptococcaceae bacterium ESL0729 (assembly GCA_029391995.1). NCBI lineage: Bacteria > Bacillati > Bacillota > Bacilli > Lactobacillales > Streptococcaceae > Streptococcaceae bacterium ESL0729. Next base: position 788,272 of record CP113924.1, read on the forward strand.
CGTCCGTCACGTGGTGAACGTGAATCTGCTACGTTAATACGGTAATAAGGTTTTTTCTTTGAACCCATACGAGTTAAACGGATTTTTACTGCCATTTTATATATTTCTCCTAATTAAATTATTTTACAAGGACTAGTATATCATATTTTAGGTACTTGTCAAGGACTGTCAAGAAAAAAACTTGACAGATATTTTTTTGGTCATTAATCTTACTCCATCAGCTTAAAAACCCAGCCTCCAAGGGACTGGGTTTTTAAAATTATAATTTTGAAGCAGCTTCTTCATCGACAATTACATAAAGCTCTGGATGATTTTGTAAAACACTTGCCGGAAGATTTTCTGTTAGCGGACCATGAACCATTGCAGCTACAGCATCAGCCTTATTCTTGCCGTAAGCCATAAGGATAATGGCCTTTGATCTCATAATGCTTGCAATTCCCATTGACAAGGCCTGTCTTGGAACCTCATTCTCATGGACAAAGAAGCGGGCATTGTCAGCAATGGTCTGGCTTGTTAGGTCAACTACACTTGTTGTCCCCTCAAAAGATGCTCCAGGTTCGTTAAAACCAATATGGCCATTTGAGCCGATGCCAAGAATTTGAAGGTCAATTGGATTTTGATTGATAATTTGATCATAATTACGGGCTTCAGCTTCAAGGTCATGAGCCATCCCATCCGGTAGGTAATTTTTCTTAAAGGGTTTCTGGTTAAAAAGGTGCTTTTTCATGAAATAATCATAACTTTGGTCACTTGATTTAGGAAGACCCACGTATTCATCAAGATTGATTGAGGTCATATTCGTAAAATCAAGGTCACTGTCTACAAGGGCCTTATAAAAATCAATTGGGGTGCTCCCTGTTGCAAGACCAAGAACCTTAATTCCCTCATCCATCTTTTTTGCAAGAATTTCATAAGCTTTTTGTCCACCTTCTGCTGCATCTTTAACTTTAATAATTTTCATTTTGCCATCCTATCTAACATTTATTGGTATATACCAATTATAGAATTTAATTTAATTTTAGTCAATTATTTTTTTAAATTTGTTATAATGTCCTTTAGACGAAATTGAAACGGAGGATGCGGACTAAAGTCCGCTCGTAAATTTATGAATACTAATGATTTTGACTTTAACCTACCAGAGGAGCTAATCGCTCAAGTCCCGCTTGAACAAAGGAGTGAATCCCGTCTTCTTGTTGTAGACCGCAAAAAACAAAGCTTGGAAGACAAACATTTTTATGACATTGTCGACGAACTTGAGCCGGGTGACGCCCTGGTTATGAACAATACTCGGGTTCTTCCAGCCCGCCTCTTTGGGGTAAAACCAGACACAGGAGGACACGCCGAACTCCTCCTTCTTAAGAATATCGAAGGTGACCGCTGGGAAACTTTAGCCAAGCCCGCCAAGAGACTTAAAAAAGGAACTCAAATCTCCTTTGGAGAAGGTCGTTTAATTGCCACTATCGTTAGCGAACTTGACCACGGAGGTCGGATTGTTGAATTTTCTTATGATGGAATCTTCTTAGAAGTCCTTGAAAGTCTAGGTGAGATGCCACTTCCCCCATACATTCATGAAAAACTTGAGGATAAAGACCGCTATCAGACAGTCTATGCCAAGGAAAATGGTAGTGCAGCAGCACCTACCGCAGGTCTTCATTTTACCCCCGAGCTCCTTGAAAAAATTGAAGCCAAGGGGGTTAAGCTGGTTGAAGTGACCCTACATGTAGGACTTGGTACCTTTAGACCAGTAAGTGTTGACTCAGTTGATGACCATGAGATGCATTCTGAATTTTACTCCCTCAATGCTCAAGCTGCAAAAACCCTTAATGAGGTTAAGGCTTCTGGTGGCCGTGTTGTAGCCGTCGGAACAACTAGTATTAGAACCCTTGAAACAATCGGATCTAAGTTTGATGGTCAAATCAAGGCCGACTCGGGTTGGACCAATATTTTCATCAAACCTGGTTATGAATTCAAGGTTGTTGATGCCTTTTCGACCAACTTCCACCTGCCTAAATCAACTCTAGTCATGCTTGTATCAGCCTTTGCTGGCCGTGATTTGGTAATGAAGGCCTATGAGCATGCCGTTGATGAAAAGTACCGCTTCTTCAGCTTTGGCGATGCCATGTTTGTCAAATAGATTTGAATAAAATATAAAAAAGACCGATCCTCGGTCTTTTTTATTTCGACTTTATATAAAACAAAAGAAACCCTCATTGAGAGGGTTTCAAAGTTGCTTCTAAGTTAAAGATTTAGTCTTCACGGCGTTTTTTCTTAAAGCCTAGGAAGGCAAATAGTCCAAGTACCAATCCAACTAATCCAGCTAGTCCAGTTTCTTGACCTTGTTCAAGAAGACCTGTACTTGGTAGGGCAACAGATTTTTTATCAATTTTTGTTTCAAAACCTTTTTGTGTGTCTGTATCCGCAACACTAATCGCTGTTTGAATTTGGTCGGCAGAATTTGCACTATCGACTTTGCTTAAAGCTTCTTGTTCAGCTTTTTCAATAGCCGATAATTTCGCATCTTTTTCTGCTTGTGACAAGCTTGTATCAGCATTGACCTTGTTCCTCAAGTCATTAGCCAGGGCTTTAATCTTATCCTTTGCTTCTGCCTTTTGAACATCCAAGCTTTTACCTTCAGTATGTGCAAGCTTGAAGGAATCTAATGCCTTATTGATAACATCAAGACGAGCTTGATAGTTATTTAATCCAGCAATCTGATTTTTAACATCAGCTACTAGTTTATCAACCGCTTGTTTTTGTTTTGCTTTTTCATCAGCAGTCAATGTGTTATCGGCATCAATTTGAGCCTTCAATTTAGCAGCCTTGTCAGCAATTTGCTTGTTGAGGGTATCTGCTTGTTCAGTAGGTGTTGATGTAGGTGCAATATGCCCCTTATCGATTGCTTTAACAACTGTAGGTGCTTGTGGAATACCTTGTACAGTTGGTACGTCAACCCCATTATCAACAGCTTTTTGAGCATCTTGAAGGGCAGTATCAATGGCATCTTTTTGGGCTTGTTTTTCAGCATCTGACAGACCGTTATCAGCATCAATTGCTTTCTTGCTAGCATCAGCACTTGCTTCTAATTTATTGCGGGCATCAGTTTTAGCCTGATTTAGTTTATCAAAGGCTGGTACCACACCAGGTACAAAGTCAACAATACCTTGTGCTGTAGTCTGACCATCTAACTTCTGAAGAGCTTCCTTAGCCTGTCCATTTAAGATAGTAATTTGACGATCTTTAGCATCCTTATCCAATTTTGAATCAGCATTGACTGAATCGATGGCTTTTTGTAAGGCATCATTAATTTGAGAAGCAGCTGTTGCTTTCTGTTCAGTCAATGTTTTAACTGTTGAGAAGTCTGTATTAGTCTTAACTGTATTTTGGAAGTTACTTGTATCATCATTGGTAGATACTTGTCCAGCATCAGTTGCTGTATTATTCGCATTCTCTGCCTTATTGAAAGCGTCCGTCATTTGATTAATACGATCTTGCTTTTCAGCATCTGTCAATGCATTATTATTTGAGACAGCAGCTTTCGCATCATCAAAGGCCTTTTCTAGAGCATCTTGTGCTGCATCCTTGGCCTTATTCAAGTTTTCAAAAACTGGAAGTCCTTGGGTTTTTGCAACATCAACAGCTGTTGCATTCTTTTCTTGATCAATCCCTGCTGTCATTTTATCAGCTACAGCTTCTAAGGCTTGTTTTTGAGCTGTTTTTGCAGCGTCTGACAAATCAGTATCTTTATTAACCGCGTCTTGTGCCGCAGCAAGTGCTGTCATAATATCAGCTTTTGCTGCAGTTTTACGATCAGCTAAACTTTGAACTCCAGTATTGTTCTGAGCTGCCTGTAAAGCATCTTTAAAGGCCTGAGCGTTCTTAGCATCCGCTATAGTTGGTAAATCAGTTGCCTGATTGATAACACTACTTGTTTCATCCAATGCTTTTTGAACAGCATCCTTACGATTTTGTTTTTCAGTATCTGTCAATGAATCATTGGCATCAATAGAATTTTGGACATCAGCTGCTTGTTTTGCCAAATCAGCGTTTGCATCATTCTTAGCTCCAGTCAATTGATTTAGTGCAGTACTTGTAGCAGAAACAATGTTATTAACAGTATCAGCGTTTGGTGCTACCTGAATTGCTTGACTAGCTTGTGCCAATAATTTGTCAATTGCAGCTTGCTGAATAGTATTAGTTGTTTCTCCCTTAACTTTATCAGCCAGATTATTTAGTGAAGTAATTGCACTTTGTTCTTGATCTGATAAGCTCGGTACTGTTTCCAATTGTTTTTGGACATCATTAATTGATTGGTGGAAGTCATTTTGATTTGCAGGATCTTCAACCGCTACCTTATCCGTTTGGCTGCTTAATGACAATCTTGCCTTGTCTAGAGCATTTTGAATATCTTGATTAGCCTGCGCCTTTTGATCACTTGTCAATGCGTTATTTGCCTCAACTGCGTCACGTGCTTTTGAAGCATCAGCTGCTAATTGACCAAAAGCATTTAGTTTTTGACTTAGCAAATCATTTAATGCTTGCGCTTGGTCATTTGTAACCTTTTGAATGTCATCAGCGTTAGTCTGTGCTGCAATTTGATTTTGTGCATCGGCTGCTGCCTTATCAAGGGCTTGCTTTTGAGCATCTTTTTCAGCACTTGATAGAGACGCTTCATTATCAATGGCATCTTTTGCCTTAGCTGTAGCAGCATCAATCTGTGATTTAGCTGTACTTTGTTGGTCTGTGATTGATGGGACATCTGATGTAGATGTAGCCTTATTTAAGGCATCCTTCAAGTCACTTGCTTGAGCTACACTTGTAACTCCATCAGTACTTGTAGCTGAGTTGATTTTGTCACTTGCTTGATTAGACGCATTATTGACATCGTTAATACGGTCAGTCTTTTGTGAAGCTGACAACACTGGGCTAGCCTTGATGGCATCAATGGCATCTTGGGTTTCTTTTGCTAAAGCTTTGTGTGCATCTTGCTTAGCACTACCCAATCCATTCAATGTATTAACTGCACTAGTTTTAGCAGATGTCATTTGGTCAGCGTTGGCTGCCTTTTGGATATTATCTTTAGCTGTGGTAGCTACTGTATCAATAGCTTGTTTTTGAGCTGCCTTGTCAGAAGCTGATAAATCTGAATTTTGATCAACTGCATTCTTGGCTGCTTGTGCTGCTTGGTCAATATCACTAGAAGCTGATGTTTTTTGATTGTCCAATGTTGGAACATTAGATACATCTTGAGCTGTTTCTAGGGCCTTACTAAAGTCAGATGAGCCGCTTGTAGCTGCTTGAATGGCATCTGCACTTGTGGCTTGGTTAATCGAGGCTTGAGCTGTAGCTTTGGCTTGATCAAGAGACTGACTGCGGGCATCTTTCTCAGCTTGAGTCAAGTTATTATTGTTGTTAATAACATTGTGAGCTGCTTGAACCTTATCTGCTAAATCCTTATCGGCTGAAGTCTTGTCAAGGGAATTAATGGTGTTAACTCCAGTATTGACTGCAGTCTGAATGCCATCCGCTGTACTTGCCTGATTAATACCATCTAATGAGCTTTTAGCTTGGTTATCAATAACTTGTTTTTGAGCTACCTTATCAGAGTCTGATAGATTTGAATCCGCATCAATCTTAGCTTTAGCCGCAGTCACTGCATTTTCAATCTGTGATTTAGCTGCACTTTGTTGGTCTGTGATTGATGGGACATCTGATGTAGATGTAGCCTTATTTAAGGCATCCTTCAAGTCATTTGCTTGAGCTGCACTTGTAACTCCATCAGTACTTGTAGCTGAGTTAATGTTGTCACTTGCTTGATTAGACGCATTATTGACATCGTTAATACGGTCAGTCTTTTGTGAAGCTGACAACAATGGGCTAGCCTTGATGGCATCAATGGCATCTTGGGTTTCTTTTGCTAAAGCTTTGTATGCATCTTCTTTGGCACCGGTTAATGTGCTTAGTGTATTAACTGCGTTAGTTTTAGCAGATGTCATTTGGTCAGCGTTGGTTGCCTTTTGGATGTTTTCCTTGGCAGTGTCAGCTACTGTATCAATAGCTTGCTTTTGAGCTGCCTTGTCAGAAGCTGATAAATCTAAATTTTGATCAACTGCATTCTTGGCTGCTTGTGCTGCTTGGTCAATATCACTAGAAGCTGATGTTTTTTGATTATCCAATGTTGGCACATTAGATACATCTTGAGCTGTTTCTAAAGCCTTATTGAAGTCAGATGAGCCGCTTGTAGCTGCTTGAATTCCATCTGGTGTACTTGCTTGGTTAATCGAAGCTTGAGCTGTAGCTTTTGCTTGGTCGATTGCCTGATTACGACTATCTTTCTCAGCTTGAGTCAAGTTATTATTGTTGTTAATAGCATTCTTGGCTGCTTGAACCTTATCTGCTAGGCTCTTATCAGCTGAAGTCTTGTCAAGGGCATTGATGGTGTTAACTCCAGTATTGACTGCAGTCTGGATGCCATCTGCTGTACTTGCCTGATTAATACCATCCAAAGCAGTGTTAGCTTGGTTATCAATAACTTGTTTTTGAGCTGCCTTATCAGAGTCTGATAGGTTTGAATCCGCATCAATCTTAGCCTTAGCCGCAGTCACTGCATTTTCAAGCTGTGATTTAGCTGCACTTTGTTGGTCTGTGATTGATGGGACATCTGATGTAGATGTAGCCTTATTTAAGGCATCCTTCAAGTCACTTGCTTGAGCTGCACTTGTAACTCCATCAGTACTTGTAGCTGAGTTGATTTTGTCACTTGTTTTACTAGAAGCATTATTGACATCGTTAATACGGTCAGTCTTTTGTGAAGCTGACAATACTGGGCTAGCCTTGATGGCATCAATGGCATCTTGGGTTTCTTTTGCTAAAGCTTTGTGTGCATCTTCTTTGGCACCAGTTAATGTGCTTAGTGTATTAACTGCGTTAGTTTTAGCAGATGTCATTTGATCAGCATTAGCCGCATTTTGGATATTATCTTTAGCTGTGGTAGCTACTGTATCAATGGCTTGTTTTTGAGCTGTCTTGTCAGAAGCTGATAGATCTGAATTTTGATCAACTGCATTCTTGGCTGCTTGTGCTGCTTGGTCAATGTCACTAGAAGCTGATGTTTTTTGATTATCCAATGTTGGAACATTTGATACATCCTGAGCTGTTTCTAGGGCCTTACTAAAGTCAGATGAATTATTTGTTGCCGCATTAATAGCATCTGGTGTACTTGCTTGGTTAATCGAAGCTTGAGCTGTAGCTTTTGCTTGGTCGATTGCCTGATTACGACTATCTTTCTCAGCTTGAGTCAAGTTATTATTGTTATTAATAGCATTCTTGGCTGCTTGAACCTTATCTGCCAGGCTCTTATCAGCTGAGGTCTTGTCAAGACTGTTGACTGTATTAATTCCACCGCTAACAGCTGCTTGAATTCCATCCGCTGTACTTGCCTGATTAATACCATCCAAAGCAGTGTTAGCTTGGTTATCAATAACTTGTTTTTGAGCTGCCTTATCAGAATCTGATAGATTTGAATCCGCATCAATCTTAGCCTTAGCCGCAGTCACTGCATTTTCAAGCTGCGATTTAGCTGCACTTTGTTGGTCTGCAATTGATGGATTTGAGTTAGTGTACTGCAAGTCCGAAGTAAATTTTGCAGAAGCATCATCACTTGGCTTACCTGTGTCCGTATCTTTATCAATAGCTTCAACATAGCTAGCGTAAGCCTTTTTAAATGAATCAATGATTGGTGCCTTTTGACTGGTAGTCATGGTTGGGTCTTGGGTAACCTTATCGATAGCTGCTTGAGCTTGTTTGGCAGCAGTTACACGGCTATCTTCCTTGGCTTCAGTGATAGCCTGAAGCTTACCAGCAGCCTCTTCTTTTATGCTGTTGACAGTATCGGCATCAGCTGCACTAGCAATCTTTGTCTGATAGTCTTGAGCAATTTTATCCAGGGCAGCCTCTTGCAGCTTTTTAGCAGAAGCAGTTAGATGTCCATTTTGATCGATAGCATCATCAGCTGTCGTTGGAGCACTAGCGATGGTATTCTTCTCACTTGTGACTGCATCATTGATAGCTTGTTCAGCATCCTTTTTACGATCAGGAAGTTGCTTACCTGCAACATAGGAATTTGAAATTGTACTGCTTGCTTTTGTTACAGTATCTTCAATCTCTTGAGCTGTTCCATTACTGATATCAGTTTTAGCTTGTGTAAGAGCATTATCAATTTTTTGCTTTTGGCTTACTTTTTCAGTATCGGTCAGATTGGCATCATTATCAACTTTAACTTTCGCATCACTTGCTAGCTGCTCAAGACGTGCATTTGCATTTGCCCTGCGTTCACTGATTGTTTCAGAACCTGCTTGGTGGGCATTGTTGATTTGATTAATTAGTTCAGTATTATCAGCAATACTTTGGATTTCATCCGCTGATTTAGCAGTACTTAAGTTATTTGTTAGTGTAGCAATAGCATCATCAATCTTTTGCTTTTGAGCTGTTTTTTCAGCCGTAGTTAAAGCTGGGTCAGCATCGATAGCATTCTTCTTGGCATCAGTCTGCTGATTATTCTTGAAATCTGTGATAGCTTTTGCTTTCTGTGTAGCTAAATCAGCTCCAGGTGTAGTTCCTACAGTAATAGCATTAGTAATTGCTGCCTGCTTATCAGCAATGCTTTGTGCATCGGTAGCAGAATCATTATTTAGGTCAGCAAGAGCTTGATCAATGGCTTGTTTACGGCTTGCCTTTTCAGCTGATGTTAGGGTTGAATCACTGTCAATAGTGGTTTTGGCATTGGCTGCATCAGTTGTTGCCTGATTGATGGCATTAGCTTTTTGCTGCTCTAGTGGAACGCTAGACGGTACGTATACATTTTTGATGGTATCCCCTGCATTTGTGACATCATTTTGAATATCGTCTGCATTATCGTCACTTGAAATCTTCTCACTTGCCTGATTTACAGCCTTATCAACAGCCTGCTTTTGAGCTGTTTTTTCAGCTGTTGTTAAGGTTTTATCAGCATCAATTTGCTCCTTAACACTATTTGCTGTTTCAATTAAGCTTTGTTTAGCGTCACTTTGTTGTTCTGGGACAGTTCTAGCTGGTGTGGCTGCTGCTTGAATAGCTTGCTCAGCACTAGCCGCATCGTTATCAACGTCTGTTGCACTATAACGGGTATCCATTGTGCTTTCTGCGTTCTTTAAAGCGTCAGTAACTGCTTGTTTGGCTGCTGCCTTTTGGGCACTTGTAAAGGCCTTATTATTGTCAATAGATGATGAAGCCTTTGTGGCTGCATTAGTAATTGCTGCCTTTTGAGCTGTTTTGGCAGCTTTTGAGGCATTGGCTTGTTGAACAGCAGCATTCACTTCTTCAGTAATCTGGCTTGTTGTCCGAACTTGAACCTTTGGTGTAGCATAGTACTGGTCGGTTCCTGTAGCAGAATTGACATTTTTGTTAGACTGGTAGGAAACTAAGATGGTGTCTGCACCTGCTGGAGCATTCTTTAACATGTCATCAGTCAAGACGAAGGAGTTATCCTGGTCTTGAGTTTTTCTATTGGGTGCTGTTACGACAACGGCTTCGATATCGGCCTGTGTTTTCCCCCAAGGGACCTCATTACCATTACCAGTCCATGAGCTAACATTTGAAAATGGCGTTGTACCTACATAGAACTCGCGGATTCGGCGGTAGGGGCTAGTTGCCGTCTTGAAATCATAATTTGTTCCTGATCCCATGAAAAGTGAAACCGAGTTATTTGCCCCGTGGGCGATAATATGGACTTCGGTTTTTCCGGCGATATAAGCTTGAACCAACTTACCTGTTGATTGGTCAATACGAACATAAACATTCTTAACGTAGTAATCAATATTTTGCTTGGGATCTTTTGGATCTTTGGCAACACCATTAACACGCTCCAAGTCAACATACTTACCAACCAAAGCTTCCTCGGGGCTTGCAAATGTTGTTCCTGAAATGGTTCCATCACCTGAAATGGTCACAACCTGATTAGCTGTATCAGCACTAGCCTTGATACTTTGACCAAAATACAAAGGTGTGTGACCACTAGCCGCTTGAGCAGCGTCCATTAATACGAATGATGCAAGGCCGATAAAGACCCACTTCCTCCCATCTTTGTATATTTTGTAGTGTTCTTTTCTTGTGATTCTATTTATTTTCATTGATTTTTCTTTATTCCTCTTCATTAGTTTGGTCTTAACAGGGGCCAAATTTAGTGTTTTGGATGCTCTGCGTTAGGATTTTCTCTTCTAAGTTTTTATGGATTCAGGTAGCATTTAATCGAAGCTAACGATTACTGGCTTAATAATTAATAATAAAATATCCATTGACTCAACCTCAAATAATTTTGGGAAGTTGCAATCGTCAAATATAAGCTTGCAAAAGCTCCTGTAAAACTCCTATATCGCATAGAAAAGACGTCTATATCACTTACTTACATATGCTTTCCACCTTTCATTTAACACTTTAATCAAAAATAAATAATGACTAATTTTTTTAGTATATCATAGATTATTTAATATTTATTCATTTTCGGCTTGAAATTTACTAAACATTTAATAGGAGGAAATTGTTAAATATGCTCTTTTTAGACTTAACAAACTCGTGTTTCTATGAAAAAAATAAAAAAAAGATCATAAAATCCGATCTTTTAATTTTGTATAAATTTCCAGCTCTAAACTATAAAAACAAAAAAAAGAGAGCCAGGCTCTCTTTTATATTTTTATCTGCTTAAATCATAAGCCAAACAAGGTTTTTTTACAAGGCTTTATCTGCCTCAATGCCTTTATTTGATTAATTCGTAGATTGCTTCAGCGTAGATTGCTGCTGCACGCTCAATGTAGTCAACTGGCATGAATTCGTTGGCTTGGTGCATTGTATCAGTGTAGCCTGGGAATTGTGCTCCGAAGGCTACTCCGCGGTCCAGAAGACGACCGAATGTTCCACCACCGATGATTTGTTCATATCCTTTTTCACCAGTGTGTTTTTCGTAGACATCAAGAAGGGTCTTAACTAATGGATCATCCATTGGCACATAGTGAGGTGTGTGTCCGTGAGCTGATTTAGTTACGTTTGCAATTCCTTCAAGCTTCTCAAGCTGAGCCTTGATTGTGTCTTCATCAGTTCCTTTAGGGTAACGGAAGTTAAGGGCAATTGTGTTATCAGAAGCACCATCTTCAAACTTGAAGACACCAGCGTTCATTGATAGAGCACCCATCTTCTCATCAACATGGTTAACACCTAGTTTGTGACCAGCGTGGTCATCAAATAGGATTTCCCCAGCAGTAAGAAGGTAGGCTTTTGCTGCTCCGCCGAAGTCGTAGTTCATAAGGAAGTTTGCAAGATAGGTTGCACCATTGACACCCGTCTCAGGGCTTGCACCGTGGGCTGATTTACCGATAACAGTGATTTGGTATTCGTTGTCGCCAAGGTCAGTGATTTCACCACTTACACCCTTGTCTGCCTTGAAGGTGTCGAAATCTGAAGTCATCTTGTCGATTGATGTGTCACCAGAGAAGACTGCAGTTGCACTTTCTGGAACCATGTTTTCACGAAGTCCACCCTTGAATGAACGAAGTGTAAAGCTTCCACCTTGTGTTCCATTAAAATGAAGGTACTCAGTGATGTTACCTTTTTCTCCATTGATGATTGGGAACTCAGCGTCTGGTGAGAAACCAAAGTCAGGTTTTGGAAGGCCTACGTGTTTGAAGTAGTAGTCCATGTCTCCCCATCCTGATTCTTCGTCAGTTCCAATTACGAAACGAACTTTTTTAGAAACAGGAAGTCCAAGTTCCTTGATTGTTTTAAGGGCGTAGTAACATGCAACTGTTGGGCCCTTGTCGTCACTTGATCCACGGGCATAGATTTTTCCGTCGCGGATTTCTGGCTCATATGGGTTTGAGTCCCATCCAGATCCTGCAGGAACTACGTCCATGTGGGCGAAGATTCCAAGGACTTCGTCCCCTTCACCAAATTCAAAGTGACCTGCGTAGTTGTCAACGTTTTTTGTTGGGAATCCGTCGCGTTCAGCCAGTTCAAGCATTTTTTCAAGGGCTTCAACCGGTCCAGGACCAAATGGTGCCTCTTTAGTCACCTTTGAATCATCACGTTCAGAATTGATACGTAGAAGGGTAAATAGGTCTTCAAGCATGTCATCTTTACGTTTTGCAATTTCTTCATTAAAGTTGATTGTCATCTTTTTTCTCCTTTATATTGTCAATTTTTTTATTATTTAAAACATTCGATACTTCTTCAGCCACTTTCATGGGAATCCCTATCTCATGAATTTCATAAACACTAGCATTTTGGACATTTTTTAGACTCTTAAACTCCTTCAAAAGAAGACTCTTACGCTTGGGTCCAAGGCCTTGAATGCCGTCAAGCTTTGAAGCAAAACTATTTTTACTGCGAAGCTTACGGTGAAAGCTTATGGCAAAGCGGTGAACCTCATCTTGAATCCGCTGGAGGAGGAAGAATTCTTCGCTCTGACGACTTAAGGGGATAACCTCTAGCGGGTCACCAAAGAGGATGTCATGGGTCTGGTGGCGGTCATTTTTAGCAAGGCCTGCAATCGGAATGTCAAGACCTAGTTTGTCATAAAGAATACTTCTTGCCGCATTGACCTGACCTTCTCCCCCGTCCATTACGATAAGATCAGGCAAAGGCAGATTATCTCGAATTACCCGTGAATAACGCCTTTCAATAACCTCTCTCATGCTGGCATAGTCATCAGGCCCTATGACCGTCTTAATCTTATACTTGCGGTACTCCTTTTTGTTAGGCTTCCCGTTTTCAAAGACCACCATGGCAGAGACAGGACTTGTCCCCATAATATTTGAGTTGTCAAAGGCCTCAATCCTTACAGGAGTTGGAATTTCCAGGAGATTTCCTAGATTTTCAATGGCCCCTTGTGTTTTCTCGACATGCCTTTCTAAAAGATCAAACTTTTGCTTGAGACTGACCTCAGCATTTTTGATGGCCAGACTAACAAGCCGCTTCTTCTCCCCCCTTTGGGGCTTAACAACCGAAGTTTGAGTTAAAATTTTAACACTTTCCAGGTCAATATCATGCGGGATAAAAATTTCCTTGGGCACAAAATGTTCTTCCTCCTGGTAAAATTGACCGATATAGGTCAAAAAATCCTCATCTGGGTCATTGTAGTAGGGGAACATATTAACATTTCGCTCGATAAGCTTACCCTGTCTGATAAAGAAAACCTGGACGCACATCCAACCATTTAAAACAGCGTAGCCAAAAACATCTCGGTCCTTAAGATCATGGTTAATAACCCGCTGCTTGGTCCTCAAAATCCCAATTGATTTAATCAAGTCCCTATACTCAGCAGCCTTCTCAAATTCCATCTTACTGGCAAAAGTATTCATCTTATTTTGCAGGTCATCGACTATCTTATTGTCATCACCCTTTAAAAATTGGCTGATTTCCTCTGACATATCCTTATATACCTGAGGGTCAATATCAAAAACACAGGGTGCTAGACATTGATTTATATGATAGTAGAGACAAACTTTATTTGGTAGGGTGTTACACTTTCTTAGGGGGAAGATACGGTCTAAAAGTCCCTTGATTTCATTTGCTGCCTTAACATCTGGATAGGGGCCAAAATACTTGGCATTATCCTTTTTTACCTGCCTGGTAATTAAAAGCCTGGGATATTTTTCATTGGTTATCTTGATAAAGGGATAACTCTTGTCATCCTTAAGCATGATATTATACTTGGGCTTATTTTCCTGGATTAGGTTAATCTCAAGGAGCAGGGCTTCAATGTTACTTCCAGTTACGATAAACTCAAAGTCCTCAATCTCAGCAACCAAGCGTTCGGTCTTGGTGTCATGACTTCCCCTGAAGTAAGAACGAACACGATTTCTTAAATTTTTGGCCTTACCGACATAAATTATCTGCCCATTCTTGTCCTTATGGATGTAACACCCTGGACTACCGGGTAGTAAGTCGAGTTTTGCCCTTATAGTTGAATTCATAAAAGTCCACCTCTGAGGTTAAATAGCTTTAATTTATTTGACATTTCTACCAGCCTAGTTTGGCCATAACCCTAAGGCTATGTCGTCTATTTTACCACAAAAGACACGAGCATAACACAATAAAAGGGTTGAACTTAATCAACCCAATCTACCATCTACTTGACATGACTTCTTATGGCCTTAATGAGATGGTTTGCACCCCCTGCCACAAGATTTTCATAGTAATTAAAGAAACGCTCATCACTTTCATACATGTCTGCCATGGCCAAGTGGTAATTACTATCATATGCTGGATAAAAAAGATTCAGCCATTCCTTGTGGAGCCTGAAAACTTTCTCCTCTACTACCTCATTAGTCTCGTCTCCCTCGTTTTCCACAAGAAGTTTTAAATTTTTGACTAACTCTCCTTCAATGTCCCTTGCTTGAGCTAAATCTAGCGATTCTCTCAGGTAGGCATTTGCCCTGTCTATTGATTCATCCCCGTATTTAGCCCTAATTTCTTGACCATAACGGTCTTCGTTTTCTTTGATTAATTTATTTACTAGATTAAAATTTTCTTCATTCACTTCCCTATCTCCTATAATTTGTTCTTTCAAGCTTGCAATAACCTGATCTAAATTTTGCCTCTGCTTCAAAAGTTCCTCATACTGGTCCAAAAATATTTGCTTTCGCCCGTAGGCTTCTTTCCCGTCAATAAGCTCTTTTATTTGAGCCAGACTAAAGTGCATGGCCCGGTAAAGGGCTATTTGATAAATTCGGTCGAGGTCACTTTTATCATACTCCCTGTAGTCATTTTCTTCATTTCGCCTGGGATTTAAAAGGCCCAATTTTTCATAGTAACGCAGGCCACGCTCACTGACCTGGGTCATCTTAGAAACTTCTTTAATGTTCATAAAACTTGTCCCCTCCTTTCTATATGGCAAGTATAAACCCTAACCTAGTGTCAATGTCAACAAAAAAAGATTGAATTTAATCAATCTTTTTTTCAGCAAGTTTTTCTTGAAATTCATCAATCAAAAGACTTAAGTTTCTCCGTCCCTTAAAGATGCCATAACCAAAGAGGATCATGCCCTTCAAGCTACCTTTCTTAAAACAAACGATCTAAAACTTGAGCGATTCCGTCGTGATTATTGTCTGCTGTCACATGACCGATTTCTTCTTTAATCTTCTCAGGTGCATTACCCATAACAAAGCCCTGACCCACGACCTTAAGCATGTCAAGGTCATTATAATTATCTCCAAAGGCAATTGTATCCTTAAGATCAACATCCTTGTAGGCTGAATAGTATTCTACGGCTCCACCCTTAGAGGTTGCTCCACCCATGACCTCAATTAAATAAGGGGCTGATGGATAGATAAGAAGGTCAGGAAACTGATTTTTTAAGACAGGTAAGATGTGGTCCATGACCTTGGGTTCTCCCATCAAAAGTAGCTTATGGACAGAAGGAAGGTCTGAAACGTCTTGAATGTCCCCTTCTTTTGAGGTAAGTGAGACTGAGGCTTCTTCTTTTTTAATCCAGTAGTCTTCCTTATTTTGCACCAACCAGGTAGAGTAGCTGTAGGCATTCCAAACCACGCCCACTAAATTTCTTGCGACAAAGTCACAAATCCCTGCTGCTTCTTTAGCATCCATGGTCTTTGAAAAAACTATCTCCCCATTTTCATCCTGAATTAAGGCCCCGTTATAGGAAATGATAGGTGTTGTAACCCCGATTGATTCCATAATTGGTGCAATGGCCTCAGGCATTCTAGCAGACACTGGGATAAAGTCTGACCCTTCTAAAATCACCCTTTTAATAGCCTCAGCTGTTTTTTTACTAACCGTATTTTCCCCGTTAAGGAGGGTACCATCAAGGTCACTGAATATTAATTTCTTTTTCATTATCTGTCCTTTCAAAACTTTTCTTGCCTTAATTCTAGCACATAGTATAAACCGTTTACAAATATTTAATGAAATAAAAAAATAGACCCTGGGGTCTATTTTCTCACTCAGTAAACTGACTATTATAAAGGTCACTATAGAGGCCATCTGCTTGTAAAAGTTCCTCGTGATTTCCCTGCTCAACAATTGATCCATCCTTCATAACAAGGATTAAATCAGCATCCCTAATTGTTGAAAGCCTGTGGGCAATAACAAAGCTGGTCCGACCTTCCATGACCTTGTCCATAGCCTTTTGAATCAAGCTTTCAAGCCTTGTATCAACAGAACTTGTCGCCTCATCAAGAATTAAAATCTCAGGATCTGATATAACAGCCCGTGCAATGGTTAAAAGCTGCTTTTGCCCCTGGGAGATATTGTCTCCTTCGGCATTAATCAGCATGTCATAACCTTCTGGCATGGTACGGATAAAGTGGTCAACATTAGCTGTCTTAGCTGCATCAACAACTTCGTAATCAGTAGCATCAAGCTTCCCAAAACGAATGTTATCAGCAATTGTTCCCTCATACAGCCAAGCATCTTGTAAAACCATCCCAAACATCGAACGAACATCACTTCGCTCCATGGACTTAGTATCAATACCATCAATTTTAATGGAACCTTGTGTCACATCATAAAAACGCATTAAAAGATTAATTAGGGTTGTTTTACCAGCCCCTGTAGGACCTACAATGGCCACAGTCTGTCCTGCCTTAACCTTAAAGTTTAAGTTTTCAATCAAGGCTTTTTCAGGACTGTAAGAAAAGCTTACCCCTTCAAAGCTTACATCCCCATGGATTTTCTTGGGCAAAATCACAGGATTTTCAGTTTTTACCTCCTCAGGCTCATCCAAGATAGCAAAAACTCGACTTGAAGCTGCACTAGCACTTTGAAGGACTGATGAAAGCTGGGTAACATTACCCATGGGTTGACTAACCTGCCAGATATACTGGATAAAGGCCTGGAGCTGGCCGACCAGGATAACACCACTGATGGCATAGACACTTCCCACTACTGCAATCACAGCAAATGTTAGGTAGGCTGTCATCTGAACAAGAGGCATCATAAGACCTGAGATGAAGGCTGCCTTAAATCCATTGTCCCTTAGCTGGCCATTTACCTGTTTGAAGTTTTTAAGGGCACTTTCCTCCTGACCAAAAACTTTGATTACATTAAAACCTGTCATCGACTCTTGAACATAACCATTCATTTCACCAAGGGAATTTTGCATGGCTTGGAAGTAATTTTGAGAGTGTTTAACAACAAATTTTGAAATCAAAATTGATAAGGGAATCATGATAATTGCAATAAGGGCCATCACACTATTGATATAAAACATCATGGCAACTGCCATAACAATGCTTAAGATGGCATTGATAATACCTACAAAGGCTTGCTGGAAGGCGTTACTTACTGCATCCACATCATTTGTCATCCGCGATAAAATGTCACCCTGCTGGTTACTATCAAAGTAGGAAACAGGTAGGCGATTAATTTTTTCATCAATATCAGACCTTAGATCCTTCATGGAAGTTTGAACAACCCGGGTAACTAGAAGCCCTGCAATAAGCTGGAAGGCTCCGTATAAGAACCCGAGGATTATAATCAAAATCAGGGTCTGCTTGATATAGGCAAAGTTAATGGCTTCCTTTTGGGCCAGATTTTTGGCAATTTCTGATGTTGGAAGACCTACGGCATAGGGAACTGCAACGCTAAAGGCTACAGTTAGGACGGTAAAGACGATTACCAGGTAAAAAGATATTTTATATGGCTTGATATAGTGCCATATCCTCATTAAAGAAGAAAAAGTTTTCATTTTTTCAATTCCTCCTCTGAAAGTTGTGAGCTTGCAATGTCATAGTAAATTGGGCAGCTTTCAAGAAGTTCCCTGTGACTACCAATTCCTACTACATCTCCTTCGTTAAGAACAACAATCTTGTCAGCATCCATAATGGTTCCCACCCTTTGAGCAACAATTAAAAGGGCTGAATGTTTGGTCACTTCCTTAAGACTGGCTCTTAACTTCTTGTCAGTTGCATAGTCAAGGGCTGAAAAGCTGTCATCAAAGACAAAGATTTCAGGCCTTCTGATAATCGCCCTTGCAATGGCAAGCCTTTGACGCTGACCACCAGATAAGTTTGAACCACCTTCTGAAATTTTTGAGTCAAAACCATCAGGTAATTTAGAAATAAACTCAGAGGCCTGGGCAATCCGACAGGCAAACTCCATGTCCTCAATACTTGCATCTTCCTTACCAAAGCGAAGGTTGTCAGCGATTGTCCCCTTGAAAAGCAAGGCCTTTTGGGGAATGAAGCCAATCCTACTTCTTAGGGCATGGGGATTAAAGTCACGAACGTCAACTCCGTCAACTAATACCCTTCCCTGACTGACGTCAAAGAATCTTGGAATCAGCTGAACAAGGGTTGATTTCCCGCTTCCTGTACTTCCAATAAAGGCTACAGTCTCACCAGCCTTGGCCTCAAAACTTACATTACGGATAACGGGTGTCTCAGAAGGTCCAGGATAGGCAAAGGTCACATTATCAAAAACTAGATGACCATGTTCCTTGGTTTCCTTGATTCCATCTTCTTTTATCTCAACTAAAGGCATGGTATCAAAAGCTTCCTGGATACGACTAGCTGATACAGAAGCCCGTGGATACATCATAAAGACTGTCGCAAAAAGCATGAATGAGAAGAGGGCATGGAAGATATATTCGATGAAGGCTACTAGATCTCCTAGCTTCAAACTCCCGG
The DNA here is from genome assembly GCA_029391995.1 of Streptococcaceae bacterium ESL0729. NCBI lineage: Bacteria > Bacillati > Bacillota > Bacilli > Lactobacillales > Streptococcaceae > Streptococcaceae bacterium ESL0729. Next base: position 806,943 of record CP113924.1, read on the forward strand.
CATCAATTTGGATACTTCCCTGCCAGATTATAAGCACCATAACGACATTAAAGAGAACAAAGAATCCTGGCTGAGCTGACGCCATCAGGCTAAAAAGTTTGGTTGATGTACTTGCGTAAGCATCATTTACCTTCTTAAAACGCTTGTTTTCAAACTTTTCATTAACAAAGGCTCTGATAACTCTTAGTCCCGACAGATTTTCCCTCAAAATGGCATTTATTTTATCCAGATTGTGTTGCTGCTTGCTAGAAATGGGCTCAGAAACTAGAGCAATCAGGACAACTCCAACCAGCAAGAAGGGGAGGGCTGCTAGAACATACCAGCCAAGAGTCATATTTGCTCCCATGACCAAATATAAGCTGATTGAAAACATGAGAGGTGCGGTAAAGCCGATTCGCAGCACATTTTGCATGAATAGCATAATTTGATAGGCATCATTTGTAACCCTTGTTATAAGGGATGAAACACCTAGGGCTTCATATTCATTATGAGAGTAGGTCTGGATCTTTTCATAAAGATCATCTCTAATGTCAGCTGTAATATTTGCCGTAATCCTTGAGGTTACATAACCTAGAGCAATATTCAGGCTAACTCCTACAACAATAATTCCAAGCATCAGCCAGCCCATCTTATAGATATAGGGCTTGTCCTGGCCGGGAATTCCGCTATCAATCATCCAGGCCAAAATTGTTGGTAATCCTAGTTCGATTAAAATAAACCCCAGTACACAAATTAAATTCATAAATAAAAGTTTTTTATTTTTTATGGTGTACTTCCACATTAATTTCAATGAATTTGCCTCCTTTTTATTATTCTACCTTAATAGTATAGTAGTATGTCATAGTTAGTGTATCATAATTTTTTAATAAATGCCCTTTATCTGAAAATCATTGCAAATAATAGAAAAAAAGATTCAGCCTAAGCTAAATCTTTCCCTCTATTACCTCTTTGACACCTTTTTCCAGGGCTTCATCAAAGATGAAAGAACCATTACTTGTCCTTTCACTTAGACCAAGATCTGATAAGTTAATATCAAATTTTTTAAGGATTAAAGAGGTTACTTGAAGGGCTGTTGAAGGGCTAGCATTTCCAGCTGCAAATACTTGATGGGGTGCTTTTTTAAGCTCCCTTAAGGTTAAGAGTCCTCTTTTAGCCCTACTTGTAGGCTGAATATCATCAACCTTCATCTTCTTAAGTGCCCCCCTCTGACTTAAGAGATAAAATTCCTGACTCCTGATAATAAAGGCTGCTGCGAGTTCATCATCATCCTTAAGGTTAATAGCCTTAACTCCTGCTGCCTTGGCACCAAGGACTGGAACTTCAGACATGCTAAAGCGAAGGGCGTAACCAAATCTTGTAAGAAGCATGATTTGGTCAGCCTCCTGACATACTTCGACCTTTAAAACACGGTCATCAGTTGATTTAAGCTTAGCAAACTTGGTTGATTTTGACTTATAAGTCCGCCAAGGTTTAAGGTCTTCTAGGGATAGACGCTTAATCTGACCTGCCTTTGTTACTGAACTAAAGAAGAGTTCTGCTTCAAAGTCTGTAATAATTTGAGCATGAACCACCCTTTCATCAGCCTCAAAATTACTTACCGTCTGAGAAAGATGCTCTCCAATATCCTTCCATCTGATGTCAGAAAGTTCATGAACGGGCCTATAAATAAGATTGGCAAGGTTTGTAAAGACTAACAGATGAGCTGTTGTCTTAGTGTTCTCTAAAAGAACAAGCTCGTCTTCATCTTTTTTACCCAGCTCCTCAGGCTTACTAGCAGCGTAACTTCTTGGCGTCGTTCTTTTAATATATCCGTCACGGGTAATTGACACGTAGGTCTCTTCCTCACTAATCAGACTTTCAGCCTTAATCTCAACCAGCTCCACCTGATCAACCAAGCTACTTCTTCTTGGGCGTGAAAATTTCTTTTTGACCTCACGCAATTCACGCTTCATGACATTAAAGAGGGTTCTTTCATCACCAATAATAGCTTTAAGGGTCGAAATTTTTAGCTTAAGCTCTTCTTCCTCTTTTTCAAGGGCCACAATATCTGTATTAGTCAGACGGTAAAGCTGGAGGACAACAATGGCTTCTGCCTGGTCATCAGAAAAACCATAGGATATCTTAAGATTCTCCTTGGCGTCAGCCTTATTTTCACTGGCCCGAATTAGGGCTACAACCTCATCAAGAATACTTAAAACCTTAATCAGACCCTCAACAATATGAAGCCGCTTTTCAGCCTTCTTCAAATCAAAACGGCTGCGAGCCAAGATAATTTCACGGCGGTGGCTAATATAGCTCCTTAGGATTTCAATAATACCCACCTGCCTTGGTGTCATCTTATCAATGGCTACCATATTAAAATTGTAGTTGGTTTGAAGGTCTGTATACTTGTATAGATAGTTTAAGATAAGCTTTTCATCCGCATCCTTCTTAAGCTCAATGGCAATCCTTAAACCATCTCGGTCAGATTCATCACGCACTTCAGCAATTCCTGTAAGCTTTTGATTGAGCCTGATGTCATCGATTTTTTTAACCAAACTCGCCTTGTTGACCTCATAAGGAATCTCAGTAACGATAATCTGCTTTTTACCAGCCTTTAAATTCTCGGTAGTGGTCTTACTTCTAAGAACAATACGACCTCGCCCGCTTTCATAGGCTTTTTTTATCTCATCCTTGCCTTGAATTATGGCACCTGTTGGAAAATCTGGCCCCGGAATAATCTCCATTAATTTTTCAACCTGGACATTAGGACGGTCAATCATATAAATGGCCGCATCAATCACCTCATTTAGATTGTGGGGTGGAATTTCGGTCGCATAACCTGCTGAAATACCTGTTGATCCATTGACCAAAAGATTAGGATAGCTTGCTGGAAGAACGGTCGGTTCTTTTTCTGTATCATCAAAGTTCCAGGCAAAAGGTACTGTCTCTTTTTCGATGTCCGCTAAAAGGTAGGCTGAAATCTCACTAAGCCTAGCCTCAGTATAACGCATGGCAGCAGGCGGGTCCCCGTCCATACTTCCGTTATTTCCGTGCATCTCAATTAGGGGCTCCCCCATCTTCCAGTCCTGACTCATCCGAATCATGGCGTCATAGATGGAGCTATCTCCGTGGGGGTGAAAATTCCCCATGACATTACCAACCGACTTGGCACTCTTCCGATAAGCCTTATCAAAGGTATTGCCATCCTTATTCATGGAATAAAGAATTCGCCTTTGAACAGGTTTTAAGCCATCACGAATATCAGGAAGGGCCCGCTCCTGAATAATATATTTTGAATAACGTCCAAAACGTTCCCCCATAATATCCTCAAGGGATAAATTTTGTATATTTGACATTTTTTCTCCTACTAAATCATGTTGCTTAGGCTTGAGACAGTACCTTTTTCACCGAGGACGTAGATAAAGTCACCCAAGTGGATGACAGCATCCCCCCGGCCAATCTCAGTACTGCCGTCTTTATGCCTTATCATGGCAACATTTATTTCATGTTTTTCATAGAAACCTATCTCTGAAATTTTCTTTCCCTCAAACTTGGGATTATTGACCTTCATTTCCGCAAACATCATGTCATGTGATATTTCAAAATACTCAAAGATATTGCGGTTGACTAACTTTTCAGCCAAATTCCTGCCAGCATCATCTTCTGGCTGGATAATGACATCTGCTCCAACCTTGGCTAAAACCTTGGCCTGAATGGGTGTTGCAGCCTTTGCAATCACCGTCTTTACCCCAAGCTCCTTGGTCAAAAGGGTGGTCAAGGTGCTGGCCTGCTCGTTTTCCCCGATGGCCACAACCACATAGTCAAAGTCCCCAATGGCAAGACTTTTAAGCATTCTTTCATCCTGGGCGTCACCTATGACAGCCTGGGTTGCTATATCCATATAATCATTAACCAGATTCTCATTTTGATCGATGGCAAGAACTTCCTGGCCCCTTTCAATAAGGCCCTTAACTACACTTCCACCAAAACGTCCCAGACCAATAACTGCATATGATTTCATATTTTCTCCTAACCAACAATAACCTGTTCCTTGGGATATTTAAAGTAAGTATCTTTTTTATCCCTATGGTTGATTGTATAAATTGTTGTAAAAAGACCAATTCGTCCGACAAACATAAGAACGATTATTAATAGCTTGCCAATAACTGATAAGTCTGGTGTCATTCCCATGGAAAATCCTGCCGTTGAGATTGCGGCTATCACCTCAAAGATAATATACTCAATTCCATTATGCTCAGGCACCTTTTCAGTCAGTAAAAGGATAAAGAGACTAATAAAGGTCACTGACATGTAAAGGAAGATAACCTCATAGACCTGCATGATCGTAGACAAAGGAATAGTCCTGTAGTGATAGGTCGTCTCCTCCTCCCGCCTTAAAATAGCCCGAATATTTAATAGTAATACTCCAAAGGTGGTCGTTTTTATCCCACCAGAGGTCGACCCACTGGTCCCCCCGATAAACATTAAAACCATGGTCAAAAAGACACCCGCATAGGCCATATTATTATAATCATAGATGGTAAAACCTGCCGTCCTTGGACTCACTGCCAAGAAGAAGTTTTGACTCAAGTAATTGAGAATGTTCCCGTCAAAATCCTTAAAATTAATAATCATAAAAAGTAAGGTTCCCCCTACAACCAATAGGACTGCCATAACAAGGGCAATCCGGGTATGAAGGCTTAGCTTGGGATTATTTTTATAATTAAGTAAGTCCATCCAAATGATAAAGCCAAAGCCCCCTGATAAAATTAAAAGTGACATGACAGTTAACACATAGGGATTATCAGTGAAATCCATGAGTGAATTACCAAAAAGGTCAAAACCTGCATTGGAAACAGCTGACACCGAGTGAAAGATACTGTACCATAAGCCCTTGGTCAAACCAAATAAAGGCACAAAGGACACAGCCAAAAGGAGAGCTCCCCCAACCTGAATCAGGGCCATCATCTTGATAATATACTTAATCAAATAAAAGGCTCGTCCAGAACTTGCAAAGCTATAAGACTCTTTGATGACCATTGAATATTTGAGGCTGGGATTTTGCCCTGTCAAAGTAAGAAGCATGACAACCACCGTCATAAAACCAAGGCCGCCTACCTCATTCATAACAAGGATGGCAAGCTGGCCCCAAAAGGACCAATGATAGGCTGTTGGAAGAGTGGTAAGGCCTGTAACGCAGGTCGCACTTGTAGCTGTAAAAAAGGCATCTAACAGGTGGGTAACCTGACCTGTCTTACTGGAAAAAGGCATCATCAGAACAAGGGTTCCTAACAAAATAATCAAAAGAAAGCCAAGGCTTATAATTTGAGCTGGTTTTAGTTTACTAAAAAACTTCATATATCCCCACAATCTAGCAAGTCATCTTCTAAATCTCTTAAGCTGACCAATCTAGTTAATTATAGCCAGTCTGACTTAAAAAATTACCTGCCCGTCTTCTTCAAGGGTAAATTTAACATTATCTTCAATCCACTTCCTTCGTGGTTCAACCTTGTCTCCCATAAGGACTGACACCCTACGCTCAGCCTGGGCTACATCATCCAAGGTAACTCGGATTAAGGTTCTTGTAGTAGGGTCCATGGTTGTCTCCCAAAGTTGATCAGCATTCATCTCACCTAGCCCCTTGTAGCGTTGTAGGCTTGAATTCTTACCAAATTCTTTTCGCAAGTCATCAAGCTCACTGTCTGTCCAAGCATAGGCCGTCTTCTCTTTTTTACCCTTACCCTGGCTCATCTTATAAAGAGGGGGTAGAGCAATATAAACCTTACCTGCCTCAACTAGGGGTTTCATATACCTGTAAAAGAAGGTTAAGAGAAGGATTTGAATGTGGGCCCCGTCCGTATCCGCATCGGTCATGATAATGACCTTGTCGTAATTGACATCAGCGATATTAAAGTCAGCACCCACTCCTGCTCCAATGGTATAAATCATGGTATTGATTTCTTCATTTTTCATGATATCAGAAATCTTTGCCTTCTCAGTGTTGATTACCTTACCACGCAAGGGTAAAATGGCCTGAAATTTACGGTCTCGTCCTTGCTTGGCAGAGCCTCCAGCAGAGTCTCCTTCAACCAAATAAAGTTCATTTTTCTGGGGATTTTTTGACTGGGCTGGCGTTAATTTCCCTGACAAAAGACCCTTGTCTTTTTTAGTCTTCTTACCAGTCCTTGAATCTTCTCGGGCACGCCTTGCAGCTTCACGGGCCTCACGAGCCTTAATGGCCTTACGAATCAGACCTTGGGCAATCTCTCCGTTCTCCATGAGAAAATAAGATAGCTGGGTGCCAACAAGACCCTCAACTACTGGTCGAGCTAGGGGACTGCCTAGCTTATCCTTGGTTTGACCCTCAAATTGCAGGTGCTCTTCAGGGACAAGAATGGAAAGGACAGCTGAAAGTCCCTCACGGTAGTCACTACCATCAAGATTCTTATCCTTGTCCTTTAAGAGGCCAATTTTTCTGGCATAGTCATTCATGGCCTTGGTTAAAGCTGTCTTGAATCCTGTTTCATGGGTCCCGCCGTCTCTAGTTCTAACATTATTTACAAAACTTAAGATGTTGTCTGAGTAGCCATCATTATATTGAAGGGCCACTTCCACCTGAAAGTCTGCCTCATCACCTGCAAAATACATGACAGGAGTTAGGGTGTCCTTGTCCTCATTAAGGTAGGATACAAAATCCTTAACCCCATTTTCATAGTGGAAAGAATCCTTCTTATCATCTCTTTCATCCGTAAGGGTTAAAGTCACATCTTTAAGCAGGAAGGCCGTCTCATTTAAGCGATCAAAGATGGTATTATACTTGTAATTTACAGTTGAGAAAATCTTAGAATCAGGCATAAAGCTAACTTTTGTCCCGCTAGCCTTTTTGGGAGCCGTACCAATCTTTTCAAGACCTGTTACTGGCTTTCCACCATCTTCAAAACGCTGTTTATAGATGTGTCCGTCTCTTGTAATCTCAACTTCAAGCCAAGATGATAGGGCATTAACAACACTTGACCCCACTCCGTGGAGTCCCCCCGAGGTTTTATAACCCCCTTGACCAAATTTTCCTCCAGCATGAAGGACGGTGAAAATAACCTCAACTGTGGGTATTCCCATCTTATGCATTCCTGTAGGCATACCTCGCCCGTGGTCTGCTACACTTATGGAATTATCAGCATGAATTACAACATCAATTTGATCTCCAAAGCCACTTAAGGCCTCATCAACTGCATTGTCAACAATCTCATAGACCAGATGGTGGAGTCCTGCTGAATCCGTGGAACCAATATACATTCCAGGCCTTTTTCTTACCGCATCAAGTCCTTCTAAAACCTGAATGGCATCATCATTATAATGATTAATATCAATCGTCATTTTTAACCTCTAAACTAGTTGAACCCTTACCTAGTAAAAGCCTCTAAAGGCCTTATCTAAAGGCGTAAGGGTCCTAATACTTGGTGCCTCGCACCTTTCATCCCCATATTATACGGGAAAAAAACTATTTTTACCAATAAATTTGAGAAGCTTTAACAGGCTGAGTAAAAACAGGTAAGAAAGTTCAAGCCTTAAATCAGTCTGTATCATAAGCTTTCTGTCCTGGGTCACAATCTATTATTTTTTTAAAATTGTAATTTTCTTTCATTTCTGGGCATCTTTTTTTGCTATAATAGGCCTATGAAAGTTATAATTTTATTAATTACTGCCTACCTTTTAGGTTCCATCCCTTCTGGGCTTTGGATTGGCAAGATATTTTTTGGAAAAAATTTACATGATTATGGCAGTGGAAATACTGGAACTACCAACACTTTTAGGATTCTTGGAAAAAAAGCCGGCATCGTGGTTTTTGTTTGTGATGTTTTAAAGGGAGTTTTAGCCACTGCCCTGCCCATGATTTTTCACATTAACGGCATCTCACCTGCTATCTTTGGTTTGATTGCAATTTTTGGTCATACTTGTTCAATTTTTGATGGCTTCAAGGGAGGAAAGGCCGTTGCCACCAGTGCGGGAATGATTTTGACCTACAACCCCCTCTTTTGCCTCTTTCTCTTCATCATCTTTATGATTTCCCTTTATTTGACAAGCATGGTTAGCTTTTCAAGTATCACCATTTGTTTGGCGGCAGTTCTTGCGGTTACGATTTTTCCAGCCTTCCACTTTATATTCAATTCCTATGATCCAGTCTTTTTAATTTTAATTCTTATCCTTGCGATTTTCATCATCTACAAGCATCGGGACAATATTAAAAGAATCAAAAATCATGAGGAAAATTTGGTCACTTTTGGATTAAATTTAACCAAGCAAAAGCCCCAAAAATAAGAGTTTAGCACCTATAAAAACACTAAATATAGTAGTTGAGTCTTTCTAAGACACTAGATATAGTGTTTTTTTTACTTGCCAAAATAGAAATTTTATTTTAGAATTATTGAATAAGAAAAGCAAGATAAGGAGTTAATATTATGGTAACAGTGTTCTCAAAAAACAACTGCATGCAGTGTAATATGGTCAAAAAATGGCTCAATGACAAGGGAGCTCAGTTCAAGGAAATCAACCTTGATGAACAACCAGAATACATAAGCCAGGTCAAGGAGATGGGCTTTATGGCAGCACCTGTTGTCTCAAATGGTGAGATTGCCTTCTCAGGTTTTCGCCCTGGGGAACTTGCTAAGTTAGTCTAAATGAAAATAGCCTACTTTTCAGTTACAGGTCAAGTTAAGCGTTTTGTAGGAAAGCTTGGCCTGGAAAATTTTGATATTACTGATTTTTCGGAAGATGATGCAAGTAACGACTACATCCTCATCGTCCCGACCTATGAGGAGATGATTACCGAGCCAGCCACTGATTTTTTGGAGGACCATCTGGATGGATGTGTTGGAATCATGGGGTCTGGCAACCGGAATTTTGGTGATGATTTTGTTTTTACCGCAAAAAACTTGGCAAAAGCATACGACAAACCCATGCTTTATGCCTTTGAGTTTAATGGAACCCAAGAGGATGTCGAAAATGTCCTCAATATAATAGAAGAAATTAAATGATTTATCCCTAAAATTTGCGACAATTTGGACTATCCTATTGTGGCAAATTTTTATTTATGAATTGGAGAATTTATGTCCTTAAAAAACCTTGGCGACGTTAGCTACTTTCGTCTAAATAATGAAATCAACATCCCAGTAAATGGTCAAATCCCCCTTCACAAGGATCAGGAGGCCCTAGAAGCCTTTTTTGCTGAAAATGTGAGGCCAAATCTCAAGACTTTTTCAAGCCTTCGTGAACGTTTTGACTACCTCCTTGAAAATGACTACATTGAACACGATTTTTTAAAACTTTATGATTTTACTTTCGTTGAGGAATTAAATGACTGGCTTTATGCCCAAGATTTCCACTTTAAGTCATTCATGGCGGCCTACAAATTTTACCAACAGTATTCAATGAAAACCAATGATGGAGCCTACTATCTTGAAAATATTGAAGATCGTATTCTCTTAAATGCCCTTTATTTTGCTGATGGAGATGAAGAACTTGCTCGCAGCATTGCTGATGAAATCATCAATCAACGCTATCAGCCGGCAACTCCAAGCTTTTTGAATGCTGGACGTAGCCGCCGCGGGGAGCTTGTATCTTGCTTTTTAATCCAGCCGACAGATGATATGAACTCAATCGGACGCTCAGTAAATAGTGCCCTTCAACTTTCTCGTATCGGTGGTGGGGTTGGAATCAACCTTTCAAACCTTCGTGAGGCAGGAGCTCCCATCAAGGAGATTCAAAATGCTGCAAGTGGTGTTGTTCCTGTTATGAAGCTTTATGAAGATTCATTTTCTTATTCCAACCAACTGGGTCAAAGGCAGGGAGCTGGTGTTGTTTACTTAAATGTTTTCCACCCAGACATTATTGCCTTTCTTTCGACCAAGAAGGAAAATGCTGATGAAAAAGTACGGGTCAAGACCCTGTCTCTTGGGATAACCATTCCTGATAAGTACTATGAACTTGTCAAAAACAATGAAGACATGTATCTCTTTAGCCCCTATGATGTTGAGCGAATCTACGGGGAGCCCTTCTCTTATGTGGATATCACCTCTGAATACGAGGCCATGGTCGCAAATCCCCATATTGCCAAGAAAAAAATCCGTGCCCGTGACCTGGAGCAGGAGATTTCAAAACTCCAACAGGAATCAGGCTACCCTTACATCATAAATATCGATACAGCCAACAAGACTAACCCAATCGACGGAACAATCGTCATGAGTAACCTTTGTTCGGAAATTCTTCAGGTGCAAAAACCAAGCATTATTAGAGATGATCAGACCTATGAAGAACTTGGAACAGATATCTCATGTAACCTTGGTTCAACTAATGTTGTCAATCTAATGCAAACAAGTGACTTTGAAAAATCAATTGATGCTATGGTTAAGGCTTTGACTTACATCACAGATAAGTCATCAATTAATGCTGTTCCTTCAATCAGATATGGTAATGAGCAGGCCCACACAATTGGCCTTGGTGCCATGGGACTTCACTCCTACTTTGCCCAAAACCATATCGAATATGGAAGCCCTGAATCAATTGAATTTACAGACATCTACTTTATGCTTTTAAACTACTACTCACTTCTTTCAAGCATGAAGATTGCTCGTGATCGTGGTGTAAAATTCAATAATTTTGATCAATCAAAATATGCAGATGGCAGCTACTTCGACTCTTATTTAGAAGACGAAATCATTCTCACACCTAAAATGTCAGAACTTTTTGCAGGCATCCACATTCCTTCAAAGGCAGATTGGACAAGACTGCGTGATAATGTGCAAAAATATGGTCTTTATCACCAAAATAGACTGGCTGTAGCTCCAAATGGTTCTATCAGCTACATTAATGATGTTTCAGCAAGTATCCATCCTATTACCCAAAGGATTGAGGAACGTCAGGAGAAGAAAACAGGTAAGATTTACTACCCAGCCCGTGGTCTTGCAACAGATACCATTCCCTACTATACAAGTGCCTATGACATGGACATGCGTCGTGTGATTGATGTCTATGCAGCTGCTACTAAGCATGTTGACCAAGGACTTAGTCTTACTCTTTTCATCCGTTCAGAGATGCCAGAAGGTCTATACGAATGGAAAACAACACCTAAACAAACCACCCGTGACTTAAATATCCTGCGTAACTATGCTTGGAAACAGGGAGTTAAGAGCATCTACTACATCAGAACCTTTACTGACAATGGAGATGAGGTTGGTGCCAACCAATGTGAAAGCTGTGTAATTTAATATGGAGAATCAAATGAACAACTACTACAAGGCCATTAACTGGAACGCAATCGAGGATATGATTGATAAATCAACCTGGGAAAAGCTGACTGAGCAATTCTGGCTGGATACCCGTATTCCCCTTTCAAATGACCTAGATGACTGGCGTCATTTGTCAGAAGCTGAAAAAGACCTAGTTGGTAAGGTTTTTGGGGGACTTACCCTACTTGATACCGTTCAATCAGAAACTGGTATGGATAGCCTTCGTGCTGACGCACGAACTCAACATGAGGAAGCAGTCCTAAATAACATCCAGTTCATGGAAAGTGTCCACGCCAAAAGCTATTCAAGTATCTTTTCAACCCTTAATACCAAAAGTGAAATTGACGACATCTTCAACTGGGTGGCTGAGAATGAGGCCCTTCAATATAAGGCTCAAAGGGTTAATGGAATTTATAAGGACGGGACTCCTTTGGAGAAAAAAGTAGCAAGTGTCTTTTTAGAAACCTTCCTCTTCTACTCAGGATTCTTTACCCCCCTTTACTATCTTGGAAACAACAAATTATCAAATGTAGCTGAAATCATCAAACTTATTATTCGTGATGAATCTGTCCACGGGACCTACATCGGCTACAAGTTCCAACTGGGCTATAATGAACTAAGTCCTGAGGAGCAAGAGTCAATCAAGATGTGGGCCTATGACCTTCTTTATGAGCTTTACGAAAATGAAGAACGCTATACTGATGAGCTTTACAAGGATCTTGGCTGGAATGAAGAGGTTAAGACCTTCCTCCGTTATAATGCCAATAAGGCTTTGATGAACCTTGGATTTGAACCTCTTTTCCCTGATAATGCCAGTGATGTTAATCCAATCGTTATGAATGGTCTTTCAACAGGAACAAGTAACCACGACTTCTTCTCTCAAGTTGGTAATGGCTACCTCCTTGGTCAGGTCGAAAGCATGCTTGACTCAGATTATGACTATTAATTATTACATATAAAAAAAGCAGACTGGGTCTGCTTTTTTTCTTATCTTTTTTACTCATTTTATATGGATTAAAAAAATCTCGGAATTTATCCGAGATTTACTTTAATTAATATGAAAGTAGATGAGAAGGGCTAGAATGCTTCCAAGAAGGCCAATGCCCCAGAAGAAGAAGTCAACCTTCCATTCACTCCAAGCTTTTCCGTGACCACTAAGTCCACCAAGTTCAAAATGATGATGGACGGGAGTCATCCGGAAGATTCTTTTACCGCCTGTAGCCTTAAAATAGCTAACCTGCATCATAACAGACAAGGTCTCAAAGACATAGACAATCCCAATCAAAAGTAGGGTCCACTCCACATGCAAAAGAATTGAAATCACAGCTAGAAAACCGCCTAAGGCAAGGCTTCCCACATCTCCCATGAAAATTTTTGCAGGCTTATGATTGTAGCTAAAGAAGGCTAAAAGTCCACCAATTGTCGTCATGATAATCAAAAGAATATCATACTGTCCTTGATGAATTGCGATAACTGCATAAGCGATCAGAGAAATGACAACTGAAATACTTGCCAGACCATCAATTCCATCAGTCAGGTTAACAGCATTTGAAAAGCCGACCAGCCAGAAGATTAGGAAAAAGGCAAAGAAGATTCCAACATTCCACTTGAAGCCAAAGATATTAATGAAGTTTGCTCCCTCCTCGTGCATGTAAAGGAGGTAGGCAAAGATTCCTGTTAATATTTGGGCAAGAAGTTTTTGAATGCTGGTCAGTCCTTGATTTATCTGCTTGAAAACCTTGAGAAAATCATCAGCAAAGCCAACTCCTGCATAGGCTGCAAAGACCAGCCAGGCAATCCAGAAGGCTGGGCTCAAAAGATTAAAAACTACAGCAAAGATTAGGGAGGTCACAAGTGAGCTGATGATGAAGACTATCCCTCCCATGGTTGGAGTCCCAGCTTTTTTTGCATGCTGGTGGACATCCTCATGCATCTGCTGGCCACCAATCTTCTTCTTGTGGAAGAATTTGATAAATTGCGGGATACCAAAGAAGCAAGCAATAAAGCTTACAAGCCCTGCAATTATTATTTGTAAAGTCATTTTAAGCTCCTAAATCTACAGTTAATTTTTGATTTTTCGATAACTGGGTGTTCATGGCAATACTTTGCCCGATAACCTTGTTACCAGTCCCTGAGAATTCCAGATCAAGATCCATCCACTCAGCAAATTTTTCAATGTCATACTTGGTCCAAGCAAAGACATCAGGCATTTCAATCTCCCCATCCGTTAAGAGAAGAACCCTACGGTTTGGATCAACACTTGTTCCCTCACTTAGGGACTGTTTAACGACCTTATCGCCTGTACCAATTACCACTGGGGCAAGAATTTGCCTTCTGAGGCCTTCTGCCACAGTTCCAGGATTTTTATCAAGATAGTTTTCAATCTTAATCTTTTCATTAGGAAGACCCATGCTATTTGTTGATAGGGTATCCTTCATTTCCATGGCCCTTGTTAAAATTGGATTGGCTACATCTGAAATGTAAGACAAACTCCAAGTCTTAGGAATTTTTACAGTCATATACATGATAAATTCTGGATTATCAGTCGGTGTTATGGCTACAGCAGAGAAGATATAGTTGTTATCTCCAGTCATATAGCTACCATTTTGGGCAATCTGTGCGGTACCTGTTTTGACTGATACCTTCTGTCCTTCAACTTGGAAGTAAGGCTCCTTGGTTAGCCCATTATAGGCTGTACCAAAGTGAGGGTCAGTCCCAACATTTACCATGTACTGGAGGGTTTGGTTGGCTGAAGAAGCATCAACTGGCTTTCCAATAATCTCTGGCAGTACCTGCTTGACCTTGTTATCTGTAACAATCTTACTAATATAGTGAGGTTCTAGCATGACTCCACCATTAGTAATGGATAAAAAGCCTCGCAACATCTGAACTTCTGTTACGTCAATCCCTTGACCAAAGGCACTCATGGCTGTTGTTACCACATTGGCGTCTGGGAATTGTCCAGAACTTTCATGGCCCACACCCATATAGGTTGAGGTACCAAACTTAAAGCGTTTGAGGTAATCCCGCCAAGCACTTTCACCTAATTTTTGCTCCAAAAGGGTCATCCCAATATTACTTGAATATGAGAAACCTTGAGCAAAGGTCATGGTCTTACCCTTAGGATTATTTGCGAAATCCCAGTCATGAATTGATGTATCAGCAATTTTAAGGGTACCACTTGTGTAAGTATCATCAGGGTTAAAGATACCCTGATTGATGGCAGAAGCTAGGGTAAAGACCTTCATGGTTGATCCAGGCTCATAGTTGGCCTGGTAAAGAAGGTTGTTCCAGGTAAAGTTTTCTGAATCATAGCCCGTCTTTGTATCAGGGTTGAAGGTCGGCCTTTGACTGGTTGCAAGAATCTCACCAGTATCCGCCTTAACTAGGGTAGCTACCACTTCTTGAGCCCCTGAGTCAGCATAGGATTTATCAAGTAAAGTTTCAAGATAAGTTTGAAGGGACACATCAAGAGTTGTATAGACATCACTACCATTAACAGCCTCCTTGGTTGACTCGGTTGTTCCTGGAAGGGGCACGCCCATAGTATTTTTTTGGAAGGTTTGAAGACCATTAGTCCCGCTTAAAATTGAATTAAGACTTGCTTCAAGACCATTTTGTCCAGCCAGACCCTGAGTTTCATCATCAGCATCCCGAAGGCCTGCTACTCCAATAAAGTGTGAGGCAAATTTTCCATTAGGATAACTTCTTGATAGGTGGGGCTCAAAACTTATCCCCTTAATGCCCTCTTCCTTGGCCCGGGCTTCAATGGTACTACGGGTATTGTAGTCAATATTTGAACCCTTATTTCCAAAGTAGACATAATTGATGTTTTTATTATTCAACTGTTTTTTAACATAGTCAGAATCCATCCCTAAAACATCCTTAAATAGACTTTCAATTTTACTAAAATCATCGCTATCTGCATAAAGGCGTGCATTGCCGACACCGACATAACGCTCATCCTTAATAACAGACACTGTATAAGAGCTTGAATCAATAGCTATGGGAACTCCGTGTCGGTCAAAAATAGTTCCCCTCTTGGCCTGAATAACTTGGGTTTCCTGAAAGTTCTTTTTGGCCTTTGAGCTAAGCTCTTCTCCTGCCACCTTGTCTGTTGCTACAATCCAAATCAATCTTCCAGAGAAGACGACAAAGATTAAAAAGGTAACAATGAAGAAATTTTGACCCATGGCCTTTCTATTTTTACCTGGCGTTCTCCTAACTCGCATGATGTAGTCCATCATTTTCTTAAAAGGAGCTAGTAATTTTTCTTTCATTTGCTTGCTTTCCTAATATTTTTATCATTTAGCTTTAAATTTTCCTTCTCAGCGATTTTCAAGACCCTATCAGACCTTGATAACTCTTGAATCTGCTGATTAAGCTCCTCTTGTCTGGTCTTTTGTTGGGAAATGTTATACTGGATACCACCAAGTTTTTCCTCTGTTTGAAAGATTCTAGTCTTTACAAAGATGATTGCGACTGCCATTATTATGATGGTTGCAACCAATGAAAAATAGAATATTTTTTCGATGGTCGAGTACTTCCTAAATTTTTTCGCAAGAAGGCTTGAAGAAAGGGACTCAGCCCGGATATTATAGCTATCCTTGTGGGCTGCGTCACTTATATTAACTGGTTTTTTTGATCTGGCCATGACTTACCTCTTCACTTCCCCTTCTCGTAACTTAAGGGCCACTCTTAGCTTAGCACTGTGGGCTCGGTTATTATGCTCAAGTTCTTCAGGACTTGCAAGAATAGGCTTTCTATTAACCAGCTTAAGTGTCGGAAGCATATCATCAGGAATCATGGGAAGGCCACGAGGCACGTCAACCGTGCTGTATTCCTTAAAGATGGTCTTGGTCAAACGGTCTTCCAAAGAATGGAAGGTGATGACTGAAATCCTACCATCAATGTCTAAAATATCGATGGCCTGCTCAATTGAATCTTCTGCAGCACCCAGCTCATCGTTTACTTCAATCCGAATGGCCTGAAAGACCCTCTTAGCAGGATGGCCCTTTTTCTTAAGCTCCTTTTGAGGAAGAGCCGACTTGATTAAGTCAGCCAGCTCAGTTGTGGTCTCAATTGGAGCAATCTTTCTTTGGGCTTCAATTTTTCTAGCAATCTGCTTTGAGTACTTTTCTTCCCCGTAGCGGAAAAAGATGCGGACTAAGTCATTGTAGCTGTAGTCGTTCACCACTTCATAGGCCGAAAGCTTCGAGCTTTGATCCATTCTCATATCAAGCCTTGCCTCATTACGGTAGGAAAAGCCACGCTCAGCGTCATCAAATTGGGGACTTGAAACGCCCAAGTCATAGATAATTCCATCAATTTTATCAACCCCAAGCTCAGCCAGGGCTACCTTTAGATTTCTAAAGTTATCTTTTACAAGGACCACACGGCCTGCCTCAATGTGTTCAGCTAATTTTTTTTGGGCATTATCATGGGCCACCTGATCTTGGTCAAAGGCATAGAGGCGACCACTTGTAAGCTTACTTAAAAGGTAGCTTGTGTGACCGGCCCCACCCATGGTTGCATCAACGTAAATTCCATCAGCCTTTACGTCAAGCATATCCACAGTTTCATGTAGTAAAACTGTCTCGTGTTTAAAATCCATACTTACTCTCTTTCAACTACCGCTAAGCATTAACCTAGCCCCTACCTAGAAGGGATTTTAAGGTAGTTATTACTTTATATTTTAATTTATTAGGATAGTAGGTGAAATCTCCTATCTTCTCTTCGATGTAGCCTTTAAAATTCTGCTTAAAGCCAAGGACTCCGTCACTACCATCAAATATTCCTGAAATTCCATAAAAATTATAGCGAGAAATTTTTTGATCCATGGCCTTTTTCATTACAAATTCCTGGATGGCAAAAGGTGCATAGAACTTCTTATATTTATCATAACTTCCACTAAAGAGGTAGACAAGCTCTGATTTTGAGTAGATAAAAAGTCCAACTGAAGCGATAATGTCCTCTTGACCAAATTCACGAATTAAGTCATCTGCTTCTTCAATCCTCTTGGTATAGGTTGAAATCTCTGCCACTTGTTCTCTTTTTTGGTTGTTCTTCTTCCGTGAATTTGGATTTAAGGCTAAAAATTCCTCAATGGCTAGAAGATTTTTTTCAAGCTCTTCCTTGCGTTCTAAAAGACTTGCCTTATATTCCTTAAAATTTATTTGGGCCACTAAAAAGTCAGCCAAATCTTCAAAATTTTTGTAAACATCTTGGTAATAAGTCAGGCTCTTATCCTCATAGCCCCGTCTCTTGGCCGTATGAAGGGTAACCTCCTTAAATTTTGCTAGCTCATCATAGGACATCTTTCTGACCTTAATGCCAAACTGCCTGGTTTTTTTAATGCTGTACTGGCCGTCCTTGGTAAAGGACTTGAAAAGGGCCTTGTAATCCACATAGGGCTGTAAATCCTTGGCATACTGCCAGCCTAAAATCTCACCTGTCTTACTTCTTTCAAAGGACAAAGCTTCCATCTTAGCCCTAAGATTAGAGTGAACGTCCTGCTTGTCACTACCATCGCTGGCATATGTTGCAGCATCAATATTTGGCCTAACAACAAGCTCCAAGACATTTTTCTTCTTGGCATAATTCTTTAACTCTTCTAGGAAGAACAGGTAGGCGTCCTCATTATATTCCTTGTAGATGGGCCCGTAGTTAAGTTCCATATGAAAGCCACCCATCATTTTTTTACTGATAACAAGGGCTGTTAGAAGGGGTAGGGTGTCCTGGCTAGCAAAGACCGCTAAAAATTCACAGGTCCAGCCTTGATCAGTCAAGGTTTTTGCCATACCTTCAGTCTGCTGAAAACTTGAAGATTCTAATTTTTCTTTTGAATATTTGTCAAATTCATTTACAGATATTTCCTTAAAGTAATAATTTTTCAAAATAAATCTCCAAATTCTTTCATAATTCTTTCATTTACAATCTATATCTATCTAAAAAAGGCTTAAAAAGCCTTTAATATTATACCATATTTTCAGTATTTTTTTTAGTTAATATTTAGAAGCCGCTCAGCCTGAGCGAGGGCCTCCTTGGTAATGTCATCACCAGCAAGCATCTTAGCCACTTCTTCAATCCGCTCAGCCTTAGAAAGTCTTCTAACAGTTGATTTTGTTACATTGTCACTGCTTTCCTTTTCAATGTAAAACTGCGTATCAGCAATGGCGACAACCTGGGGCAGATGGGAGATGCAAAGAACCTGGCCAGCGGTCGAAATCTTGTAGATTTTATTGGCTATGGCCTGAGCCACCCGACCAGAAACTCCCGTATCAACCTCATCAAAAACAATACTTGTCTTATTTTCCTTCCTTGAAAATGATGATTTTATGGCAAGCATGAGCCTGCTTAATTCACCACCTGAGGCTGTTTTAGCAAGGGGTTTAAAACCTTCTCCTGGATTGGTCTGAATGAAAAATTCAACATGTTCATTACCCTGCCTGCTAAATTTTGACTTCTTGAAGTCAACCTTAAAGTCGGCCTTCTCCATGTAGAGGTCTTGAAGTTCCCGCTTGATATCAGCTTCAAGACTTGCTGCTAACTTTCTTCTAGCCTGATTTAACTTGTCACTGGTAAGAACAAGCTTGCGTTCAGCCTCCTTAACAAGGGATTCCAAACTCTCATCAGCACTGTCATCTCCTGTAAGACCTGTTAACTCCTGCTTGATATTTTCAAGATAGGTCAAAACATCATGCAGCTCAGGCCCATATTTTTTCTTAAGGGTGGCCAGATGAGAAATCCTGTCCTCAAGAAAAATTAATTCATGGGGATTAAAGTCAAGGTCATTCAAGGCCTTTGAGATACTTGCTGTTAGGTCTTCTAAGACATAATAGCTTTCAGTCAATTTGCCCGCTATCTCCTTGTAGGTGGGAGAAAAATCCTCAATGGCTTCCATCTCATTCATGGCCTGCCTAATGTTTGAAAGGCTCGAATAATCTTCGTCATCAAGAGAGGTATAGGCTGAACTTAGGGAATCAATAATATTTTTACTGTTTGCTAGAAGGGCCCTTTGGCCTTCAAGAAGGCTATCTGCTTCAAGGTCAATCTGAGCCCCTTCGATTTCATCCACCTGAAAGAGGAGAATATCAATTCTTTGGGCGAATTCCTGCTCATTTCTTTTACGGTCAATGAGCTTTTTTCTAAGTTTTTTATACCTTTCAAAATTTTCCTGGTAGACTTCCTTGAGCTCTAAGAAATCCTGGTCACCAAATTCATCAAGCATAAGCTGATGCATCTTAACATCCATCAGCTCCTGGTGATCATGTTGGCCATGGATATCTACCAGCTGTTCACCAATTTCCTTGAGGGTACTTAGGTTGACCATGTGGCCATTTATCCGGCAAACACTGCGTCCGCTTGAAAAAATTTCCCGCCTTAAAATCAGCTCTCCCTGGTCTTCAATTCCAAGAGAATTAAGCTTATCCTTTAAAAAAGCACTTGATTCATAGAAAAAAAGGCCCTCAATCTGCGACTTATCAGCACCCTTGCGTACAAAGGCTGAGCTGGCACGACTTCCCAGTAAAAGATTCATAGCATCAATGATTATTGACTTACCAGCACCCGTCTCACCTGTTAGTATTGTCATTCCATTATCAAATTGCAGGTGAATATCTTCAATAATGGCAAAATTTTTAATGGAAATATCTTGTAAAATTTTACTCACCTCCTAGAAAGCGATAGGTAATCCTTGCATCCTCGTCTGAATTTGCTACCAATAAGATGCTGTCATCATCTGATATCAAAGAAAAAATTCGCTCTTCACAGAGGGAGTTAATTTTCCTCTTTAGTAGCATGGCGTGCCCTGGGCTTGTTTTTATAGCCACCATCTTATCCATCAATTTAATGTCCCTGACTAAGGCAGTAAGGGTTTGATTGCCACTGAGATTGGGAAGATTATAGCGGTAACCACCTGACTTAGCTGGTACCTTTACAAGCCCCATCTCCTTAATGTCTCTCGAAACCGTGGCCTGGGTTACATCAATCTTTTTGTCTTCAAGGGCTTGAACCAACTCCTCCTGGGTTTTAATATCCTGATCAGAAAGGAGTTCTTCAATCATTTTAATTCGGTCTAATTTTTTCATCCCTACTATTACCTATCCCTTTAAGTCCTCATGTGCTAAGGCTACAACCCTACTTATCTCCTCTTGGCTAACGGCCTTATTCCCACCGTCTTTTTTAAGGTGCACCAAAAATTCGACATTTCCGTGACCTCCCTTAATGGGCGAGTAGGTCAGATTTAAGCTTGAAAAGCCAACCTTTTGGGCTGTATTTATAACCCTGTTAATGGTTTCCTTATGAACCTTGGCATCTTTTATGATTCCATTTTTTCCGACCTGCTCCCGGCCCGCTTCAAACTGTGGCTTAATCAGGGCCACAACTTGACCCTCATCTTCTAAAATCTCAAAAAGAGGGGGAAGGATTAGATCAAGGGAGATGAAGCTTACATCAATACTTGAAAAACTTGGCAGGCCACTTGTAAAGTCACTAGCTTTAGCATAACGGAAGTTAAATTGCTCCATGACCACCACCCGCTCGTCACTTCTTATCTTCCAAGCCAGCTGGTTGGTTCCAACGTCTAGGGCATAGCTTAGGGCAGCTCCTGATTGGAGCATAACGTCTGTAAATCCTCCGGTTGAAGCCCCAATATCAAGCACCCGCCGTCCCTCAACAGATATATCAAAATAAGCTAGGGCTCGCTCAAGCTTAAGGCCTCCTCGTGACACATACTTTAGTTTTTCACCCTTAATATGAAGCTCACTTGAAGCGTCTATCTTCTCACCTGGCTTATCAAAACGCAGGTTATCTGCGTTGTAGACAAGACCTGCCATAATTCCTCTTTTGGCCTTCTCCCTTGTATCAAAAAGCCCCTGTTCATAGGCTAGAACATCAACACGTTCCTTTACCATTTTACCTCCAATTAAATCTCCTTTTAAACCTCTAGTTGGTCTATTAATTCTAATAAGTTTACTGGGTCTAAATCAACACTTTCAGTCAAATTAGCCACAATAAGTCTTGCCTGATTAAGTTCCTCACTCAAAGCCTTTTTGGCACCATCAAGGCCATAAAATTTTATGTAAGTAGCCTTGTCGTGGACCATATCCTTCCCTGGGGTCTTACCAATCTCTGAAAAATCGGCCGTAACGTCCTTGATGTCATCTCGAATTTGAAAGGCTAGGCCAACATGTTCACCAAGACTTCTTAGCTGCTCTAAAACTTCCTTTGAAACGCCCGCTACAATGCCTCCTGCCACAAAGGGAAATGTCAGCATTTTGCCAGTCTTAAGGGCATGAATGGCCTTTAAATCCGCAAGATTTAATTCTCTTTTCTCCCCGTCCATATCAAGCACCTGACCTGCAACCATGCCAAATGAACCACTAGCTAAGGAAAGCTCAAGCACCAGGCTTACAATCTGCTGGCTGGGAATCTTGGTTCTGGCTAAAATATTATAGGGGTCAAGTAGGAGGACATCTCCTGCCAAAATGGCCTGGGCCTCCCCGTAAACCTTATGATTGGTCAGTCTCCCTCGCCTGTAATCATCATCGTCCATGGCCGGAAGGTCATCGTGGATAAGGCTTGAGGTATGAATGAGCTCAACGGTTGAAGCCACCTTATAGTGTTCTTCCGTCAAGGTTAAGCCAAAGGCTTGTACGGTTCTTAAAAAGAAAAGGGGCCTGATTCTTTTGCCACCAGCATCAACAGAGTAGAGGATGGACTCCCTCAGATGATTAACTGGATTGGTGCTAGCATAAAAATCCTTAATGGCCTGGTCAATTCCAGCTAGTAACTCCTTATTGTCCATCAAATTCTCCCAGGGAACCATCCTTTTGGACAATCTTGACCAAGGTATTTTCAGCATCAGCTAGGGTTTTCTTTAATTTTTCGCTTAAAATCATTCCCCTTTGAAATTCAGATATGGCATCTTCTAGGGCTACATCCCCGCCTTCAAGCCTCCTGACAATAGCTTCAAGTTCCAGTAAATTTTCTTCAAATTTTTTTTCTTTATCTACCATTATTTTTTACCTCAACATCTATTTTCCCATCAGACAGTTGGAGCTCTAATTTGTCTCCATCTGCCGTACCAGCTACTGACTTTACTAATTTTCCATTTTTATCCTTAACCAAGGCATAACCCCTCGATAAAATCCTTTCAGGACTGATTAAGGTCAGAGCCTCCCACAATTTTTCGGCCTGATTCTTTTTACTAGTGACAATTTTTTGAGTGGCTCCTTGTAGACGCTCGCAATTTCGCTCTAGCCCCTCTACATAAGCTTGAATTTGACCTTCAAGTTTAATTGATTTAAGCCTTTGGTCTAAAAGCCTATAGGAATGTTCCTCTTCTTTAAGCTTTTTGGTCAAAGTCTCTTCAAGCTTAACCGTTAAATGGTCAAGTTTTTGCAGGTAGGCATCATATAGTCTTTCAGGTTGGCGAAAAACAACCGAATTAGTCAAGTGATTGATTCTCTCCTCAGCATACTTAATGTTTTTAGCTAAAATTCCAGCCATTCGTTTTTCCCAGTCAGAAAAAGTGGCCATTAAATCCATTTGACTAACTGGAGTTGCAAATTCTGCTGCTGCTGTGGGGGTTGCAGCCCTTTTATCGGCCACATAATCTGCAAGGGTCGTATCAGTCTCATGTCCCACACTTGAAATTATGGGGATTCTTGACTCAAAAATTGCCCGAACCACCTCTTCTTCATTGAAGGGCCAAAGGTCTTCAATCGAGCCTCCCCCACGACCAACAATTAAAACATCAATGTCAGCTATATCCTGGGCCCTTCTGATATTGTGAGCAATTTCAGAAGCTGCTCCCTCCCCTTGAACCTTGGTTGGCAAGAGGATAATCTCACTCATGGGAAATCTTCTTTGGACGGTGGTTATAATATCTCTAATTACGGCTCCTGAAGGGCTTGTAACCACTCCAATCTTACGCGAAAATTGGGGAATGGCCTGTTTCCATTCAGGATTAAAGATTCCCTCCTGGGTTAAGGATTTTTTCAGCTGTTCAAATTTTACCGCAAGGGCTCCAATCCCATCTGGAATCATCTGGCTGACATTTATTTGATATTGTCCGCTTTTCTCATAAAGGCTAATCCGACCAACGAGCATTACCTTCATGCCGTTTTCAGGAAGAAAGTCAAGCTTGTTGAAGGCACCAGCAAACATGGTCACATTAATAACTGCCTGCTCATCCTTAAGGGAAAAGTACTGGTGGGTTGGCCTTTTTCTAAAATTCGAGATCTCACCCGTCAAATAAACACGCTCCAGGTAAGGGTCTTTGTCAAACTTAGCCTTGAGGTATTTAGTAAGGGTTGAGACTGTCAAATATTCAGTCATCAAGCCTCCTCCTTGCAGCCTCATAGGTCTGCTCCATAAGCATGGTAATGGTCATGGGACCAACTCCTCCTGGAACTGGTGTAATAAGTGAAGCTCGTGGTGCTACCTCATCAAATTTAACGTCACCAATTAATTTACCCTGGTCATTGCGGTTCATACCGACATCGATGACAACCGCCCCTTCCTTGACAAATTCCTTGGTAATAAAGTGTCCCACCCCAATTGCTACGACTAAAATGTCAGCCTGACGGGTTATATCCTGTAGGTTTTTAGTCCTTGAGTGGGTAATGGTAACTGTAGCATTTTCAGCAAGAAGAAGGGCTGCCATGGGCTTACCTACAATATTTGAGCGGCCGACAATTACGGCATTTTTACCTTCAAGGCAAACCCCGTAATCCTTAAACATCTCCATGATTCCAGCAGGAGTACTAGGAATCATGAGGGGATTTCCCTCCCATAGTTTACCCATATTTAGCGGGTGGAAGCCATCAACATCCTTACTTGGATCAATGGCCATCAGGATTTCTTCATCGCTAATATGCTTAGGTAGGGGCAGTTGAACTAAAATTCCGTGGATACTTGAATCTTGGTTGTACTCGTCTATTATCTTAAGGAGCTCATCTTGGCTAATCCCTTCATCTAGGCGTCTAACCACAGAGTTAAAGCCTAAATTTGTCGCCTGCCTCTCCTTATTACGCACGTAGACCTGGCTGGCTGGATTTTCACCCACTAAAATTACAACAAGTCCAGGCCTAATACCTACTTCAATCAGTCGATCAGTCTTAGTCTTCAAATCAGCCTGTAGCTTAGCAGCTAATGCCTTACCATCAATAATTTTCATACCCACTCCTTTGTAATCTATCTTTTATTTAAATCTTGGTTAATTATAACAAAATTTAAGGGGCTTTGCGTATATGGAGCAAATTTTCTAAATTTAAGGGACTTTAGCTGGGATCTATAGTACATACGACTTTTCATCAGCTTTTACCAGCAGAAAAAGGAATCTATTAACTAGATTCCTTAACTTTTAATACATATCATAGGTCCGAAAGATACGGTCACTTAGAAGGCAAACCACTTCATAGTTGATGGTTCCTCTTTTGTCAGCAATATCATCGACTGTTATTTCTTGGCCAGAATCTTTACCAATCAGGGTAACCTTAGTACCCAGGGGATATTCTTGATCAAGTTTAATGGTTGTTTGATCCATGGACACACGTCCGATAATTGGCATTCTTTTGCCGTCAACGAGAACATCAAAGCCCTGCATGTCACGCGTCCATCCGTCTGCGTAACCAATGGGTAAGGTTCCTACAAAGATATCCTCATCAGAAATATAGCTTGCCCCGTAGCCAACACTTTGACCGGCCGGCAAGTGTTTAACGTGAGTGAGCTCACTTTCAAGGCTTAGGGCAGGCTTCAGGTCAAAGGGCAGATTGAGGGCCCTTCCAGATGGATTTAAGCCGTACATGGCATCACCAAATCTTACAATATCCCTAACTGTGTCCTCATGCCAGATACTTGCTGCCGAATTACTTGAGTGAATAAAATTTGGCCTCGCCTTTAGACCAGCAAGGATTTCATCAAATTTGGCCTCCTGCTGGTCAAATTTTTCATGAGATGCCTCATCAGCTGTTGCAAAATGGGTGAAAATACCTTCAAAAATAATTTGATGGTCATTCATAATGTCAATCACCTCATTGATCTCGTCAAGGTCTCTAATGCCAATCCTTCCCATGCCACTATCAACTTTTAAATGAACCTTAAGGGCTGATAAATCTCCCCTACCGTTGTACTCATCTATAAGATGGTGGAGCCAATCAAGGCTTGGTATTGTTAGGGAAATATTATGTTCCAGGGCCAGGTTGACATCACCTGGATTTATCCCACTTAGGACCAAAATATCTTTTGAAATACCACTTTCTCTTAATTCAAGGGCTTCATCAAGGTTTGAAACGGCAAATCCTGCCACCAAACTTTCTACAGCTTGAGCCACCTGAACGGCCCCGTGGCCATAAGAATTAGCTTTGACAACGGCATAAATCATGGTTCCATCAGGCAAATGATTTTTTATCTGGTGGATGTTTTCCCTAATATTTTCTAAATTGACGATAATCCTTGTCGGACGATGCACACTAGTTTTCATTTCAACCCTCTTCTAAAATAACAAATGCAATAGCTTCAAGATTTGAGTGACTGATACTTACAAGGACTTTTCCACAATCATTGAAGGGAGACTTACTAAAGTAAGGAGCTCCCTGATTGTTGTTTAAGACTTCTAAATCTTGAAAACTTACCTGTCCAATCCCAGTCCCCCAGGCCTTTGAAAAGGCTTCTTTGGCCGACCAACGGCCAGCCAGATACTCAATTTGCCTTTGGCCAGAATATCCATTATACACTACAAGCTCTCTTTCAGTAAGTACCCTCTTTGCAAAATTTGAATTTTTTTCTTGAGCTTTTTTGATACGGCTAAGTTCGATATTATCAATACCTATGTTTTTAATCATTTTTTAGCTGCATTAACAAGTTGACTAACTTCTTTTCTACTTAACTTACGGTACTCACCAGGTGCCACACCTGAAAGGTCAAGGGGTCCATATTGAACCCGACTAAGTTTTTGGACTGGAAGGCCTACTGCATCAAGCATTTTTTTAACCTGGTGGTTGCGACCTTCATGGATGGAAAGACTTAGCACGCTGGTCTTTTTAATACCATCAGTCTTAAGAATGGTGTAGCTAGCTGGTTTGGTCTTACGACCATCAATTCTAACCCCTTGAGTTAGGGGGCGAAGATTTTCCTTGTTGGCTTGCCCCTTAACTTTTGCCACATAGATTTTTTCAACCTCATGCTTGGGGTGGGTCATAAGATTTGCGAACTCACCGTCATTGGTCATAAGAATTAGACCACTTGTATCCCAGTCAAGACGGCCAACTGGATAGATTCGCTCCTTTACACCACCAAAGAAGTCCATAACAGTCTTTCTCCCCTTTTCGTCACTAACGCTTGATATAACACCGCGCGGTTTGTTTAGCAAAAAGTAAACTGGCTCTTCATTGTAGACTGAAACACCCTCAACCTCAACCCGGTCTCCTGATTTAACCTGATAAGAAAGGTCGGTCATCATCTTACCATTGATTGAGACAAGACCTGACTTGATTAGCTCTTCTGCCTTACGGCGGCTGGCAATTCCTGCGTGAGCTAAGTATTTATTGATTCTCATTATTGATTCCTATTTTCTATTTTTTATCTATTAAACTTAAATTTCTTCCTTGAAGAGGGAAATTTTTTCATCCTCTAGCATGCTCTCATCAACCTGGGGTAAATCTTCCAGGGAATTAATGCCTATGAAGTCGAGGAAAAAGTCAGTTGTTGCGTAAATATTTGGACTACCAATGACTTCCTTCTTTCCTACAACCTTAATTAAATCAAAGCTTAAGAGGGTTGTTATGGCTCCTTGGGAGTTAACTCCCCTGACATTATCAACCTCAATCCGAGTCAAAGGACCCTTGTAGGCGATGATTGATAAGACTTCCATTGAAGCCTTTGAAAGGGACTGATTTATGGGCATTTTAGCATACTGTTTAAGGAAATCTCTAAAACTAGCCTTTGTTGTCAGACGAAATCTGCCTGCTGTCTCAATTATTGCAAGGCCACTTTTGTCGTTAAGCTCATAATTTTCCCTAAGCTTATCAATCTGCTGGCTGACAGCCTGGTGGTCTACGGCCATAAGAGAAGCCAAGTCCCTTAGACTCAAACCCTCTTCACCAGCAACAAACAATAAGACCTCAAGTTCTGCTATTTTATTCCTCATATTTTCCATATCATCTCACCGCTTCCTCTAAAATAATCGCTCCAAAGGTTTCTTCCTGGCTACAAATTATTAGTTGATTCTTAATAAGCTCAAGGGTAGCCAAGAAGATTGTTATCACCTCATCCTTACTGGTGGACTGAGTAAATAAATCAGTAAAGTTAAGTCTACCCTGCTTTTTAATAATTCGGCTTACCTCCTGGATTTTTTCCTCAATGGAGAAAGATTCCTTAAGGACAACATTATTTTCATCCTTAAAATCAGCTCTTTTTTGCTCAATAATTTTACTAAAGGCCAGAAAAATATCAAGGCTTGTCTTATCGTGGACCAAAATGCCATCATCGCTTGGAATTTCAATTTTTTCCTTGGAATAAAAGGCAGCCCGCACCTCATGCAGGTCGCGAAGCTCCTCTGATAAAAGCTTAAACTTGCGGTACTCGTCAATCTGGCTTAAAAGTTCCTGCTCCAAATCAAGACCACCCTCTTCGATTTCATCGGCTATGGTTGGTAGAAGCCGCCTTGATTTGATTAAAATCAGCTGGCTGGCCATAACCAAATACTCACTTGCAAGCTCAAGCTCCAGTATCTTCATGGAATTAACATAAGTTAAGTACTGCTCGATGACTGAGACCAAAGGGACTTCATAGATATCCATTTTATATTGATTTACCAGATGAAGGAGGAGATCAAGAGGCCCTTCAAAGTCCTTAATTTTGATTTTAATATTATTCATTTCACTAGTACATTTCTAACTTATTTTTTATGACAGCTAATCTGCTCACTTTCAGAAGTA
This sequence comes from Streptococcaceae bacterium ESL0729, assembly GCA_029391995.1. Lineage (NCBI taxonomy): Bacteria > Bacillati > Bacillota > Bacilli > Lactobacillales > Streptococcaceae > Streptococcaceae bacterium ESL0729. The sequence continues at coordinate 835,150 of CP113924.1, forward strand.
TCATGTTTGTCAAATTTTTCTTCAATCTTATAGTACTTGGTAAAGTCATGGACAAAGGCACTAAAGGCCTTTAAAATCTCCTGTCTAGGGATTATGCCAATAAAATCCTTTCCGTCTAAAACTGGTAAAAAAGATTGCCTGGTCAACTTACGTAATACATCTTCAAAGCTATAGTTGATCTGGACTGTTTCTATGTCCTTATTTACAATTTGTCCTATTTGAGTTTGATCACTTTCGTTTTCCTGATCTTGAAGACCTGTATGGTTTTCAAAGTCAACAATTTCAGTCAGACCAAGAATCCCCACATATTCCCAATCCTTATTGATGACGGGAACATTGGCATACTTATACTGGCTTAGTAAAAGCTTGGCATGGGTTATATGATGCTCGTCCAAAAGGACTGCAACATCTGCTGCTGGCTTTAAAAAAGTTGCTGATTGAGCCAGGAGAAAATTTTCAATTTTCTTATCGATCATAGGTCAAGTAAAACTCCAATCCTTTAATAGGTTTATGGTCGCGGGTAAGATACTGAATGTGGTAACCTTCCTTGGTTAATTCAAGCTTACAATACATTCTTTCAGCATACTCACCACGTGGTTGACTAATACTTCCTGGATTTAGGTAGAGGGTTTGTCCTTCAATTTGGGCTACAGGCCTGTGGATATGGCCAAAAAAGACCATATCAGCCAGATTTTTTTCAGCCAGATTTTCTAAACCTTCTAGGCCAAAGTTAACCCCGTAAAGATGTCCGTGGGTAACAAGAATTTTTTTACCCTCATCCTCCAAGGCAATAAGTTCCTTGTAGCCTGAGTCAAGATCACAATTACCTCGAACAACCGTAATCCCATCCCAAACCTTGTCACCACTTGAAAGCTCAGAATCCCCGCAATGGATGATAGCTGAGGCCTCATTGAGGTATTTCTTTTTAATGTCTTCAACAATTTCCCGGTCACCGTGGGAATCACTCATAATTATTATCATTTGGACCAGGCCTCCCATTCATCAAGAAGTTTAGCTAGAGCCTGGGCCCTGTGAGAAATTTTATTTTTTTCCTCCATCGGTAGTTGGGCTGCAGTCTTACCACTTTCACCAACCTCAAAGAGGGGATCGTAGCCAAAACCATTATCGCCCTTAGGAATGGTTGCAATATAGCCATCCCAGTCAGCTTCGACAACTAAAGATTCCTTGTTTGGTGCTGCAACTACCAAGGCTGTGTGGAAGTTTGCCTTGCGACGATCTGGTGTCAAGGCAGTACTTGCTAACTCATGGAGTAACTTGGCATTATTTGCAGCGTCCGTTGCATGTTCACCAGCAAAGCGTGCACTCCAAATTCCTGGAAGACCTCCAAGAACATCTACCATCAGACCTGAATCATCTGCCAAAACCATTTTTCCAGTCAAATCAGAGATGGTTTCAGCCTTAAGTCTTGCATTTTCTTCAAAGCTTGACCCAGTCTCTTCAACCTCTGGCAGATCTGGAAAATCATTTAGATTTTTGACCGTATAACCAAGCTCTGCAAACATTTGACGAAATTCCTTGGTCTTACCCTCATTGTGGGTTGCAATCAAGATTTCCCGGTCAGCACTGATTTCATATCTTTTTTCATCACTAGAGATGGTTGTAGGACGAGCTTTAATTACTTGCTCAAAGGCTGCCTGATCAAAGTCACCAATAGTTTCCACATGAATTAATTCATCATCTAGGTAGGCAGTAAATAGCCCCTTATCAAGCTCAAAACTATAATTATCACCACTTACAAGTCTTAGCATCTCAAAGAAAATTTCAAAGCTTGCCATCTTATTGCCATCAACTGAAAAGATTTCAAAACCAAATTCATGGCCTGTTAGCTCAAGTACTCGCTCAAAGAAATGTTCTAGGCCCGCAACTTCTTTCGAAAAATCATCAACAAAACTTCTAACAGTAAATGATTTTCCATCTGTAATCCTTCCAAAAACGCTATTTTCAAGATCCTTAACTACCTTATTCATAGGTTTACATGCTCCACTTCTATATCTTTGTCCAGCCAGGTACCTGCTATATCCTTAAAGCTTTCAACACCTGCTGTTGTGTAAAATTTATGATTAATTTGCCGTCTACTTTGCCCGTTGATTAAGAAATAATCAAGCAACATGGAGATATCACTCACCGTCTCTGCCCCACTGTCAATCAACTTAACCTTAGGCCCCATAACATTTTGAATGATGGGCCTTAAAAGGGGATAGTGGGTGCAAGCTAGAACCAGGGTATCTACCTTCCCAACTAAGGGTTGTAGGCTATCATAAACAACTTTTTTAGTTATAGGCGAATTTATCTCGTTACTTTCAACCAGGGGAACAAATTTGGGACAGGCTAAGCTGTAGACCTCTATTTGAGGGGCCTTGCCCTCGATAATTTTTTTATAAGATTCACTTTTAATGGTCATTTCTGTTCCAATGATCCCAATCTGACCCTTCTTACTGGTCTTAATAGCAGCCCTACTTCCTGGCAGAATGACTCCAAGAATGGGGATATCAATTTCTTGCCTAATTTCATCTAAAGCTAAGGCTGTTGCCGTGTTACAGGCAATAACAATCATCTTAACATCCTTGGCCCTTAAAAAATCAACCAGCTGCCAAGTGTAAGAAATAATTTGCTCAGCTGGTCTCGGCCCGTAAGGGGCCCGCCTTGAATCACCTATATAAATAATCTCTTCCTGGGGTAGTTGACGCATCAATTCCTTAACCACAGTCAAGCCACCAACCCCTGAATCTAAAAATCCTATTGGTCTATTATCCATAACATCACCTGAATCCTCAAAAAATAAATAAAGGGGTAGAGCATCGTGCTCTAGCCCTTATTTCTTTTTATTTGCCTCTTGTTTAGCAGAATTTTTAATCTGACGGAAAACTTGCTGAACTTGAGTTTCACTTGGTTTACGTCCCATAGAACTCATCATCATACGGACAGCATCTTCATTAAGGGGAGGATTATCCATCATCATTTTCTTAACTTGAGAACGACTTAGGAAAATTCCACCTGCAAAACCTGCAACTGCCGCAATAAGAATTAGCAAAATAGCAATTCCAATATTCATTTTCTTTTATCTCCTTATCCTAATTCACTTATAAAGTATATCAAAAATAAGACTGACATTCAATAAACATATCACTAAGCCACTTTTACCGCCCCAAGATTCTAGTCCTGGTCGAAATCAAAACCATATAAAGTCGCAAAATAATCCTCAGGCACCTCTGCCCTTCTTATCATTTGACTGGTCCCATCTTCCTTAAGAAGAATCTCTGCACTCCTAAGTTTGGCATTGTACTGGTAACCCATAGAAAAACCATGAGCTCCCGTATCATGAATGACTAGAATATCTCCCACTTCAGTTGGAGCAAGCATTCTTTCAACAGCAAACTTGTCATTATTCTCACACAAAGAACCAACAACATCAACCTTCTCAGAAGCCACTTCATCTTCCTTACCACTGACACTTATATGGTGGTAAGCTCCGTAAAAAGCTGGACGCATGAGGTTAACGGCACTGGCATCGACTCCCACATAGTCCCTATATGTTTTTTTCTTATGAAGGACCTTGGTTATCAAATGACCATGAGGAGCTAGCATGAAGCGACCCAGTTCTGTAAAAATCTTAACTGTAGAAAGACCGACTGGTGTTAGTACCTTTTCATAGGCTTTTCTCACCCCTTCACCAATTTTAAAGATATCATTTTCTTCCTGCTCAGGTAGATAGTTGACCCCAATTCCTCCTGACAGATTAATAAAATCAAGGTCGACACCAGTCTCCTCAACCACAAAAACTGCAAGCTCAAATAATTCCTCAGCAAGGGCTGGATAGTAGTCATTAGTTACGGTATTACTTGCTAAGAAGGAATGGATTCCAAATTTTTCAACACCTAGGTCGCGAAGCTCCTTAAAGGCTTGAACAAGCTGATCCTTGGTCATCCCAAATTTCGACTCCTCCGGACTATCCATAATATCAGTCCCAAGGGCAAACACACCGCCTGGATTATAACGACAGCTGATGGTCTTTGGAATGGCAATTGTTTCCTTTAATAGGGCAATGTGCTCGTAGGCATCAAGATTAATAATGGCTCCAATCTCTTCAGCATAGGAAAATTCACTAGCAGGAGTATTGTTTGATGAAAACATAATGTCATGGCCCTTAAAACCAAGCTTATGGCTCATAAGAAGCTCAACATAGCTAGCACAGTCAACACCGCATCCTTCCTCCTGTAAAATTTTTAAAATAGCTGGCGTTGGAGTTGCCTTAACGGCGAAGTATTCCTTAAAGCCCGCATTCCATGCAAATGCCTGCTGAAGGTCCCGTGCCTTCTTTCTAATTCCAGCTTCATCATAAAGATGAAAAGGTGTTGGATATTTTTCGGTAATTTCCTGTAATTTTTCACTAGCCACAAATGCTTTCTTCATCAATCTATCCTCCATATTTTTACAATATTCTAACATAAAAAAGGCCGGATAAAAACTTATCCTGCCTTTTTCTTTAATTACAGATTAATTGGAAGAAGAATTATCTAGGCCTGTATCGACCTTAAAGCCATTCTCAAATTTTGCTTCATCATTTTGGACAAAGCCAAAATCCTTCAAAGGATAGTATCTAAAGCTAATTCGTCCGTAAATATCTGACTTATCAATCAGACCAAACTTCCTGCTGTCATCTTCGACCTTACGATTATCATTTAAAATCAGGTAACTATCTTTGGGAAGTTTCTTGATATCCTCACCTGAAATACTTGCTACAGTAAAATCTGTATTATATTCTTCCCCTGGATTTTCAAGGAGATAGGCTGTTTCCCTATCTTTAATGTAAGGCTCCTTGATAACACGCCCATCAATATAAAGAATATCATCTAGCATAACGGCCTCTTGACCAGGGATGGCTATCACCCTACCGATATATTTTTTGCCATCATGCCTGTAGGCAACCAGATCAAGATTTTCAATTTTTGCTTCCTTGAGTGCTATCACCTGCTCTGACTTGGCCAAAACTGGTGCCATATTGTCATTATGAATCCTTATCGGCTCAATAACGAAGATGCGTAGAAAGCCTAAAAAAATAATAATTAAGGCGGTGATTATAAGTTTAGCATATAAATCTCTCTTTACCATATCCCACTCCCAGAACTCCTAGATACAAGAAAGGGCGGTTTATGTCCCACCCTTTTTTTAAATATATTACTGGGGTAGCTGGATTCGAACCAACGCATGAGGGAGTCAAAGTCCCTTGCCTTACCGCTTGGCTATACCCCAAAAGTATTAGCTAAAAACTAAATGGAAGGGGAGGGATTCGAACCCCCGAACCCGAAGGAGCGGATTTACAGTCCGCTGCGTTTAGCCACTTCGCTACCCTTCCATGTTAAAAGTATATCAAAATCAACAAAGATAATTCTATCAAACATTCATTGATTTTTCAATACTTAAATTAAAATTTTTACAATTTATTTACTGGGCTAAATTGTAACTTCTGATAGCCTCTTCAAGGGCTGTCGAATAATTTTTATATTGAGCAACTTCTTTACCGTTTTCCCTCAATACAAATTTCCCATCATTTTCAATAATTTGTGCTACGAGTTTTTTGCCTATAATTAGGTCAACACCATCAGTTATATCAACTATTTGGATTTCAATATCTTTCTTTTTTCTCATGGCTTAATTCTACAGGAAATCTAATAAATTTTCAAGCTTGGAAAAATAAAAGAGGGGCATCTGTCCCTCTTTTTAATCTTTTATTTAACCTTGTAAATCCAGCCTTCAGGAGCTTCTACATCTCCAAATTGAATGCCAGTAAGTTCCTCATAAAGCTTCTTGGTTATGGGTCCTACCTCTTCTGTACTATGGAAGACATGGAAGTCATCCTTATTTTGTATTCCCCCAATTGGAGCAATAATGGCAGCAGTCCCACAGGCACCTGCTTCCTTAAAATCATCTAAATTATCAACAAAAACGTCACCTTCAAGAGCCTTAAGTCCCAAGCGATTTTCTGCTAGATAAAGAAGGGAGTACTTGGTGATACTTGGTAGAATTGAAGGACTCAAAGGAGTTATAAACTCATTGTTCTTGGTAATCCCAAAGAAATTGGCACTTCCCACCTCTTCGATTTTTGTGTGGGTGGCAGGATCCAGATAGATTACATCACTAAAGCCCATATCCTTTGCAACAGCTCCAGGAACTAGGCTTGCAGCATAGTTTCCACCAACCTTGGCTGAACCCGTCCCGTAAGGAGCTGCCCTATCATAGTCATAAGACACAAGAAAGTTATTAGGCTGAAGTCCACTCTTGAAATAATTCCCAACAGGCATGGCAAAAACTGTAAAGATATACTCAGGTGCTGGATGGATTCCAATGGCATTTCCTACCCCAATCAAGAGAGGACGAAGATAAAGGGTTCCGCCTGTCCCATAAGGGGGGATAAAGTCTTCATTTGCCCTTACAACCTGCATGACAGCGTCGATGAATTTTTCCGTTGGAACTTCTGCCATCATCAGGCGTCTTGCAGTCTGCTGAAGCCTTTCAGCATTCTTGTCAGGCCTAAATAGATTGATTGAACCATCCTTTGTCCGGTAAGCCTTTAAGCCCTCAAAACCTTGCTGGCCGTAGTGGATGGCTGTACTTGACTCATCTATGTGTAGGACAGCATCCTCCGTTAGATGACCCGCATCCCAAGCTCCGTCCTTAAATCTTGAAATATAACGAAAGGGAAGTTCCCTATATTCAAACCCTAGATTATCCCAATCAATATTTGCTGTCATTTCATATCCTCCTACTTTTTTGATATAATCGTTTTGATAATTCTAAAACAAATTTTACTATATTACAAGAATTTATGAAAAAATTCAGAATATTTAGGAGAAAATAGAGAAAGCATGGACTTATTTAAACATACTGATTGGAAAAAATTAATCGAATTTCTAGGCTTAAAGGCATTTCACCTAATCATTACTACCCTTTTATTTTACATTCTCTACAAGCTCTGCCGTAAAATAATCGAGCAATTTTTCAAAAACTATGCCAAAAAATCTTGGTCAGATACTGCTTGGACCATGACCTTTTCAAGGATTTCCTTAAGTGCCCTCCAATATGTAACCCTCTTTTTATATGTCTACACCATTCTTGATATTGTAGGAATTCCAACAAGTAAGCTGTTAGCTGGAGCTGGTTTTTTTGGGGTTGTCCTATCTTTGATCGGTCACGACCTACTCTCAGATATTATCACTGGCTTCTTTATCATCTTTGAAAATCAGGCCAATGTTGGGGATTATATATCCATTGTCAACATGCCACCAGCCATAGGGTACGTTGAATCTGTAGGGATTAGAAGCCTTACCATTATCGACTGTAATGGGGCAACCATCTATGTTCCCAACCATAATATCCAAAGCATCAGGAATTTTTCCAAACAAGACTACAAGGTATTTGTCGATTTACCAACACCTAATATCAATAATCCCGACTACATTAAAAATCAAGTCTTAGCCATTAATGAAAAAATCTACGAGGAAAATAAGGATATCTTCCTGGAAAAACCCATTTACTTGGGTATTCAAGACCTAGCAGCCTCAGGCCTTTACCTTAGAACCGTAGCCTTTGTCAAATATGAGCAAAATGTAGTTGCCCAAAACCTTCTCCTCGAACAGTACATTAAGATGAGTCTAATTGAGCCAACTCCACAAAAAGAGAGCCCAGACCAGTAGTCTGAGGCTCTTTTTTATTCACTCATATTAATATCTTCCTTGAGTCTTTCAACATCTAAGTCAGCCAAAAGGAAGTTCTTATCATTGGTTGGAAAGTTCTGCTCAAGAACATGGACAGGCCCCAATTCAAAGCGACCTTCCTCCAAAATATAGCTCATGACATGGCCACCAAAAGTACGGTCATCTGAGATAAAATGAAGGTGGAAACCTGCAAGACTTACCCCGTGGAACATTTCAGGTGTCCAAATTCCTACGATGGTACCGCGAACATTTTCTTCAGTGTATTCAGGTTGATTTTTGGCAACACTGGCAAAACGCCTCCCACTCTCTGAGCGAGTTATCATCCTGACCTTCATCTCCTTAAAAAGTCCTTCAACCTTAATCGACCTAAAGAGATTAAAACCTTCAAAGTAGCTTTCCATTTTTTGGGCCAAATTAGTGCTTGTTATCTCACTTCTTTCAATTCCAATGACCTCAGGGGTGTGGAAAATAACGGCAGCATAAGGCACCAAGGAGTCATCAGAAAGCTCTGTAATTGTCTTATCTCCCTTGGCCTGAAAGGCCTTACCATCTAAAACAATCAGCTCACCATCGATTGAATCAATCGTTCCAATCCCAAAATCCCCATGCGTTAATAGTTCACCAATTGTCAAATTTCCCGCATAAAGACCAGACATTAGGGCACTTAAGGTATTATGTTGAAAAAGTTTTATTCTATCAGTCATCTCTTGTATCCTCCTCACCCATTATAAACTAGTAGCTTAGAAAAACATATTAAAAAGTCTGTTAAATTAAAAAAATAGAAGCTCTTAGCTTCTATTTTTATTTTGCATAGTCAATGGCCCTAGTTTCTCTAATAACCGTAACCTTAATGTTCCCTGGATAGTCCATGTCTTCTTCAATTTTTTGCTTAATCTTATGAGACAAAATAACTGCCTGGTCATCATTAATTTTACCTGGATTGACTAGGACACGAATTTCTCGTCCAGCCTGGATGGCAAAACTTGAATCAACTCCGTCAAAATCATTTGAAATTTCTTCAAGCTTTTGAAGCCTTTTAATGTAATTTTCAATCGACTCACGGCGGGCTCCCGGACGGGCCGCACTCAAGGCATCGGCTGCAGCTACTAAAAGGGCAATCACACTGGTAGGCTCTGTGTCCCCGTGGTGACTGGCAATGGTATTAATAACAACCGGATTTTCCTTGTATTTTTTAGCAAGTTCCACCCCAATTTCAACGTGACTTCCCTCAATCTCATGATCAAGAGCCTTTCCGATGTCATGGAGGAAACCTGCTCGCTTGGCAAGGGCAATATTCTCACCCATCTCACCAGCTAGAGCTCCTGAAAGATTTGCGACTTCAATTGAATGGTTAAGAACATTCTGTCCATAACTTGTCCTAAAGTGCAGGCGACCCATAATTTTAATAATATCAGGATGAAGGGTGTGGGCACCTACTTCAAAAGCTGCCTGCTCCCCGTACTCGACAATTTTTTTATCGATTTCTTTACGGTTTTTCTCAACCAGCTCTTCAATTCGAGCTGGATGGATTCGGCCGTCCTGGACAAGTTGTTCCAAGGTCAGACGGGCAATTTCCCGTCTGATGGGATCAAAACCTGACAGGACAACAGCCTCAGGTGTGTCATCAATAATTACATCAATCCCTGTCAAGGATTCAAAGGCACGAATATTACGGCCCTCTCGTCCGATAATTCGACCCTTCATCTCATCATTTGGAAGAGTGACCACTGAAACTGTCTGCTCGCTTACAAAGTCTCCACTAACCCTTTGCATGGCAAGGGCTAAAATATCCTTTGCTCGCTTATCAGCTTCAGCCGTAGCCTTCACTTCGCTAGCACGAACCATTTGAGCTAGATCTCTTGTCAATAAACCTTCAGTCTCTTTAAGAACAATATCCCGAGCTTCCTCAGTCGAAAGCTTGGCCACCTGCTCCAGAGTCTCCTGTTTTATTTCATCTAACTTCTCTACTTCTCTTTCGCGCTGTTTAATTTGTTGCGTCTTGTGCTTAAGATTATCTTCTTTTGAATCAAGGTTCAATTCCTTTTGAGTCAAAGCATCGTCCTTGCGGTCTAGTAAAGCTTCCCGCTGTTTTAGACGATCCTCTTGTTTTTTAAGTTCTTGTCTATTTTCTTCAAATTCTTTTTCAATTCTTAAGCGATAATTTTGACCCTCTTCAGTAATTACCAAGCGGGCTTCATTTTTTGTATTTTCAGCATCACGCTTAGCGGCAAGGATTAAATCATTAGCTTTACTCTCAGCACTCTCTATCAATGTTTCAGCAGTAAGCTGATCTTTATTCAGATGAATGTTGCGCAAGATAAAACCTGCAATCAAACCAATTACAGCGCAAAGGATAGCAGCAATAACACCAACCATCTTATTACACCTCATTGTTAAATTCTATATGGAAAAGTATCCTTAACCACACCTTAACATTTTAACATAATTAAATGGTGTGGTCAAAAGATTGTGAATGTAAGTCACATGAAAAACACTAGGAATAAAATGAAAATTTCAAGGAATTATCCGCTTGATTCCATTATTTGATAAATTGTTGATCAAATAATGGAATCCCCTCCTCATCAGCAACATATCTTTCAACTTCCATGCTAAGCCCGTACTTGTCCCTTAAGGATATTATTTGATCCATGAGGGAACTTTTGTGGTGTAAATCAAGGGCCTCTTGATTGGTCCACTGGTCAATCAAAAGAATGCTGTCTTCTTCTTCAAAGGGAATGAAATACTCATACCGTAAGTTCCCCTCCTTACTTCTAATTAAATCAACCAGACCCCTATCAATCATTTCCTGGGCAAATTTTTTAGGAGTCCCATTTGCCCCCTTGTAGTAAATATTTACTGTAATCGGCATCTTTTCCCTCCCGGTAAGTAATCTCTTCAAGAAAAAGCTTATAGGATTTTATGAAAATTGTCAGCTAAAAGCTCAAGCTCAAACAAAAAAATAGACGGATAATCATCCATCTATCTTCTTTTAGTATTTTCTAAATCTTTGATAACGTTTTTCAACAAGCTCTTCAGGACTTAAGGCAGAAAGAAGCTCAAGTTCAGAAATTAATGCTTCTTTAAGGGTATAAATCGTTCTTTCTTCCGGAATAATCTTATCCACTACTCCATTAGCCAAAAGGTCACTAGAAGTTATCTTAAGGAGCTTGGCAGCTTCAGGGGCACGGCTTACGTCCTTCCAAAGGATGGTCGCAAATCCTTCTGGTGAGAGAATGCTATAGACAGCATTTTCAAGCATCCAGACCCTATCTGCTACAGCAAGGGCTAGGGCTCCACCAGATCCTCCTTCACCAGTTATTATAGCAATAACTGGAACCTTTAGATCACTCATTTCTAAAAGGTTTCTTGCAATGGCCTCACCCTGACCACGCTCCTCGGCACCAAGTCCAGGGAAGGCTCCTGCCGTATTAATAAAGGTAATAACAGGACGGTTGAATTTTTCAGCCTGCTTCATCAAACGTAGGGCCTTACGGTAACCTTCTGGATGAGGTTGGCCAAAATTACAGTTTAAATTATCCTGTAGGCTCTTTCCCTTTTGGATTCCAATAATGGTTACTGGACGACCAGAAAGGCTTGCAATCCCACCAACAATGGCACCATCATCCCTAAAATTACGGTCCCCGTGGAATTCGATAAAGTCATCAAAAAGCTGTTCAGCATAGTCAAGCATGGTCAGTCTATCTTGACTTCTTGCCAGCTGAACAATTTTATTAGCATTTTCGGGCATTTTTCTCTCCTCTAAACTTAGCTTTAGGAATGTAGGTGCAGGATTTTTCCGATAGTACTAGCTAGATCTTTCCTTCTAACAATCTTATCAACGAAACCTTTTTCCTGTAAAAATTCCGCCTTCTGGAAATCTTCAGGTAAATTTTCACGTACAGTCTGTTCAATAACCCTCCGACCTGCAAAACCAACAAGACTTTGCGGCTCAGCCAAGATTATGTCTCCAAGCATGGCAAAAGACGCTGTAACTCCCCCAGTTGTTGGGTCGGTTAGAACAGTTAAATAAAGTAAACCTGCATTTGAATGTCTTTTAACCGCAGCCGATATTTTAGCCATTTGCATCAGGCTCATAATCCCTTCCTGCATCCTAGCTCCACCTGATGCTGTAAAGATGACAACCGGTAGACCCTGAGCCTTAGCATGCTCAAAAAGCCTAGTAATCTTCTCACCAACAACCATTCCCATTGAGGCCATAATGAAATTTGGGTCCATGATGGCTAAGGCTGTCTTTTGTCCCTTAATTTTTGCAAGGCCAGTTAGAACAGCTTCATCAAGACCTGTCTTTTCTTTAGTGAAGGCAAGTTTTTCAGGATAGCCCGGAAAATCAAGGGGGTCAGTTGTTTCAATTCCTGTAAATAGCTCTTCAAAAGATCCCTTATCAACGATAAGCTTAAGACGCTCCTTAGCAGAAATCCTAAAATTATAACCACAGAAGGGACAAACCTTCTCCTTACCTAAATCCTTAGTGTAGATGGTATGTTTACAAACAGGACATTTGGCAAAAAGTTCATCAGGAATTTCAGGCTTACTTACCTTTTCATCTATTGTTGAACGGTTAGGATTTATCCGAATATACTTATTTTTTTTGCTAAATAAAGCCATGATTTCTTAAATCTCTCCCTCTAAATAGTCAGGTAGGAAAACTTCTCCAAGAAAGGAAGTATCATAATCTCCTGCGATAATTTGATCATTTGAGATCAAGTCTAGTTGGAAGTCTGCATTAGTTTGAACGCCTTCAACTTCAAGCTCAAAAAGAGCCCTTTGCATTTTCATTAATGCCTCAAAACGATTTTCCCCGTGGACGATTATTTTAGCAATCATACTGTCATAGTAAGGAGGGATGGTATAACCCTGGTACATGGCAGAATCAACTCGCAAGCCAACCCCACCTGACGGAAGGTACAAACCACTTATATTACCAGGACTTGGGGCAAAGTTGAATTTAGGATTTTCAGCATTTATACGGCATTCAATAGCGTGACCCGTGAACTCAATATCCTCCTGCTGAATATCAAGGCTTTCACCAGCAGCAATTTTGATTTGAGACTTAACGATATCAACTCCAGTTATAAATTCTGTTACGGGATGCTCTACCTGAATTCTTGTATTCATTTCCATGAAATAGAAGTCACCAGATTCTTCATCCAGTAAAAATTCAATGGTTCCGGCATTTTCATAACCAACATATGAGGCAGCAGCTACTGCCGCTTGACCTATTTTATTTCTTAGGCTGTGTCCGATGGCAACTGACGGAGCTTCTTCTAGCACCTTTTGGTTGTTACGCTGGAGGGAGCAATCACGCTCACCCAGATGGATAACTCGACCAAATTCATCTGCTAGAATCTGCACCTCAATGTGTCTTGCTGGATAGATAACACGTTCTAAATACATGGCTCCGTTGCCAAAGGCTGCCTGAGCTTCAGCTTGGGCAGAAGCAAAATTAGGAACGAGTTCTTCCTTAGAATTCACCTTCCTAATTCCCTTTCCACCGCCACCAGCAGAAGCTTTAAGCATGACTGGGTAGCCAATTTTTTCAGCAATTTCAAGGGCCTCTTGGGCTGAGTAAACCTCCCCATCAGAACCTGGAATAACAGGGACTTTGGCCGCAATCATTTGCTTACGAGCATTAATCTTATCTCCCATCATGTCCATAATTTTGGCTGATGGCCCAATAAATTTGATTCCCACTTCTTCACAGAGGTTAGCAAATTTTGAATTCTCACTTAAAAATCCAAAACCTGGATGGATAGCTTCAGCTTTTAAAGTAACTGCAGCTGAAATTATTTGGTGCATGTTTAGGTAAGATTCGCTTGCCTTAGCTGGACCTATACAAACTGCTTCATCAGCTAATAAAGTATGAAGGGCATAGCGGTCTGCTTCCGAGTAGACGGCAACTGTTTGAATTCCAAGTTCGCGTGCAGCACGGATAATCCTTACTGCAATCTCCCCTCGATTTGCAATTAATATTTTCTTAAACATGATTCACCAACCTATTCACCAATGGCAAAGGTTAAAGTACCCTTTGCGGCTAATTTACCATCAACTGAGGCTTGGGCTTCAACAACGGCAATCGGACCACGGCGTTTAATGAATTTAGCCTTGAGGATTAGTTGATCACCGGGAACAACTTGCTTTTTAAATTTAACATTATCCATGCCAGCATAAAAAACTAATTTCCCCTTGTTTTCGTCCTTTGATAATTCAAGAACACCGGCTGCTTGGGCAAGAGCTTCCATGATTAAAACACCTGGCATAACTGGATATTCAGGAAAATGCCCATTAAAGAAAGGTTCATTAATAGTAACATTTTTTAAGGCTGTAATCTCATCTTCACTGACCTCAAGGACACGGTCAACTAAAAGCATGGGATAGCGGTGAGGAAGGGCTTCTTTGATTTTATTTATATCAATCATTTGATTCGCACCAAGTCCTCTCCAAACTCAACCATCTCCTCTGATGCTACAAGAATTTCAGTTACAACACCGTCACACGGAGCTGGAATTTCATTCATGACCTTCATCGCTTCAATAATTAAAAGAGTTTGTCCTTTTTTAACCTTATCGCCAACTGAAATAAAGTCATCCTTATCTGGGGCTGGTTTTAGGTAGGCAACACCAACAAGGGGACTTTTAACAGCTTCTCCTTCAAGAGCTTCTTCAACCACTACAAGCTCTGGACTTGCAGGAGCATCGCTAGCTACAGGACTAACTGAGCTAGCAGGAGCTAGAGGAACCTCAACAAATTCTCTTTCACTTACTGTAGTTGAAGACTTTGATGGGCTAAGCTGGCCCGAATTTTTAGAAAAGGCAAGATTGAATTCATTAGTTGAATAAGAGAATTCACGAAGGGAAGATTTGTCAAACTGGTTAAGTAAATCCTTAACCTCATTTATATGCATAGGCATGATTATTCTCCCTCCCACTTCTTAAGAGCGATTACGGCATTGTGTCCACCGAATCCTAATGAGTTTGAGATGGCATACTTGATATGGTGATTCTGGCCTTGACCAAGAACAACATTAATCATTGATGTATTTTCATCTAACTCTTTTGTTCCAGCATTAACTGGAGCGTATTGGTTTAAGATTGCCTGTAGGGTTGCAACAGCTTCAATCCCACCAGCACCACCTAGGGCATGACCTGTTAAAGCTTTAGTAGAAGATACTAAAACATTTTCATCATCGCCAAAGACCGTATGAATAGCAAGGGCTTCTCCGCGTTCATTAGCTTGAGTCGAAGTACCGTGAGCATTGATGTACCCTACTTCAGACGGTTCAATACCACCCTCATCAAGGGCAAGTTTCATAGCCTTAGCAGCTCCTGAACCATCAGTTAATGGTGTTGTCATATGGTAGGCATCATTAGTTGATCCGTAACCTACAATCTCTGCAAGAATATTTGCACCGCGGTTTTTAGCATGTTCAAGGCTTTCAAGAACAAGGACACCAGCTCCTTCACCCAGAACAAAACCAGATCTATCCTTGTCAAAAGGAATTGATGCTCTCTTAGGATCTGTTTCACTTGTTAGGGCTGTTAGGTTGGCAAACCCTGCCACTCCGAATTCACAGATGGCAGCTTCTGTTCCACCTGCTAACATGATATCTGCATATCCATTTTTGATTTCATGGAAGGCTGATCCGATGGCATTGGTACCAGCAGCACATGCAGTAACTTCAGCACGGCTTACCCCGTTAGCTTTAACACGAATGGCAACATTACCTGTAGCCATGTTAGCAATTGATAGGGGAACGAAAAGAGGAGCAACCCTTTTTGGACCACGAGTTGCAAGTCTTGCACCCTGTTCTTCAATAACCGGTAGCCCTCCGATTCCTGAACCAATAATGGCACCGAAACGGTCATGGTTAAGGTCGTTGTCATCTGGATCAATACCAGCCATCTTTAAAGCTTCAAGAGCTGCATAGACTGCGTAAAGGCTGTAAGTATCCATCCTTTTTTTATCCTTGTGGACAAAATATTTATCAAAGGGAAAATCTTTAATTTCACCTGCAACTGTGATACCAGTCGCACTAGCATCAAATTTTTTAATTACATCAATCCCACTGTTACCAGCAGAAAGGTTCTCCCAAAATTCTTCCGGGCTATTACCTATAGGTGACGTTATACCATAACCGGTAATAACTACGCGATTTGTCATCTTCATACTCCTCAATTAATAAACTACTTCAGGACCGTTTGTTTAAACTCTTCTATTTATACCAATAGAATCTATTAATATGAATAGAAGACAAGGGTCTCCTACTTATTTTCTACTGCATGGTTAAACCACCGTCGATTGCGATGGTTTGACCTGTAAGGTACTCTTGACCTGCTAAGAATAAGGCAACTTCTGCAACTTCAGAAGGGTTTCCGAAACGTTTCATTGGAATTTGAGCCTTCATGCTATCCTTAACCTTGTCAGATAAAACGTCGGTCATATCACTTTCAATAAATCCAGGAGCAATAGCATTTACCCTGATATTTCGCCCAGCAACCTCACGGGCCACTGATTTTGTAAGTCCGATAAGACCTGCCTTAGAAGCAGCATAGTTGGCCTGGCCAATATTTCCCATTAGACCTACGACAGAAGTCATGTTAATAACGGCACCTTGACGAGCCTTGGTCATTGGTTTTAAAACTGCTTGAGTCATGTTAAAGGCACCTGACAGGTTGATGTTTAAAACTTGCTCAAAGTCAGCCAGGGTCATCTTAAGCATGAGTTTATCATTAGTGATTCCTGCATTGTTGATTAGAATATCAACACTTCCTAGGACTTCAGTTGCTTCTTCAATCATTCTTTTGGCATCAGCTGCATCACTAACATCCCCAGAAATAGCTACAGCACGACCTTCATAGTCCTTAAATTCATTCAAAAGCTCCTCTGAAATTTGAGAGCGCCCGTTTAAAACAACGTTGGCACCAGCTTTTGCAAACTTGTGGGCAATGGATAAACCAATCCCACGACTTGAACCAGTGATAAAGACGTTTTTATTTAAAATTTCCACTTTTTATTTCTCCAAAAATGCTTGTAAGCTTGCTAAATCCTCAACTTGATCAACTTCAACTGTCTTGTCAATCTTTTTAAGGAAACCTGATAATACCTTGCCTGGACCAATTTCTAGGAAGTGATTAACTCCAAGATCAATCATCTCTTCTACCGATTCGTAAAATTTAACCGGCTCCATAACCTGACGGGTTAAAAGATTTTTAATATCATCAAAGGCCATGGCCTGGGCAGTAGTGTTTGATATTAAAGGTAAATCAAATTGATTAAACTCAACTGCTTCAAGAACCTGACCTAATTTTTCAGAGGCAGGTTTTAGGATTGCTGTGTGGAAGGGACCTGAAACCTTTAGAGGAATCATTCTCTTAACACCTTCAGCAGAAAGAAGGTCTAAAGCCTTATCAACTGCTTGAGCTTCCCCGCCGATTACAATCTGCGCCCTTGTATTATAGTTTGCAGGACTTACAATTCCTTGTTCAGAAGCCTTCAAGCAGATTTCTTCAATCAATTCAGGATCTGTATTCATAATGGCAACCATTTTACCAGAACCAGCTGGAGCTGCTTCAGTCATAAATCGGCCTCTTTTGGCAACAAGCTCTAAGGCACTCTTAAAATCTAAGGCACCACTTGCAACTAAGGCAGAATACTCACCTAGAGAAAGACCAGCTACCATCTGATAATCAAGTCCCTTTTCCTTAAGCAGGCGCAAAATTGCAACTGAAGTCGTAAGAATTGCAGGCTGTGTATAGGTCGTATCTCCTAATTTTTCAGGATCTTCATCAATCAAGTCTCTTAAATCATAGCCAAGAATATCAGAAGCCTCAGCATAGGTGTCTCTTACAAGATCAAAATTATCATAGAGATCACGAGCCATTCCCACCTTTTGAGCTCCTTGACCTGCAAATAAAAGTCCAGTTTTTTTCATGTCTTATCTTTTCCTCAATATCAATAGGGTCATTTAAAAGACTTGTCTTTAAAAGGACCTTAATTTTGTTACTTTATTTGTTGCTTATTTGTTACTTTACTTGTTGACTTAGTCAATCCACTTAGCAGCTGCTTTTATTTCAGCTTGGAAACCTTGATATAAATCTAAAATGATTTCCTCAACACTTTCTTCCTTACGAACAAGACCAGCTATTTGTCCAGCCATAACTGAACCATTATCAACATCCCCGTGAATTACAGAAGCAGGAAGTTTTCCAGCTCCCATTTCTTCAAAGACTGATAAATCAGGATTTTCTTGTTTGAAGGCTGCAAGCTCAGCTACCTCAAAGTCCTTAGTTAATTGGTTTTTGATGGCACGAACAGCATGACCAAAATGACTTGCTGAAATAACAGTTGAAATGTCTTTGGCCTTCAAAACTTTATCTTTATAGTTTTGGTGGGCATTTGACTCCTTGGCAACAATAAAACGAGTACCAAGTTGAACAGCTTCAGCTCCTAACATGAAGGCTGCTGCCATTCCTTTACCGTCAGCAATCCCTCCTGCTGCAATAACAGGCAAATCAACTGCGTCAGCAACCTGACGAACCAAGGTCATGGTTGTCAGCTGGCCAATGTGACCTCCAGCTTCCATCCCTTCAGCAACAATGGCATCAACGCCAATTCTTGCCATTGATTTTGCCTGGGCAACACTTGCAACTACCGGAATAACAACCATTCCAGCTTCTTTGAAGCGTTCCATATATTTTTTAGGGGAGCCTGCTCCAGTTGTTACAACCTTTACACCTTCTTCAATCACAAGGTCGACAATCTCATCGACAAAGGGCGAATGAAGCATGATATTAACTCCAAATGGTTTGTCTGTAATCTCGCGGATGCGTCTAATGTGTCCTTTGATAATATCCTTTGGTGCATTACCACCGCCAATAATACCAAAGCCCCCAGCCTTAGATACAGCACCAGCCAAATCTCCATCAGCAACCCAGGCCATACCACCTTGAAAGATTGGATATTCAATGTTTAATAATTCAGTAATTTTAGTTTCCATAATTTATTATATTTTTTTATTTTTATTACCTTTGATTAAATAGTTTGATTATCAAACTATAGCTATAAAAAATTTTGAGAACGCTCGCACGTCCTCAGAATTTTTTATTATTCAGCAATTTTTTCATTTACGAAGGCTACTAAGTCACCAACTGTATTTAAACCATCTTCAGTTTCAATAGCGATATCGTATTCGTCTTCAATTTCGTTAATAATTTGGAAGATATCAAGTGAGTCAGCGTCAAGTGAATCAAATGTTGTTTCTAATGTGATTTCGCTTGCGTCTTTACCTAATTCTTCAACGATAATTTCTTGAACTTTTTCAAATACTGCCATGATTAATTCTCCATTTTTCTTTTTCTTATTTATATACTCTTAAAACATCAACTATTTTTTAAATAATAAATTCGTTTTTTATTTGTGTTTTAAGTAATATAGGCTAAATTCTAACAACAAGTGTTCCCCATGTCAAGCCTCCACCAAATCCGGTCATAACAATCCTTTGACTGCCATCTAATTTGATGATTCCTTCTTCTACTGCTTCTGACAGAAGAATGGGAATGCTTGCGGCACTTGTATTACCATATTCTTGCATGTTTTGTAGGAATTTTTGGCGATCAACACCCACCTTGCGGGCAAGCTTATCTAAAATCCTTGCATTGGCCTGATGCATTAAAAAATAATCAACATCAGCTGCATCAAGTCCTGCTGCCTCTAAACTAGTACAAATATTTTTGGGTACATCCCTAACAGCAAAGTCAAAGATTGCCCGACCATCCATCCTTAAAAATAAATCGTCAGTGTCATTTTCAGATGAAAATGGGGAGCTTGGAGCCGTTAAATTACTAGTAAGGCTCATGGCCCGGCTACCATCAGATTTTAAGGATTCAGCCATGATTAAGGGGCTTTCAGAATTTGCTTCAAGCAAGACTCCCCCCGCCCCGTCACCAAAGAGAACACTAGTTGTCCTGTCTGACCAGTCAACAACCTTTGAAAGAACCTCTGCTCCAATAACAACTCCCTTTTGATAGCAGCCACTTACTAAGAGCTTATCAGCGAGGGATAAGGCATAGACAAAGCCACTACAGGCTGCTGTAAGGTCAAAGGCAAAGGCATTCACTGCTCCAATTTTGGCCTGGACAAGTGAGGCCGTACTTGGCATGTTCCCATCTGGTGAGATGGTCGCAACGATAATGAAATCAAGCTCCGAAGCCTGGATGGAAGATTTTTCAAGCAGGTCTTTTGCAACCTTAGCTGCTAGATCAGACGTATTTTCATCCCTTGAAATATGACGCCTTCTAATTCCTGTTCTGCTGGCAATCCACTCATCTGATGTCTCCATGATTTTTCCCAAATCATCATTACTAACAAGCTGATCTGGTGCGTAGTGGGCTGCACTTACTATTCTTGCAAAGGTCATTTTATCTCCTCTAAAAAGGTATTGAGGTTTTCCAAGCCAGTTTGGAGGATTTTTACAGAATCATCCGGTAAACCGGCAACCAAACGTTTGACCATCTCCCGGTGAAACTTCTTATGCAGGCGGTAAAGTAGTCTACCTCGGCTGGTCAAGGATACATTGACCACTCGTCTGTCGCTTTCACTTCGGTAACGCTCAATATAACCTTTTTTCTCCAATCGATTTAAGGATACGGTTATGGTTCCTACCGTTACCATCAAATCCTTAGCTATGTCACTTGGCGTTGTAACTTTTGCCTCACCAATGCTATCGATAGTGTGCATTTCCTTTATTGAAACATCTGAGAATTGTGACGATTGCAGGCTTGCTTCTTCAATAATTAAAACATTATTGAAGATATGCGTAAGATATCCATTGATTTTTGTGTAATCTATAGCCAAACACAATCTCCTTTATTTATTATAATTTTGATTATCAAACTATTTGACCATCAAATTATATCAAGATGTATGAAGGCTGTCAATATATCTTTAAAAATTACTTTGATTATCAAATGATTTGATAATCAAACTTTGACATTCAAATAAAGTTTGCTAAAATAGATTGTGTGGTTTATTTCATTCACATGATAAAACCATCAAATAATTTTACAAATTTGAATAAGGAAGAAAAATGAAACTACCAGAATTAAAAATAGGTGATTTAACTGCCAAAATCCCAATTATACAAGGGGGAATGGGGATTGGAATTTCCCTCAATCGTCTTGCAGGATCTGTTGCTGCCCAGGGTGGAATTGGGATTCTCTCAACTGCACAAATTGGTTATCAGGAGGAGGGTTTTAAACGTTCTTCGGTCAGAACCAACTTAAAAGCCATTAAAACTCAGCTTGATAAGGCACGTAGTTTTGCCCAGGGTGGAATTCTTGGGTTTAATGTAATGGTAGCAAGTTTTCGCTATGATGATGTGGTCAAGGCAACCGTTGAGGCTGGGGCTGATGTCATTATTTCAGGGGCTGGTCTACCCATGAACCTGCCTGAACTTGTTGGAAATGCGAAAACCAGGATTGCTCCAATCGTCTCATCTGTTAAGGCGGCTAAGATTATCCTCCGTAACTGGGCTAAAAAATATAATAGGACAGCTGATTTTGTCGTGATTGAAGGACCTAAGGCAGGGGGCCACCTTGGTTTTAAGGCTGACCAAATCGAAGAGGCCATCCTTACCATGGATGAGGAGGTTGTAAAAATCATTGAGCATGTCAGGGAGTATGAGGAAAAATTCAACCAATCAATTCCTGTTATCTTTGCTGGTGGTGTTTGGAACCGAAGTGATATCGACCACTATCTAAGCCTTGGATGCTCTGGAGTCCAGATGGCTACACGTTTTATCGGAACTGAGGAATGTGATGCCCCAGATGACTTCAAAGACCGCTTTCTTAAGGCAACAGAAGATGATATCCACCTAACGACATCACCTGTTGGCCTTCCGGGGCGTGCCATTGATAATAAATTTACTGAAATAATTACCAAGGGAGCTCCTGCCTACAAGGCCCAAGAAGACCCTAAAACTCCGATTATCCCCATTGCTGGCTGCCTCAACTGCCTGCAAAAGAAATTGTGTGACAGAAAAACCATTCCCTACTGCATCAGTGAGGCCCTCCTCAACTCTGTTGAACATAATACAGATATGGGACTTATCTTCTCAGGGTCAAATGGTTACCGAATCAATGAAATCACAACGGTTAAGGCAATTTTTGACGAACTCAAAGGATAAAAAAGATAGGTTTTCCTATCTTTTTTAGTTTTCAGCTTTTTTATTCCTAGCTATTTTGCTAAAATTAGCCTTGTAAATAATTAAATGGAGAAGATAATGGCAAATTTAAGAGCAAGTTTTATTGGACACACCTATGACAATCCTTTTATGAACGCATCAGGTGTTCACTGTATGGATTCCTTAGAACTAGACCAGCTGGCAGAATCACAGGCTGGATCATTTGTTACCAAATCAGCGACCCAAGAAGCCCGTCTTGGAAATCCAGAACCTCGTTATGTTAATCTGGACCTTGGAAGCATTAACTCCATGGGTCTTCCCAACAAGGGACTTGATTATTACCTTGATTATGCCATTAAAAGGCAAGAAGCTTATCCAAATTCACCTTTTGTCATGAGTGTTGCTTCATACAAGGGCTTTGATGAGTATGTCGAAAACATGAGAACAATTCAAGATAGCGACTATACAGGGCTTGTTGAGCTTAATCTTTCTTGTCCAAATGTTCCTGGAAAACCTCAAATGGCCTATGATTTTGAGGATACTGAAAAACTTCTCAAGGAGATTTTCGCCTTCTATACCAAGCCTTTTGGAGTTAAACTTCCACCTTACTTTGACATCATGCACTTTGATAAGATTGCTAGCGTCCTTAATCAATTTGACTTAAAATTTGTTAACTGCGTTAATTCAATCGGTAACGGCCTTTATATTGATGAGGCTACAGACACTGTTGTCATCAAGCCAAAGGGTGGTTTTGGAGGAATCGGGGGCGAATATATTAAACCTACAGCTCTTGCCAATGTCCGTGCCCTTAAAGAACGTCTGAATCCAAGTATCGAAATCATTGGAACTGGTGGAATTATAAATGGGCGTGATGCTTATGAACACCTACTTTGCGGGGCTTCCATGCTACAAGTTGGAACCCAGCTTCAAAAAGAAGGACTCGGTGTGTTTGACCGCCTGAACCAAGAACTTCTTGAAATCCTTGAAGCCAAAGGATTTGATTCAATTGATGACTTCAAAGGAAAACTCAAGACCATTGACTAATATAAAATAAAAAAAGTACCTGAATATCAGGTACTTTTTTATTTATTGAAAATCTTTGGACCCTTTCTCATATTGGTCCTGGCATTTTTAGGAGCTGGCATGGTTTTTGAACGACCACCACCCTGCTTATTTTTAATGATTTCAGCCATTTTTTCCTTGGTTGTTAACTCTTTTTTGCTTGTAACTTGTGACATACCTTACCTCTATTATTCGACTCCCCCAAATTTAAACTTTATTCAAAGAAGCCCTCTTCTATATTTCATCCTATTCTATCACTTTTACAAGCATTCGTCTGTAAAATTAGAGGACTTTCTTGAAATAAATTCTGGTCTTACCTAAAGTTCTTCTAAAAGTCTAAATATTGATATAATAAGTATCACAAACTTACAAAGGAGATATTAATGGCGCGTGGGAAAAATATCCAACTTTTTTTAATGGATGGAACACCTAAGGGAAGAATAAAGTGCACTCTAGCAAACTGGACAGGGCTTGCCTATAAGATTCCAAGGACTGAACTTGACCGAGCAAAAGACATCGACTTTCTCAATCAAAGCGGAATCTATTTTCTATTTGGTAAGTCTGATGAAGACAATCAAGGAATTATCTATGTCGGCCAAGCTGGTCTTCGGAAAAACGGAAATGGAATTTTAAATCGCCTTTTTGAACACCGAAGAAATCTAGACAAGGATTATTGGACTGAGGCACTGGTACTCACGACCTCAAATGATACCTTTGGTCCTACTGAAATAAGTTACCTGGAAAATCAATTTACTAAACTTGCTCGCGATAATAATCGTTATCTTGTTAAAAACGGGATAGAGCCAAGCCTAGGGCATGTAACCGAAGAAAAAGAATCAGAACTTGAGGAATACATTGACTATGCTAAGATTATAACAGGTGTACTGGGCTATAGGGTATTTGAACCCCTAATAGAATCGGATTTTCAAGAAATTAAGACAGAAGCAATTGATGATGGCCCCCTTTTAAAATTAAAATTCAAACCACGTAATGAAAAACAAATAGAGGCTTGTGGTAAACAAACCAGCGAGGGATTTGTTGTCCTTAAAGGAAGTAAACTGCGTGCAAAAACAGCTCCTTCAATGGTTAAAGGAGCCCTCCTTATGCGAAAAAAAGTTAAAATCAATAATCAAAAATTTATTCTCTTAGAAGACGTCCTATTTACAAGCCCTTCAACTGCTGCATCATTTATTACAGGCAGTTCTGTTAATGGACGAGATGTTTGGAAAGATGAGCAAGATAGATCAATAAATGACCTTGAGCAAGATCAATAAAAACACCCCGACAAATAATTTATTGGGGTATCAATGATAATTTTTCAGTAACTTTTAATTCTTTAAAACTATAAGCGGATATTTTTTAAATGGCTATTATTCTACTGTAGAGTAATAGCCATTTTCTTCAGCCGCAAATAAATAATTATTACTTATTTCCTCATCACTATAACTTCCTTCGCCTGCATCAGCCCACATCTCTGCTTGACGCAGAACTGTTTTAAGAGCCTCCACTTGCTCTTCTGGCGGATACTTATACTTACGGAGAAGACGTTTAATCATCCTGCGCATTCCCGCACGTGTAGATTCCTTCAACTGCCAGTCAATGGTTCTGTTTTTCCTAAGCATGTCAGTCAATTCATGTACCATATTCAACAATTGGTCATTATTATAAAAATCTTTTACGGCTTTAGGTTGGGTTAAAGCATCGTAGAAAGCCTGTTCTTCAGGAGTTAAATTTAACTCATTTGCCTCCCTACTAAGTTTAACCATATCTTTTGCCATGTCCATAAGCTCTTTAATAACCTCTTCATTAGTCAAAAGACCATTTATGTAAGTATTCATAGCACGGCTAAGTTTGTCAGAAAATTTTTCTGACTGAACCAGGTTAATTCGCTGATAGATTCTTATTTGCTCAACCAAGAGTTTTTTCAGGATCTCCACAGCAATATTTTTCTCCTTCATCTTAGAAACTTCTTCTAGAAATTTGGAATCAAAAAGAGAAAAATCACTGTCCGCTGTAGAAAAAAGATTAATGACACCCTTGGTGTGGATACTGGCCTCAATCAGATTATTAATTCTTTCATTAATTTCCCTGAAAGAAAGAGGCTTATCTGCTCCCGTAATTCGAGTGAGGAGAGTTCGGACCGCTTCAAAATAAGCAAGTTCATAGCGCTCTTCAGGCCTTAAAAGCGAGCTACATAGGGAAGCTGCTTGACGAAGTAGAGTAGCCTCCCGAATAAATCTCTCTTTTTCATCCTGCCTTTGTGGGGCCAGAAGAAAATTTGTCCCTCCACTGATAAGTCGACTACGAGCCAAATCAGTAGTACTAGCAGCGAACATACCTGAGTAATCATACCCACAGAGAAGCTCCCGACAACATTCAAGTTTTTCCTTAAATCTTGGAAGAGCTGTTTTTGCGATATCCGGATCACCAAAGTTCCCCTTGTCTCGTTTGGTATAGTCATTCATAGCCTCTTTAAGTGCCCCTGCTATACCAATATAGTCAACAACTAGACCCCCTACCTTTTCTCCATAAACCCGGTTTACACGAGCAATAGCCTGCATCAAATTATGACCCTTCATCGGCTTATAGACATACATGGTCGCAAGACTCGGGACATCAAAACCAGTCAGCCACATGTCAACGACAATGGCAATCTTAAAGGGATCTTCATTGTCCTTAAATTTCCTGGCCATCTCATTTTTATGGTGCTTATTTCCAACTATTTCATGCCAATTTTCCGGGTCATTATTGTTTGAAGTCATTACAACTCCAATCTTTTCTTTCCAAGAAGGTCTGAGTTCTAACATTCTCTTATAAATCTTCATGGCAATTGGCCGAGAATAGGCAACAACCATGGCCTTACCAGTAAGCTCATTTTCCCGGAAGTTCTCATAATGATCTATAATATCTTTAACCAAGGCGTCAACCGTCTGATCAGCGCCTAAAATAGACTCCAAACGACCCAACTCACGCTTACTTCTCTCAATAGCGTATTCTTCAGCCTCATCTGCCATCAGGGCGTATTCATCATCAATTTTTCTGAGAATATTATCATCCAGGTTGAGATGGATAACCCGACTTTCATAAAAGACTGGACGAGTAGCCCGGTCTTCCACAGCCTGGGTCATATCATAGATATCAATATAGTCTCCAAAAACTTCAGTTGTAGACTTGTCCTTAGCAGAAATTGGTGTTCCTGTAAAACCAATATATGTCGCATTTGGCAGCTGGTCACGAATGATACGGGCTGTTCCAACTGTGATTTTACCAGTCTTTGCATCTACTTTTTCTCTGAGTCCATATTGTCCCCTATGGGCTTCATCAGCCATAACGACTATATTTCTTCTTTCTGAGAGAGGTTCATCAAGCTCCTCAAACTTTTGCATGGTGGTAAAGATAATACCATTGGCCTTACGGTCGGAAAGGAGGTTTTTTAGATGTTCTCGGCTTCCAGCTTGAATTGGTTCCTGCCGTAAGAAATCTTTACATTTTGAAAACTGACTGAAGAGCTGGTTGTCCAAATCATTCCGATCAGTTATAACAACAACCGTTGGTGACCCCATAACTTCTTGAAGTTCATGGGTATAAAAGACCATGGAAAGAGATTTTCCGCTTCCTTGAGTATGCCAGAAGACCCCTCCTTTTCCACGATCTTTCCCCTCGGTTTCTGCTGCATGTTCTGTAGACACCACAGCCTTATTAACTGCATAATACTGATGATAAGCCGCAAGAATTTTGGTATCGCCAGAAAAACAGATGAAATTCTTTAAAATATTTAAGAAACGTTTTTTATCGAATATCCCTTCAACTAGTGTATCCCATTGGGCATGCTGAGTATTTTCATAACTCCCGTCAATAGTTTTCCATTCCATATAACGATCTTCATTTGCAGTAATAGTACCAGCCTTAGATGTTGCAAGGTCTGTCGTTACTGAAAAAGCATTATAGGAAAAAAGACCTGGAATTTCTTTTTGATAGGTCTTAAGCTGAAGGTAGGCATCATAAAAATCTGTACTTGTTCTAGATGGACTTTTTAATTCAAATACAACAAGTGGTAGTCCATTTAAAAATACAATTATATCTGGCCTTTTTTCACTATTTTCTATTACTGTCCATTGATTAATGACTTTGAATGAGTTTAGGTCAATATTTTCATAGTCGACAAGCTTAACAAGCGAATATCTTTCCTCATTCCCATCGAAATAAGAAACTTCAACTCCATTTTGGATCCAATCCGTAACTAACTTATTTTTCTCAATTAAACTTCCAAGTCCCAATCGTGTTATTTTGCTAAGAGCTTCATTAATTGCATCTTGAGGAAGAGATGCATTTATTCTTTCAAGTGATGAAATAAGATCAGCAAGATAATAAGGTTCACGGTAATCCCTTTCAATATCAGGGCCATGTAAATAATCATAGCCTAGATGTTGTTCAAACAACTCAATCATAGCATTTTCATACTTATCTTCAGTAAAATACATCCCATCTCCTCCTTCGCTCTTTAATTAATTAGCTTATAACCCTTCTTCCCACGACAAAAAGACCATACGCATATACTTTTTTTCCTTTATTATAGCAGGAATTATAGCTTATGGCCTAAAAAAGCTTTGAAACGGTAAATCATCATTTAGAAGAAATTCTCAGAATTCATTTTAGAAATTTGTTGAAAACAGAGCCATTAGAAACACACTCACTAAAAGATCTAGCAACTATTATAGATAACAGAGGAAAAACACCTCCTTTATGTCCCTATAGTTCATTCCCACTGATAGATGTTCGAACTTTAAGTGGGGACACAAGGATTATTGATTATAAAAATGCTCAAAAGTTTATAGACGAAGAAACTTTTAATAATTGGTTCCGAAGCGGTCATCCCCATCGTTATGACACTTTGATATCGACAGTTGGAAGTATTGGCTTGTTAAAAATGTTTTTGGAGGAGAAGGGGACAATTGCTCAAAATATTGTTGCGCTGCGTCCTAAATATGGCAATGGCATATTCCTTTATCAACTGTTAAAAAATTTACAGAAAAAGATACAAGCATATGACATTGGGTCAGTTCAACCAAGTATAAAAGTGACTCAATTCATGAGAGAAACAGTAGAAATTCCAATCATTGAGTATGTAACCTCCTGGGAAAATGAAGTCGAAGCTCTGGTTTTGCAGATCGAAAACAATTCTAAGGAAATAGGATTTTTGGAAGACCTTCGTGATACATTGCTTCCAAAACTTATCTCCGGCAGAATTTTTTAAACTAAGCCACTAAATGATGATTTATCTTCCTGTTCTTCTCAATTTTATCATCAAGTATAGATAACGTATCTCCGATAGATTTCTGAATTGCTAGTGATGGAAGAGGTATTTCCAACTCCTCAATCATTTTTTTAGTTAAGGCTTTACGAGTTGCACCAGCTGAGGAAAGCTGCAACATCAAGCTTTTGACGTACTGGAGAAAATAAAAAATATACCTATTATCTGCTACAGAATCATCGGGCCGTATAATCATAACATGTTGGTTAACTCTAGCAGGAAGATATTCATTAGGAACTATGCAACATCTTGCCACGGAATCCCCAGTAATATTCAATAATATATCTCCCGAACACACTTCTACATTATTTAACTTATTAGCTTGAATATCATCAATAAATGCCAATCCACTTTTATCAAAAGCAAAATCTAAAATATTTTGACTGCGAATCAATGCTATTCCAGAAGGTTTATAAGCACTTTTACCCCCAGTTGGAGTTGCGCCACTACTAATCTTTGTACAAATCGTGCCTAGCTTTACGATTTTCCACTTGGTCATTGAATATTTTCCTATCCTATAAATTTACGATGTGAATTTTTCACATTTGACTGATTTACCATTGCATAATGCATGGTTGTTTCTATTTTTACATGTCCTAAAAGATGTTGGACCTGTTCTATGGGCATTCCCTTGTCTATTGCTCTAGTCGCAAGAGTTCTTCTAAACTTGTGCGGATGTATCTTTTGAAGCTGAGCTTTTTCACCGATTGCTTTTAGTCGAGCTTCTACTCCCCCAATTGATAGCCTAGCATAAGGCTTATTTAATGAAATGAAAAGAGCTGGGTTACTGTCACTTCTGCTTTCCAGATAATTTAACAGGTGAATTTTAGTTCGAGCATCAAAATATACCAGTCTCTCACTGTTCCCTTTCCCAAAAACTAGACATTCTCGCTCATGAAAGTTTATATCTTCTCGATTAAGTTTTTCAAGTTCCCCAACCCGCATACCTGTTGAAGCCAGAAGGTCAATCATAGCCAAATCTCTAACTTCAGTGCAAGCGTCTCTCAAAAGTTCCAACCCCTCATCACTTAAGGTTTCCTTGATGATTTTATCCGTCTTAATTTTTCTAATCCTACGGACGGGACTTTTCAAAATATAATCCTCATCCTCCAGCCAGCTAAAAAAACTGCTGAAAATCCGTCTCATATTATCAATTGTAACCTTGCTCGAATTCCTACTTGACTGATAATTAGCCAGGTAACAACGCAAATCTTCTGTTAAAACATTTCTAACCTCTTTATTTACATCAACAAGCATTTTTAAAATTGTAGTCTGATAATACTTCAAAGACTTCTCACTACAACCTTCAATTCTTTTGGCTGCAATGAACTTGGCTAGTAAAGATTCATTGGAATCAGCTTTAAATTCACTAGTTTTCTCCACAATCTCATAATTTGTTAAAACAGACATAAGCACAAGTCCTAAATCATTTAGCTGTTCAACAGTAAGCTTCTTCTTCATCCCATTTTGAACTTCCGAAATCAACATATCTTTCATCATATACCCTACCCTTTCTGCTCAAATTTTATCATTATTTGTAAAAAGAGATGGAATGGTAAATCATCATTTAGTGGCTTAGTTTAGGGGAGACATAAGTTGTGGAAGTAGACTGTCCCTTAAATTACTAAGGTTCGAATTTTCAAGTTTCAGATTATCAATGTAGTTTAAAATAGGACTAATTTTACTCTGGACAGTTTCCAGCGTCGGAGAAGGAATCATAAGATTCCTAAAGTCGGTTTTATTAAATTTTTGCTGGGCAGATCCCGATGTTATTGAATCCAATTCATGCTGTCCTTCACGGGAATTAAAATATACATATAGAAAATCGGTAAGTTCTGGATTTTTAGATTGCATGAAAATTACATTGTTTCCCGCAACCATAGGAATTTTAAGCTTAGGTACCCGATGAACTGAACCTACGTCGCCCACATTCGATATAATAACTTCTCCACCATAAAGACGTGATTTTTTTAGAAATCCATAAGAATCTTTCGTAACGTATCGTCGTTCCCCATCCAAATTATTTTTTAAATCAGTATTTCGGAGAAAAAGGGCATAATCGAGGCGTTCCACTATTTGAACGTTATCACGCAATGATTTAAAACTACCGTTTGCCACATGATCTGAAACTACCATATCCATCTCCTTTATTTTGCACTTAGGAGAATTATCAATTATCTCTCGTATAATTATTTGAATTAACTTATCTAAATGATGATTTATCTTTTTGTTGTTTTTGATTTTGTCATCAATTACGGACAATGTATCAACTATAAGATCTTGCTGATGACGAGGAATATCTGGAACAGGCATACTTCCGTAGGTTTTCGCATTGATATTCCCTCGGGTACTTCCTGTGTTAACAGATTGCACCCATTCCTTATATTCTCTTGACTGACAATAATACTTAATAAATTTAGGGTTACATTTTTCAGGATCTAAACTGAATTTTATTAAAAATCCTGCATATACAAATTCTCCATCACTGCCGTCATAGAAATAATTTCGACCTGTACTTCCACCTGTTCTTGCAAAGACAATATCATTAGGTTTTAAAAAGTAATTGGTTGCTTTTTCATTGCTTACGGATTTTAGTCCTTCAGTATTCAAGGTTCCATCATCATCAATATCTGTTATCCTCAAATAAGTGAGGAGCGAATCATCTTTTTCCACAGCAGATGCTGCAATCCCGTATTTACCGCCATCTAAAGACAATTCGTCCAAAGTCTTATATTTCAAACCCAATCACCCCCAATCTTTCTCTGATTTCGTCTTCTAGTTTATGCGATTCCGCAAACATTTCTGAAAGCTCAGAAGTTAGTCGTTTCATTTTTTCCTCAAATGGTTCACCGTCATCTTCTTGTTCTTTAATTCCAACATAACGTCCTGGTGTGAGGATGTAGTCTTGTTTGGCGATATCTTCTGTGTCAACTACTGCACAGTAACCTTTTTCATTTTCAAGAGTTCCATTTTGAAAATCTTCGAAGGTCTTGCCAAGCTTATGGATGTCTTCTTCACTGAAATCACGGTGGGTTCTATCAACCATTTCACCCATCTCACGGGCATCAATGAAAACTGTTTTTCCCTTTTGCTTTTTGTTTCTTGAGATAAACCAGATGCATGATGGAATAGTTACACTGTAGAAGAGGTTAGCTGGTAAAGCAACAATTCCCTCGACCAGGTCAGCCTCAATGATATTCTTTCTAATTTCACCTTCCCCACCCTGCATGCTTGAAAGGGAACCATTGGCAAGAACCATACCCATCTTTCCATCTGGTGCCAGGTGAGAAATCATGTGTTGAATCCAGGCATAGTTAGCATTTGAGTTTGGTGGAGTTCCGTACTTCCAGCGGGGATCATCTTGAAGCTTATCGGCACCCCAGTTTTTAATGTTAAATGGAGGATTGGCCATAATGTAGTCAAATTTCATTCCCTTATGAAGGTCATTAAAGAAGGTATCGGCATTGTGCGGGCCAAAATTTGCTGAGAGTCCCCTAATGGCCATATTCATAACAGCCATCTTCCAAGTATCGGCATTTGATTCCTGCCCATAGATAGAGATATTTCTTAGATTCCCATGATGACTTTGAATAAATTTTGCTGACTGAACGAACATTCCCCCTGAACCACAGGCTGGATCATAGATGCGTCCCTTATAAGGTTTTAGAATTTCAACAATCGTCTTAACGATTGCCGTTGGAGTGTAAAATTCTCCTCCCTTTTTCCCTTCAGATTCAGCGAATTGCTCGATAAAGTACTCGTAAGTGCGCCCTAAAAGATCTTTTTCCTCATTTTCATCGTGCAAATGAATATTGGTGAAGACATCTACTACCTCTCCAAGAACGCGTTTGTCCAGATCAGGTGTCGCATAATTTATGGGAAGAACGTTTTTAAGCGAAGGATTTTCCTTTTCAATAGCCCTCATGGCATCATCAATCACAATCCCAATCTCCGGAGTATGGGCATGATTTGCAATGTTTTTCCAGCGAGCGCATTCAGGAACAAAGAAGACATTTTTTTCAGCATAGGCATCACGGTCTTCTTCATCTCCCTCCCAGTAATCATCTTCATTAATAATTTCTTTATATCTAAAATCAAAAGCATCTGAAACATATTTTAAGAATATAAGGCCAACTGCCACCTTCCGGTAGTCTGAAGCCGAAATATGTCCACGTAATTTATCAGCTGATGCCCAAAGCTCTTTTTCAAACCCTAAATTTGCATTTGTTTTTTTCATTTCTATCCTCTTTATTTATATATTATAACAATAATTTAATATTTACGTATTTTCATCTGTTTGTTATTATATCATTTACTTTAAAATTAAAAAATCGCACTTTTGAAAAAGTACGATTTTTCTTAAATTATATTTTAGAAAAGTTCTGTAATTTTACTATTCTATAAACTTCCAAATCCCTACATCTCCCCCAACTTCCCCACCACATAATCCTTCAAGACCACTGCTTCGTTGTGTTCTCTGTCACGCGCCCCGTATAGAAACACCACATTGCCTTCCTTGAGTTTTTCGTCAATCAAACTTAAGAGTTCTGGGGTTTTGGGATTTGCATCAAGCTCCTTTTGGTAGCGACTTTTAAAGTCAGGATAGCGGTCGGCTATGTGATTAAACCACTTTCTTAGGTCATTTGTTGGGGCAAAGTCCTTGGCCCACAGATCAAGATCTGCCCGCTCCTTGGAAACTCCCCTGGGCCACAAGCGGTCAACAAGTATCCGAAAACCGTCTTTTACTTCCTGACTCTCATCCTTATCGTAAATTCTTTCTAAAATAATTTTTCCCATAATAACTTCCAACCTTTCTTTTTAACCAACATATAAGATATTAGCAGCATTATCTGTTAACTTATCGTGAGAAATAATAAGTATAATCTTATCTTTGGCACATTCTTTAATGATTTTTAATAGATCTGGATATAATTTATTTGATATGTTTGAAAATGGTTCATCCAGGATAATCAACTGAGCTTGAGGCTTGGTCAAGGTAGCTAGTAAATTAATAAGCTGCCTTTCACCTCCTGACAGATTTTCAAATTTTTTATGACGGTAGGAGTCAAAGTCTTGCTTTAAATCCATCAGACTGGGTAAAAAATTGATAAACTTGTCAAATGGGCTGGTCCTCAAAATTTTCTTCAAGTCATCTTCTGGCAAGTAGGTCTCAAGGACATCGGCCACTGAAATAGTCTGGCAAACATTATTTTGAACCATAAAGGAAATTGATTTTTTCCTAAGAGATCTAAGATCTAAGGAGTTGATATCTTGATTGTTAATCTTAATTGAGCCCTCGTAGTTATTTTTAAGAAGTCCGACCAGAGTTTTCATGAGGCTAGTTTTTCCACTACCATTTTTCCCTTTAATGAAATAGATTTGACCTCTTTTAAAGTTTGCGGTCAAGCTGCTTGTATAAAGATGGTCCTCTATATCTCCAGCTGGCCTAGAAAGATTAAGGTCTGTCACTGAAAGATTATTAATCTCTTGGGGGCATAGGTCTCCTTCTATGTCTTGGGGCAGGTCTAGTAGTTCATTTAACCTAGCTACAGCACCCCTGTACTCTTCCAGGTCAACAGCCAGGTAAAAGAAATTATCAACTGATGAAATAAAGGTGCTAAAATACTGAATAACTGCGGTAAAACTACCAATTGTCATCTTCTTTTGAACAACTGACACACCACCCACCCAGAAGAAAAGAGCCTGGGCTAGGAAGGTTGTGACAATTTGGATGGTTGAAATCGTATATCTTAGGCCAAAATTTGCCTTGACGGATTCCATAAAGGGAGTCCATTTTTTGTTAAGCCTTGCTCCTTCAAACTCCTCCGTCCTTTGAATAAAAATCTCAGATAATCTTTGAAAAATACTGCTTTTACCGGCCGCAAAATGATTGTCTCTTTCCCTGATTATATTGAATGACGAATACATTTTTTGGCGGAAATACAGGTAAATTCCAATATAGACTAGAACAATCAGATAAAAGTAGAGGAAGACTTGCCTCTCTAAATAAAAGAGGATAAGGGAGATTACTACAAGGGTCAAAACATCCTTGATAAATTTAGGTAGCCTGACAAAGAGGAAATGGACAACAATTTCAAGGTCAGAGTTTATTCTTGAATTTAAGTACTGCCCTTCATAGTTTTCAAGGCTAGAATAATCCTTTTGAAAAATCTTATTCACCAAAAACTGATACAATTTGTAGTTTACGTCAACAAGACTCACATATTCAATCCGGCTTGAGAAATAAGAAACCATAAGTCTGGCCACAAAGATGGCTACTCCTCCCAGGCAAAGATAGATATATGTTTTAGAAAGAGTCTCCGCAACCAGATTATTAATCAACATCCCTTCCAAAAGAGGGGTTGAAATCTCAATAGCTGTAAGAATAAGAACCAAGATAACCTGAAAAATACCGTAGCTTGTAAATTTACCAAGCTCCTTTTTTAATAAGCTATTCATTTTCCCTTCCCCCTAGGCAAATCGAAATTACAGCCAGTAAGAAAATAGCAAGCCCCACTAAAATAAAGGTCAGGCTATGTACAGCTTGGGGAATTAGGGTAATCAGGGCTGTTCCAAATGGCATAAAAAGAATGGCAATGGTAAAGACTGTCGAAAAAACACGTCCTAAATAATCATCAGCTACCTTAGACTGAATGCTACTTACAAAATGAATATTATAGATGGTCAAAAAGAACATAAAAATCAGATTACCTAAATAAGAAATTAAAGAGCCAAAAGAAAGAAAACTTGGAGCTGCAATAATGGCAATCCCTAGGCCACTAAGTCCTAGAGAGCTCAAAAGGGCAAACCTTGTATTGGGCAAGAATTTAGCACAAATGGCCCCTAAAATTGAACCTATGGCCCCAAAGGTTAAAAGTTTAGAATAAAATTCCTGGTCACCAAAAATTTGATTGGAAAAAGGCATCAAATAATTATAAAAAGAGATAAAAAAGTTAACAAAGGCTGAGGTCACAAGAAGCTCAAAGAGCCTTTTATCCGATTTAATATATTTTAGACCGTCTTTTATATCCTCTAAAAGCTCTGCAAAATTCCTTTTAACGCTTGCCTTTTGCCTGTTTTTTACTGCCTTCTCTTTTTCAACTTCCTCACCACTTCCTCTCTCAAAAACCGTCAGCATTACCAAGTAGCAGGCTAGAAAACTTAAAGCAGTCACAAGTAGGGTCGCCCGAATTCCAAAGCTATTATAAATATAAAAGGACATGAGAGGGGACAGGACGCTAAAAACTTGCATAATTGTCTCTAAAACTGAATTAAAAGAAAGAATTTTACTTTTTTCAATGGCATTAGGAATTAGGGACTTGAAGGCAGTACTGGCAAAGGAGTACATGATGGCAAGGATAATGTTTGCGACCACTATCCCGTAAAGCATCAATTTGTCATCCCCGATTAAAGAAATTAAGAGGCAGGCCAAAAAACTTACAAGGTCCGTAAATAGGATTATCTTCTTTCTCTTAAAGCGGTCCGCCACAGCTCCTGCAATGGGATTAAAAAAGATGGAAATCAGAGTTTCCGACATCTGATAGATTCCCAGGTACTTTTGGCCCAGGGCACCCATGGAGGCAATCCAAACACTGTTGGCATAATCATAGGTAACACTTCCTACCTGGTATAAAATTCGGTTAACTAATAGCTTAAAATAATTGTCCTTCTTCAAATTCTGCTCCTTGACTCCTCTTAAATGTTAATAAGCCCTTGGGTGATTGGTAGGAAAATTAAATCCTCACCACAAGAAAAGTAGCTTATGTAAAGTTTGGCCCTTGAAAAATTCTCAAGTGAGTACTGCTGCTTACTTAGCTCTTCAATGGTCTCTTCCAAGTCTTTTTCTCTAATGGCTCCTAAAAAATTGCTGCTAAATTTTAAATTATCATCCAAGTAAAATTCATACTTTTTCAGATCTTCTGGAATATAAGGGTAGGCCTTATAAATGCTATTGTTTAAGTTGTCTCCCCTTAAAAAGTAAGAGTAAATAAGGTCATAAGACTTCCTAAAGCTCTCCTCACTGTCTTCTTTGTGGTAAACAAAGGGCAGGGTAGTGTGGACGTCACCAAAGACCTGGCTAAAGTCGTACCCATCAAATTGACGCAGGTTAATGATGGTTGAACCTGCGACAATATTTTGATCCTGGGACTGGCACAAGAGGCTTGCCAGAATAAAGTTTCCGTAAAAAATGTTGTCGTAGTGATTCTTGTAGGGTGTTTTCACCCTCAGATAGTTCTTAGCTTCCTCGTAAGATTTGCTATAAAAATCAGCTCCTGCTACCAGCTCAAAGCCTTGACTACAAACAGCTTCAAGACTTTCTGGCCTAGAATTTTCATTGATAAAACGAATAAAATCACTGTAAGTTGGGTTACTTTCTAAGGTTCCCCCTTCAAGGACGGTCAAAACATCTCTTTCAAGGATGCTTAAAGACGACTTGTCAGTAATCAAATGATTGATGAAAAAGTGGAGTTCTGAGGTATCCTCTACAAAGTAAACCTCCCACAAAAGACGATCAATGACCACATCCTCCAGGTCTTTAATGATTAAGTCCCTAAGGTTTTCCAGGGTATTTCGAGAAATAACTGGAATTTTATGCCTGTAAGGTTCATATACTGCTAGCTTTTGCCCTTCATCTTGTCTGATGAAAGAACGCAAGAGTTCTGATTTTTCAATGACCTTGTCCACAAGCCCCTCAATTTGCCCAATTTCTCTAACTTCCTCAGGTAGTACAAGCTTTAGTTCTAAAACTTGACAAAAATCGTCGGCCAAATAAGCCTTCTGCAGGTAGTATGAATTTTTAAGCTCGCACGCACCACGCTTAAGGACAAGTTTATTTAACTCTCTAATATTTTTGAGATTGGCAAAGTAGTTAGCCTTCTGGAAATCCGTTAGCTGATCCTTGTCATGGCTTTTAGTTCTATAATTGCCCGTAAGATGCGATTTTATGTCCTTTATGGTCTGATTTTGCTTTAAGAAATCCTCAGATAAATTAAGACCATAGTAGTCTTCAAGGGCCACAATTACCTCAATTTCCCTTAGGGAATCCATCTGGGATAAAAGCCTCAAATTCTTATCATCGTCTATTGAAGGAAGATTCAAAATGCCTGCAATAAGAGAGTTTAAACTTTCAGTCCGTGGCCTCTTCTCTTCTAGCTTATCTGGTTCTTGCCAATCTGCCTGGTATTTCTGCTTGAATTCTTCCTCCAGGAAGGCAAGGTCAAGCTTATTACTGGCCGTTAATTTAAATTCCTTGACTAAAACATGATAAGAGGGAATCATATAGCTAGGCAAATGATCTTCTAGGCAGTTTTTTAGGTAAGAAAAATCAAGCCATCTATCAGAAAAAAGCACTAAATTATTATCAATTTTTAAGACATTGAAACTAGTAAAATCATCAATGTAAGAATGAATGGCCTGCTCAATTTCTGCCAGTTCAATCCTAATTCCATTTATCTTGACCTGCTTGTCCTCCCGGCCCTGGTAGTAAATCAGGCCATCTTCCTTATAGCCCAAATCTCCAGTTCGGTAGTAGGTTTTCCCATCAAGATTTATAAAACGCTCCGCAGTAAGTTCAGGATTACCAAAATAGCCACGACTTACCCCGCAACCTCCAATCAAAATCTCGCCCTGATTTGGGTTTATCAACTGATCTTGATAAAATTTAATATCTGCTCCCTTTAAGGGTTGACCGATTGGAACACTTGAACCTTCAATTGGCCTTTTAATCTGATAGTAGCTAGCATAAATGGTTGTTTCTGTTGGACCATAGCAGTTAAAAAGATTAAGCTCAGGCATTAAGGTTAAGAGCTGGTTGGCCAGATTAACAGGCAGGGCTTCACCTGCTAGGATAATGTTTTTAAGTCCTGTATCCTTAAAGTCGCTTCGGGTCATAGCAAGGAGAGTTTTTAAGGAAGTGGGAGAAAGGGCAATGTGACTGATAGAGCCCTCCAATAGGATTTTTTTAAGGTTTTTAAACTGCTGAATGGGGGTACCTGGCTCCATAAACTGCAAGCTACCTGTACCGAAAATAAAGGACAGACTTTCATGGAAGGAAACATCAAACTGAGGCGGAGTTGAGATGATAAAGGTGTCACCTTCTGTAAAGGGCACAAGTTCATTCATTTGATCTAAGAGCCAGTAAAGGTTGTCAAAAGTCACCGCAACCATCTTAGGATTTCCTGTAGTTCCTGAGGTTGATAGGATATAGGCAGTATCACTCCCGCTTTGGCTGGCTACCCGACTAATACCTAAAGCGTATTTACTTGTCTGTGAAGACTCAAAGGAAAGCTCTTTTATATGGTCTAAACTTCCTTCATAATTTCTCGTCAAAATTAATTTACTGTTAATGGCTACAAGCATGTTCTCTACCTTTTTTGGCGGAGTATTGCTGTTGATGGGCATATAAATCTTTCCCGCCTTCCAAGCCGCAAGCATGGCCGTCAAATAGTCTAAGTTATCATTTGAAAGAATAGGCACAATGTCCAGACCCTCAAACTCTTTTTCTATAAATGCTGCTAGTTGATTTACCCTTTGGTCAAAATCCTTGTAGGTCAAAGATTTGCCATTAGACATTTTCAAGATAATCTTTCTAGCTCTTTTTTCAACTACTTTTTCATATTTTTTCAATAATCTATTCATTTTCATCCCCTATACAAAACCCAATATTATCCTCTATTAAAGCATAATTTTTTATTTATCAATAATAATATATGGACGGATGTGAATTTTTAGGTAAGAAAAAAGACTTGTAGAAGTCTTTTTGTCTAAGTTATTAAAAAATCAAAAAACCACAGGAATCCTCAGCCACATGCCCAGAAAAAATCCTTTTGACCTTTTTTAAAGGCTAAAACAGCGGCAAATGTGCGATATGACTCTAGTACATAGGTTGAGCGATACTCCTCGCCTTCAATGGTTGGAAACCTTAAGACTTGAAATCTTGGCTTCACTTCTTCATCTGATGGCTCCGTATTTAAATGTATGAAACTAGGATTTTTTACTTTCCAAGTCAAATCAACTGCCGCTACACCCCAGTTTGAATAATCATCTTTCTTAATTTCAGGGTCCATAGGAGCCCAATAAAACTTGAATTTATTACCTTTTTGCACAATTAAGTGATACTTTCCGTTCATAAGCTGCTCCCTTCAACTATCTGAATTATTAACTAGAATAGTTATATCTGCACTGTATTAATCATATATTATTTTAACATAAAATTAAAAATAAATATTTAAATAAGCAAAAATAGTCTTGTGATAAACTGATATATCTAATTTTCATCAAAAAACAACCCAAAAATCTCTTGGATTGCCTTGCATTAAGTGTTAGATATACGATTAAGGGTGTCATCAACTTAATAATTTTTATGATAATAAGAAAACATCAAAAGATTAGCCATTTTTAAAATTAAATAAG
Source organism: Streptococcaceae bacterium ESL0729 (assembly GCA_029391995.1). Lineage (NCBI taxonomy): Bacteria > Bacillati > Bacillota > Bacilli > Lactobacillales > Streptococcaceae > Streptococcaceae bacterium ESL0729. The sequence continues at coordinate 874,865 of CP113924.1, forward strand.
CTGTTAAGGTTAGGACCAAAATAAGAAAGTCGACCTGCATGATACTAAAAGTAAGTAGTAGCAAACCAAAAACGCCATCAAGCATGTCAAAGGCAAATGCCTTGGCCTTAATATCAATTTGATAATTTCTTTCGTCTCGGTCGATAACTTTCTTCCTTGTTATAGGAAGAATGATCATCGAGATACTAACTGCTATTAGAATACCGTACCTAAGATTACTTGGAAGCACCTTTAGTAAGACCAATACAATAGCTACTAGTAGCAGGGTAAAAATAGCGATTTCCTTGTAATTAACTTGAGTTTTTTTAGTTTCCATGATTTTCATCCTCCTCGGTGTAAATAAAAATTTCCTCAACATTTTTTCCAAAGTACCTTGCAATCTTCATTGCTAGTAGAATGGATGGGTTATAACGACCATTTTCAAGCGAGCTGATTGTCTGCCTGGTAACCCCTAGATACTTTGCAAAGTCTTGCTGGCTGACCTTTTTTTCCTTCCGCAAACTTTCTAAATTATTTAGCAAAATTAATCTCCTTTCTACCTGTAGTCACAAAATCTTCTATAAATAAAATTAATTTTCCATAAATGTAGCTTTAAGCCATTTTATGTAAAGTTAACTTTCCATAAGTCTACCACTAAATTTAATATATGTAAAGCTAACTTTCCAATAATTATAAATAAGTAAAAATAATCACCCCTCAATCATAAAAAAACAACCCAAGAAAATCTTGGATTGTTTTTTACTATCATATATTACACCCGTGTAAGCAGCCCTACTACTTCCACATGCCTTGACATGACGAGATTGATGTCTTGGGCTTTTTTATAAATCTCATTTATTTCTTAGTAACATTCTGAGGGTCTTTTTGAAATAATAATCTTACCAATACTAAGTAAGACTACTAGAATAAATAATTTATCTAATAAATTATTTATTCTGTCAAAATGTAATTTTTAATGTTTGAAAAAGCTCCTCGGAAGTTTCGTACTTCTTGTTAGATAAAATTGGCCATGCATTAATACCATCATCAATACTCCTTGGGATGAGATGGTAGTGGATATGTTCAACAGATTGCCCTGCACTTTTTCCACTAGCCATTAAGATATTAACTCCAGTATAGCCACAATTATTTATTAAGTGGTCATTTATCATAAATAATGTTTTTTGAAGCTCAATATATTTTTCAACACTAACATCATTTAAATTAGCAAAGTGATCTTTTGTAATAACTAATATATGTGCACTCACATCTGGCTTATTTGACAAAAAAGCCATTGTTGTATCATTTTCAAAAATTATTCTTCCAGATTTTTTTCGTGAGACAATATCACAAAAAACACAAGAATCCATAAATTTTTCCCTCTCTAAGTTAAATGAACTACCAATTTTTCCACACATTCAATATTAGATTTTATCAGCAATTGCTCATACGTTTTAAATACAGTGGGCTTTAATCCACTCTCACCAGTAGCCCTACTACTTCAACATGGTGGGTTTGTGGGAAGAGGTCAACTGGGGTAACTTCTTGAAGCTTGTAACCGCGAGTAGCGAAGCGTTCTACGTCACGGGCAAATGTTGCGGGATTACATGAAATGTAGACTATAGCACGGGCTCCTGTTTGGCTGGCACTTTCGATAAATGACTCATCCAGTCCCTTACGCGGTGGGTCAACAAAGATAAGGTCAGGCTTGATGCCTTCTTCCACCCATTCACCCATAACACGCTCAGCCTTGCCAAGCTTGTACTCAACATTATAAAGGTCGTTAATCTGAGCATTAATCTGTGCATTGGCCACAGCTGATGGGACAGATTCCACCCCGTAAACTTTTTTCACACGGTCAGCTAGTGATAGGCCGATGGTACCAATACCTGAATAAGCATCAATGACTACATCATCTTCTGATAAGTCTGCCATGCGGATAGCTTCTTGATAAAGTTTTTCAGCCATTTGAGTATTAACTTGGTAGAAGGATGCGGCTGAAATTTGATATTTATTGCCTAACATGGTGTCTTCAATGTGGTCACGCCCATAAAGAACATAATAATCAGGGCCAAAAAGACCATTGCCACTGCTTTCATTGACATTTTGCATGATTGAAACAATGTTTGGGAACTTCTCAACCAGTTTTTCAACAATTTGATCAACCCTAAAAATTTTCTTCTTGGTAGTGATTAAAGTAACCATAATCTCACCTGTATTGTAGGCACGGCGAACCATAATATTACGAATCAGACCAGTCTTGTTAATCTCATTATAAGGTTTGAGGTCAAAACGACGCAACAAGTCCCTGACAAAGATTACAATCTCATCAATTTCACCATCTTGGATGAAAAAGTCTTCCACTGGAATTAAATCATGGCTTCCTTTTTTAAAGAAACCTGTTTCAGTTTGACCCTTGACCCGTCTTACAGGAATCTGAGCCTTATTACGGTATTTGGTAGCATTTTCTGCTGCCAGAGCCTGGTTGAGCTCAAAATCTGTAAGGCCTGCTGTTTTTTTAAGAATTTCCTTGACCTGCTTAACCTTAAAGTCAACCTGTTTATCATATTTTAGGTGGCCGAGGTCTGCAATACCTGTACGCAGATAGTCAATATTTAAGTCTTCAACACGGTCAGCTGATTTTGTAAGATACTCCTCAACTCGGCCAAAACCAAATTTTTTACCAACCTTTAAGACACGCATCCTAATTTTTTCACCTGGAAGGGTATTTTCTACAAAGAAAGGATAACCATCTATTTTCACAACACCACTACCTTCGTGGGTTAAATCAATTACTTGTGCTTCAATTATATCGTTTTTTACTAAATTCATCATGTCCTTATTATAGCACGATTTTACAAAGATTTATTGCGACTTTCCTACAAATAATTAAAGCAAGGTCATTATCATGTTTGACCTTGCTTTAATTATTTTTTAATTGCCTAGGGTATTATCAAGCTTAAGCTTGTACTTGTCAAAATCAACCTCAATGGCTGCACCACCGTACTTGTCCATGACATCAACCCAGTCGCCAAGTTCAGGTACTGTAAAGCTTTCAATCCCATTTTTTGCGTGTAGGAGGGTCGGAAGGGCCTTGGTCACAATCAAGGAATCAGGAACATCTGTCGATGTTAGAGCCTTAATGGTTCCAATGGCACTTGCTCCTGTGAAGAGGGTCATCGGATTTTTAGCCTGTGACAAGATAGCTGAAAGAACCTGCTGCTGGCGTTTGGTACGACCGTAATCGCCCTCGTCGTCCTTCCTAAACCTTGCATAGTTAAGGAGGGTTCGCCCGTCCATTTTCTGGTTACCCACCTTGATAATCTGGACAGGATCTTGGTGTTCAGGAGTCCAGTTTAAATCATCTGGAACGCTAACCTCGCTGACCTGTTCTCCACCAACGGTTGAAAACTGAGCATCAATCTTAACTCCACCAGGGAAGAGGGAGTCAATAACTTCAGCAAAGCTTGTAAAGTTAACCATGGCATAGTACTGAATATCTAGGCCGTAATTTTCCTTAAGGGTTGCCCTGACTAACTCTGCCCCCTTATTGCCTTCCTGCTCGCCCAGATTAAAGGCCAAATTAAGCTTACTATCTTCCCAACCTTCAGGGCTATAACCTGGAATATTGACTAAGGTATCCCGCATAAAGCTCACTAATTTTACCTTCTTATCAGGAGCACCGATTTGTAGGACCATCATACTATCACTTCGGGCATCCCCCATTGACTGGTAGTCCCTTTGGTCGGTCCCCAAGATTAAAATATTTATAGCCCCATTTTGGGTTTTGGTCCCGTTAAATTCCTCCACTGTAAAATTCCCAGCAGGGGTACTTTTTACCTTGAAGTAACCATAGGCAAAGAAGGCTATCATTAGAAGAATAATTATAAGGAGTAGATTACGAATGGTCTTACCTAAAGATCGTTTTCTTTTGACTTTAACCTTCTTCTTAGCTTGCTTGACCTTTTTTACCGGCCTAAAGTCAGAATTATCATCTTCTTGATCTTCATCATAATCATCCTGGTAGAAGGCTTGTGGCCTGTCTTTTCTGAAAATTTTCTGAGAGGTATCCTCCAGATTTTCTTCTTCACTAAAAGATGCTCCATCAAAAGAATTCCCATCAAAGGAAACTTCTTCCAGTCCTTCGATTCGCTTCAGTCGTTCTAATTCAATTTTTTCATTTTGATTCAAGTACTTGTAATTTCGCTCCAAGTACTCTCTTCTTCTCTTAAATTTTTTATCCATCATTAAAACCTTACTAAAAGAGGAAAATTAGCTTATTCCTCTTTATTGGTTAGCACACCATTAACAAAATTTCCCTTTAAAACTTGTCCGTCAATCGCCTTATATTGCCCTTGGCCATTAGGTATCCCCAAAGAAAATTCACCTTCGTATTCAGCCTGGTTGGCAAATTTGATATTACCCTTGTAGACCAGACCATGCGTGTCCCAAGAACCTACATAAGAAAATTCATTGCTGGTCTCCTCATAGGTTCCCTTAGAATAATCAAGCTTATTACCATTAGCTAGGACAATGTTAGCTGATATTTGACTGCCTACGCTACCCTGTACCAGGTTTTTATCAGCATCCGTATACTCAAATTTCCCCACAAGCTTACCAGCCTTGAAGGTTCCCTTTAAAAGGCTCCCATTTGAAAAACTGAGGCTTGCAGGGCCTTCGTAGCTTCCCCTTTTAACCTTGCCCTCATAGGTATAATCATCCGTTTTAATTGTCTGATTCTTACCCGACCAGGAAAAAAGATCCAAGGAAAGACTGGCAAAAATAACCATCATTACAAGACTTAGGCCAATAAATAAATCCATGAAGGATTTACTTGTCTTTACCCTTGAAGACTTTTTACTGTCATTTAGCTCAAAGGCATCTAATTTTTGTCCGCTAGCTTCCTCAGCTAAATCAGCTTGGGCCAATTCATAATCAATCTCCTTGAGCTCATCTTGGACAAGCTCCTTTACAGCTTCATCCTCGTTAGTTATTTGAGCTGCACGCTTACTTTGGGCAGCCTCCCTTGCCTGGGCAAGTTTTTTTCTGATATCTTCTGTCATTTTTTATCTCATGTATTTATTTTTGCTTTACTAGCTAGTATTTTATATAACAAGCACAATTATATCATAGTATTCCTCAAAAGCGAAAAGACTTTGGAAAATGATTACCTGACTCTAATTTCTTAACCAAGTTCATCAAGTTTTTCCATCAAATCAGTCCAAGCTTCCAGTAAATCCTCTTGTTCAAGGGCTAATTTGTCAAGAGATGCTTGAAGGTCAATAAGAATCAAATGGTCCTTTTCGACTAGCATGGACTGATTAATGGCTTCACTTTCAGAATCATTTGCAGCCATTTTTTCTTCACAGCTTGCTATATCACGCTCAAGCTTTCTTCTGTACCTTTGGGCTTCCTTTTGAAGCTTATAATCATCCTCTTCAAGAAGCTGACTTTTAACTGGAGCATTCTCCTGGTCATAAATCTCCTTAAGGGCAGCTTCTTCAGCTTTTTTCTCCAGGTAATAATCATAGTCTCCCAAATAAAGCTTGCTTCCCTCAGCCGTCAGCTCAAGAACCTTACTGGCTAGTTTATTGATGAAATACCTGTCATGACTGACAAAAAGAAGGGTACCGTCAAAATCAACAAGGGCACTTTCCAAAACCTCCCGGCTATCGATATCTAGGTGGTTGGTCGGCTCATCAAGGACTAAAAAGTTATCATTTTTCATGGATAATTTTGCCAGCAGTAACCGAGCCTTCTCACCACCAGACAGCATACCGACTGTTTTTTCAACGTCATTACCCGTAAAGAGGAAGGAACCAAGTCTAGTCCTGATATCAGCCTCTGGCACCAGGCGATTTTCATTCCACAATTCTTCAAGAACGGTATTGCTTTTGGTCAAATCTTTTTGTTCCTGGTCATAGTAACCAAGCATAACATTGGCTCCAAGGCTTGCTTGACCCTTGACAAAGGGAACCTGACCGATTATCGACCTGATCAGAGTTGTTTTCCCGACTCCGTTTTCTCCCACAATGGCAATTGAGTCATACTTTCTTTCCTCAAAATTCACAGGCTCACTCATGATGTCTCCATCATAGCCAATGGCCGCATCCTCCACCTTCAAGACCACATTTCCGCTTTCCTTTTCAGGAATAAAGGCAAAGTTCACTGCCTTGTCTTGGCTTACAGGCTTGTCAAGGACTGACATCTTCTCAAGCTGCTTTCTCCTTGACTGAGCCCTTTTAGTGGTGCTAGCCCTTGCAATATTTCTATTTACAAAGTCTTCAAGATTTGCAATTTCCTTTTGCTGCTTCTCAAATTCCTTGAGTTCCCTGGCTAGTTTTTCAGCCCTTAATTCAACATACTTGGAATAATTACCAGCGTATCTAGTCAACTCACCCCTTGATAATTCAAAGGTTTCATTGACTACCTTATCAAGGAAATAACGGTCATGGCTGACAATTAAGAGGGCACCTCGGTAATTTTTCAGGTAGTTTTCAAGCCAAGAAAGGGTATCAATATCCAGGTGGTTGGTCGGCTCATCAAGAATTAGAAGGTCAGGATATTCAACCAGCATCTTAGCCAGAGCCAGCCTGGTTTTTTGGCCCCCTGAAAGACTGGTTATCTTCATCTCCCACATGTCCTCAGGAAATTTAAAACCATTTAAAACACTCTTGATCTCAGAATCATAGGAAAAGCCATTTTTAGCCCGAAATTCCTCAGTCAGACTATCATACCTGCTCATTAAAGCTTCAAGCTCACTTCCAAGCAAGTCAGACATCTGAAGCTCCATTCTGCGGAGTTCTTTTTCCATACCGATAACCTGGCTAAAAGAAGTAAGCATCTCCTCATAGATGGTCTTGTCCGACGAAAAATTACTATCTTGGGCTAGATAGCTCATTGACAGATTCTTAATTTTTGAAATCTCTCCCCTGTTGGGACTTTCAACCCCTGCAATTATTTTTAAAAGAGTTGATTTTCCAGCCCCATTTTTTCCGACAAGGGCAATTTTACTGGTATCACTAATTGAAAAACTAATATTTTCAAAAAGGACATCTCCACCAAAATTTCGTTCCAACTTATTTCCCTGTAGTAAGATCAATCTATACCTCCCACATCTGACCTAAAAAGCCGATGTTCACCTTTAATTTTCTAAGATTCATTAATATTCCATAATTATATAAAAAGACGAACGAAAAGACAAATGGAGCCTACCTAAGCTTGAATTTAGACCATAATTCCATAACTTTTCCCTAATTCTTTGCCTATAGTAAAAGTATATTGCTTTTTAATTGTAAATGAGTTATAGTAGACAACGTATTAATTTTAATAGATTGTTTAATTAACTATCTTATAATTGATATTGTGAATTATTTTAAATATTATAAACTTATTTTAACAATTACCTAATATTTTTTGTCTTATGAAATGTAAGAAAGCCCTTATTTTATAAGGGTTTCAGAAATTTTCTTGAAAGATTTCATGAAAACAAATTTGGTGAATTTAGAACACCTTTTAAACCCACAATTTCTTGCATTCACTTTTTTTTTAGGATATAATTGAAAGTCTGGTTTTAACATTTGTATAATACACAAACTTTTGTTATTATGGTTAGGAGAATCACAGGAGGATATTATGCAAACAAAAACTAAAAACAATGAAGTCTTACCAAAAGCAACTGCTAAACGTTTGCCTGCTTATTACCGTCTTTTCAAAAAATTATATAATGGTAATATTGAGCGAACAAACTCGCGTCAAATTGCAGACAGTCTAGGAGTTGACTCAGCAACCGTCCGTAGGGACTTTTCTTATTTTGGTGAGCTAGGACGCCGTGGTTACGGTTATGAAACAAAGGTCCTACGCGATTTTTTTGCTGAGCTTTTAAATGATGGCCAGGAAACGAACATTGCCCTTGTCGGTGTGGGAAATCTTGGACGTGCCCTCATCCACTACCGCTTCCACGATCGTAACAAGATGAGAATTACCCAAGCCTACGACATCGCTGGAAATCCTCTTGTTGGAACAACAACAGATGATGGTATTCCCATCTACAATATTTCAGACATTAAAAAGAACCTTGAAAAAGATGGGATTGAAACCGCCATCTTATCAGTTCAAAGCGAAAAGGCCCAAGAAGCTGCCAACCTTTTAATCGACGCTGGTATCAAAGGAATTTTAAACTTTGCCCCAAGACGCTTGGAAGTGCCAGACGATGTTATCGTGCAGTCAGTTGATTTAACTAGTGAATTACAAACCCTGCTTTTCTTCATGAGAAATAAGGATGTCCAATAAGATTTAAAGATCATCATAAGATGGTCTTTTTTATGGAAGTCTCTTGTTCTCCCTGTAGCTATAATATCCTGTACTTCCAACTACAATATGATCCAAAAGATTAATCCCAACCAGGTCACAGGCCTGGCTTATTTTTTCTGTAAAGGCATGGTCTTGACTGCTGGGAGTTGAGTCGCCTGAGGGATGGTTGTGGGAGATTATGATACTTGTGGCCATATACTTACAGGCATAGTAAAGAATCTCCCTTGGATTGGCTGTTGAGGAGTTGACTGTCCCAATAAAGATGACCTTCTTACGAATAATATTATTTTTAGTATCCAAATAAAGGGTTATCAAATGCTCCTGCTCCAGGTCACTAAGCTCTTCGACCAAAAGATTGCCAAGGCTGTGACTATTAAGGATAGAGCCGTATTTTTTCACCTCAGACAGCTGAATTCTCTTACCAAGCTCAACCATAGCCTGAATCTCAATGGCCTTGGCTGGGCCAATTCCCTTAATCTTTTGGAGTTCCTCAACTGTGGCCTTCTTAAGGGCAAAAAGACTTTCAAAATGCTTGAGAATTTGATCAGCAAGCTGGGTGGCTGACAGCTCCTTGGTGCCCGTCCTTAAGATGATTGCTAGTAACTCCTGTTCACTAAGTTTTTCAGCCCCCTTAGCGGCTAATCTTTCCCTGGGTCTTAAGAGTTTTAGACTTTTCCTTACCTTATACATAAAAATTATTCCTTTCAAGTAAAGCGTATATATCTATCCATACGAAATTAATTCCCTAAAATACCCAAAAACAATAAAAAACTAGCCTGCTAGCTAGTTTTTTTTATTGTTCTCATTCTTCTTTCTGCTGACTTATAAAGGCCGTAAAAAATGAGCAAGTAAATTAAGACAAAAATGATGAAACAATGCATGAAATATGTCTCTGGAAGGATGGTAATCACAGGATCAGTATAGGGATTAAACATCCAGGTATCATCAGAAAAGGCAAGTTTATGGAAGCCAATAAAGATTGAATCAAATCCATTAAAAAGGGCAAAAACTCCCAAAAATAAGGGAAGGTAGAGGAATAATTTCAAGATACCGCGGTAGCTCAAACTAAGCCTAAACCTAATAAATGATAGGAAGAAGGGAAAACTTACCAGCATAATGATGAAGGTCAGCTGGAAAAGGTTCTTCACATCCTTAAAGTGCTTAAGACCCTCTTTTGAACTCTTAAAATCTGGCATGTTAAGCTTGTTAACAGTGGGATTTAAGAGATATTTCATAAGTACTGTAAAATTATCCATTAGGGTCTTCTTGGTTTGATAGGCATACTCGGTTATTTTCAGATGATTGATATCAAACCTATAAAGGGGAATGGCTAGAATAATTGTCAGGCAAACGGAAAATGAAATTACGAATAATATGGTAAAAATCAATTTAATGCTATTTTTCAAGGAACATTTCCCCCTTCCCAGTCCAATAACTCAATCTATCTATATCCTCGTCATCGTCATCTGCCTTGGGAATAGGTTTTTGATAAACTCTCATAAACTCCTCCTAAATCTTTTAAATCTTAAAAATAAATCCTAAAAACTCCACTCATCCAAACTGTTTAAAACATGGCTAGGGGTTACAGGTAAGTCGCCCAGATCCTCCCTTTTGGTAAAGCCAGTCAAAACAAGCATGGTATCCATTTGGGCATTGATCCCTGCCCTAATATCAGTCAGATAATTATCTCCTACCATAATTAAATCTTCCTTGGGCAGACCAATTCTTTCAATGGCCTTATCCATAATAATTGCTTGAGGTTTTCCAATAATTGTTGGCTCAACGCGGGTTGCTGCTTCAAGTAGTTTAAGTAGGCTTCCTGCACCAGGCAAAAGTCCCCTTTCAGTCGGGATATTAAGATCTGGATTTGTCCCGATAAAGATTGCACCATTTTCAATGGCAAGGGTGGCAAGGGTTAGTTTTTCGTAGGTAATCTCTGTATCAAGTCCCACCACAACATAGGCTGGATTTTCTGTGTCTTCTACATAACCCCTACTATAGATAGCCTCCTTAAGCCCTTTTTCACCAATCACATAGACAGTCTTTGCAAGATCTAACTCATCCATATAGTCAACAGTCGCAAGACTTGCTGTATAAATGGTCTCAAGGTCTGTTTTTATATCAAATAATTGATCCAGGCGACTTTTAACCTCTTCAGGCGTCTTGGTTGTATTATTAGTTACAAAAAGGTGGGGGATATTGTTTTCTTGCAAGCTGTGAACAAAGGCTGTTCCAGCTTCAATTTTTTCATTTCCTAGGTAAATAGTCCCGTCTAAATCCAGGAGGTAACCTTTATACTTCATTATTTCTTCTTCTCCAAATTATTTCTGCCTGGGCATTTTTTTCATCATTTGAACCAATTTCATGGTAGCTTACTAAATCATCCTCTTCAAACAGCACCTGACTCTTAACCCTGCTACCATAATGAATCTCCTTGAGATACTTAAAATGAAGTAGCTTGGGCTCATAATTTGTTAAAAAGTCACGATCCAGTACATCAAGCATCCAATCAAAGTAGATGGTGTTGTTAACATGACCATTAATATCAAGGTCATAAAAGCGGACATTATACTCTTGTTCTAGGCTAATCTCAGAAATCTTCCTGTACTTGTTGCCGCGAATAATCGTATTTATCTTCTCAGCCTGATAAGGCTCAACAATCTCATCAGTAATATTAACAATTTTTCTACTTGCAAGGTCCATTAGCGACCAGGTCGAATGAATTTTGACCAATTCCTGACCATCTGCATCATAATAGGTAAATTCCCTGTAGGTAAAAAATTTGTTAAATTTTGTTGCTTCAGTTTCAATTTTTACAATTTCATCATGCTGGGGCATACGGCTAATCTCAAAACGATATTCAAGGACAATCCAACCACAGCCATACTCTTCAAGCATATAGCTATCACTTCTACCCAACATTCTACCATGCTCCCCTGATACTTCAAGGGCTACACTCATGATATGAGGCAATTTCATATTGCCATTAACATCTGTATCAAAATAAGAAACTTGGTAATCTTTAGAATACTTTAATCCCATTTAACCTCTCACTTTCTAGCCTTAATTCTAACATAAATCATACAAACTGTCTTAGGCTGATAAATTAGCCTTAAAATCCTAGCTTCTACAAGTCATTAAAGCTTATTATTATATAGAAAAAGATGGATAAATCCATCCCTTAATTATTTAAAAATATTTGCTGGTAGGCTTCCATGCTACTGGCTTGATTTAGGTCTAAATCATGGTCAAAGCCAAGAAGACGTCCCTTAGATGTATACTGATGAAGGGCATAATCCTTAAAGGTATCGGGTCTTGAATCAAGACTTCCCGTATCAGCTCCGTAGTGGGCAAACCAAAGGGCCTTAAATCCAGCTAGCTCAATATCCTGGTTTTCTAAAAACCAGTCCTGGCTGTAGATACCAATATTTGTGACCCCAAGACTTGCAAGCTCTGACCTGAAGGCCTCAATACCTGCATTCATGTCATCCATGGTCTCCTCTTCAACATCTAGCCACCAAAAGCTCGGTGAAAAATCAGCGGCTCTTTCATAAAAATCACGGGCCTCCTGCCTCATGTCTTCAAGGCTCGTCCCACTTACATAGGCATAAACGGCGACAGGAACATTCCGCCTTTGAAGCTCTGTAATATGGGTCTGGTAGGATTTATCTTCCCCATTGGTGTAAGCTGCCGCATTGACCTGCTGGTTTTCCCCGCCGTGTTGGACACGCACAATGGCACCAGATATCTGCTGGCTCAACAGGTCATAATCAATCTGACTTGGAAGCTGCCAACCTGATAAATCAAGTATTGGCCTTGTAGGGGCAGGATTTTTAGGCTGATTCTCACCTGCAAGAGCAGGTAAAAAATTACCACCTCCTGATAGATTAAATTTTGGCCTGATAAATTTATTAAAGGCAAAAATTAATAAAAGACCAATAACAAATATTTTTAAAATTTTATCGAAAAAAGTTTTGAACATACTTAAACAACCAATCTTGAATTTACATACCAGCATTAAGTCTACCATAAAATAAGGTAGGCTTTTTATCAAAACAATTGATTACATGTATCAAAATATTACAAGTTGATTAATCAAGTAAAAAACTCTCAAAGACTTCATTTCCAAGAAGAAATCCCTTCTTGGTCATGAAAATCCTATCATCGTCTAAATCAAGAAGTTCTTCCCTCCTAAGCCTTGCAACCTCTTGACCAAAAAGTTGATCAAAATTTGTCTCAAACTTACTTTCAAAGTTTTTAATGCTGACCCCTGATTTCTTTCTTAGGCCAAGGAACATCTCCTCTTCCATCTGAGCCTTCTTATCAAGGGGCTCTTCTGTAACAACCTTCCTATCATGGGCCAGATAATGATGGACTGGGCCATAGTTTTTATACCGAACATTAGCTAAAAAGCCACTAGCACCAGCCCCAATCCCGTAATATTCTTCATTATTCCAGTAAACCAAATTGTGCTTACTTTCAAAGCCTGGCCTAGAAAAGTTAGATACCTCATAGTGGTCGTAACCCGCAAGCTCAAGCTGGTCAATAATATACTGGTACATCTCAGCATCAGTATCCTCACTAGGAAGGTTAAGCTTCCCCCTTCTCATCCTATTCATAAAAATAGTATGATTTTCAAGGATTAGGCTATAAAGAGCCACATGGGGCAGATTAAGCTCAAGAAGCTTGTCCAAATCATCCTTAACCTGATCAAAGCTTTGACCAGGTAGGGCATAAATAAGGTCAATTGAGATATTTTCAAAGCCATTTTCCCTAAGGAGGGCAATATTTTCATAAACATCACGGGCCGTATGACTGCGGCCAATTTTTTTAAGGAGCTTATCATTAAAGGTTTGAACCCCAAGGGAAATCCTATTTACGGGGCTCTGAGCCAAGACAGCTATCCTTTCATCATCAAGGTCTCCAGGATTGGCTTCAACCGTAAATTCTTCAAGCTTACTTAAATCAAGATTTTTAGTAAGACCCTTAATTAGCCTATCAAGCTGGACTGCATTCAAGGCCGTTGGGGTACCTCCTCCAATATAAAGGGTTCTAAGCTCCCTAATTTGATAGGAGTCAAATTCTTCAATCAAGGAATCTAGGTACTGGTCAACCGGCTGATTTTTAATAAAAACCTTTGAAAAATCACAGTAGTAGCAAATCTGCGTACAAAAGGGAATGTGAACATAGGCACTCTTTACTTGTCCCATAGGCGAGCTCGCTTTTCATCATCTTCTAATTGGGCAACTAGGGAGTCAATCCCATCAAATTTAACCATATCACGGATTCTATCCAGCCAGATAATCTCAATTCTTTCCCCGTACAAGTCCCCTGAAAAATCAAAGATATTGACCTCAAGCCTAAGTTCCTGGCCATCAAAGGTTGAATTTTTCCCAACACTTGTCATGGAACGAAAAATTTGACCCTTGTAGATTACATCAGTAATGTAAACCCCGTCAGCTGGAAGCCTTATGGCTTCTGTCAGGGCGATATTGGCTGTTGGATAACCCAGCATGCGTCCCCTGGCGTCTCCGTGGACGACCAGACCCTCATTCTTAAAATGATAGCCTAAGAGCTTGTTGGCAAGTCTTATATTGCCACAGTCTAAGGCATCCCTAATCCTTGATGAGGATATTTTAGTGGTCAAAGCCTTATTTTCGCAGGCTTCAAGCTCCTCAGTAACTGGTGAAATGTTATAGGTTTTTCCCTTAAACATTTTAGCCAGATCATCAATCCCCAATTTTTCATGACCAAAACTATAATCAAAACCTGCAACGAGAACCTTGGCTCCCAGTCCTTCAAGGTAGTCTTTTACAAAGTCCTCTCCCTTGATACTGGCAAAATTTGAGGTGAAATCAGTCAGATAAAGGTAATCAACCCCCAAATCCGCAAATTTTTCCAAGCGGTCCTTGCGGCTTGAAAGGTGAAATAAAAGGTCTGGACTAAAGCGACTAAAGGCTAATTTGGGACTTTCTGGAAAGGTCAAAACAGCGATTTTTAAATTTAAAATCTGGGCTAGTTTTTTAGCCTCATCAAAGAGTTTTTTATGCCCCCTATGTAGGCCGTCAAAATATCCCAAAACCAGGATAAGACCATCCTTATTTTTTTTAATGTCATAGACTGACTCTAATTTTATTACTTCCATTACTTTTATACCTAATTTTCTATAAGAACCTTCTTGGGCTTATAAAATTCCTTCTTATTGGGGTGGGGCATGTAGATAGCTACCAGCTGACCTTGATAGAAGACAGCTAAAAGATTACCATTTTGCCCAACTTCCGCTGGAACTTCCTCAAGGTCTAAAAATTTTCCAACCCTAACCTTCTGGTACTGGTCATCATTGATTTCAAGGACAGCTAAATCACTAACCCCATCTTCCATGGGCATTAGTAGGCTTGTGATTGTTCCATTGTTCATAAATTCTTCGATTTCATGAAGTTTATGGGCATTTTCAAGCTCAAGTCCTGCACTTTTCGTCCTAACTAGACGTGACATGTGACCTGGATAGCCAAGTTTTTGAGCCAGATCAACTGCAAGAGTTCTAACATAAGTCCCCTTACTGCAAGCTACCCTGAAGCTAAAGCGTGCCAGACCATTTTCATAGGTAACTGGGCTGGTTCTTTTAAAGTCATAAATAGTAGCCTGCCTGATAGGACGCTCCACCTCTTGTCCTGCACGAGCATATTCATACAGCCTTTTACCATTTACCTTTACGGCAGAATACATAGGGGGAATTTGCTTGATTTCACCGACAAACTCTTCCATGGCTTGGTCAATTAAGGCTTCATCAAGTGGAGTATCGAGGAGTTTTTCCTCAACAAGAGCTCCTGAGGCATCCTCCGTTTCTGTTGAAAAGCCTAGGGTAACCTCACCTTCATAGACCTTACCTGACTCGGTCATAAATTCAAGCACCTTGGTCGCCTTACCGACAGCAATGGGTAAAACTCCCGCAACATCAGGATCAAGTGTCCCTCCGTGGCCAATTTTTTTTGTAGCTAAAATCCTTCTTAGTTTAAAGACGCAATCATGAGAAGTCATTCCTGCTTCCTTATAAAGGTTGATTATTCCATTCATTACTTCTTCCTTTATAGCGAGAAGATATTAGAAGCCTGTTTAAAACAAACTTCTATTATCCAGCTAGTTTTATTTTTGTTTTTCAATCGGAGCCATCTGGGCTAAAAGTCTCTTAAGACCAACTTCTGGGAATGCTATTTTAAGCTCCATACTTCTTCCCTCACCTTTTACATCAAGAACAGTCCCTACACCCCATTTTTTGTGAACGGCCTTATCGCCAATAGACCAGCTTGTAGGATTTTCTGCCGAACTTCCACTAGGACTAGGAGCTGGTCTTGAACTAAGTGGCCTGCTTGCACCTGGCCTTTTTGAAGTAGATTTCCCTGCCATCATTTGTGAAAGACTTACCCCGCGACCATTTACGAATTGATCTTTGGACCTATTTTGATAGCTGGCATTAAAGGAATTACTTCCATTGCTTGCCCTAGCCTGACCGACATAGCTAAGTAGGTCTGGGTCAATCTCATCCAAAAAGCGGCTGGGTCTATTATAGCTTGAACGACCGTACATAAGCCTGCTAGAAGCATTGGTCAAATAAAGGAGCTCTTCGGCCCTAGTAATTCCAACATAGGCAAGACGTCTCTCCTCCTCAAGCTCATCAGGATCTTCACTTGCCCTACTTAGGGGGAAGATTCCCTCTTCCATACCAATAATGAAGACCACTGGGAATTCAAGTCCCTTGGCAGCATGGAGGGTCATAAGGGTAACCTGGCTTTGTTCTTCCTCATAGCTATCTGTATCAGCAATCAAGGATAAATCATTTAGGAAGCGGCTGAGGCGTTCTAAGCCACTTTCATCTTCTATACCTTCTGTCTTATCATCAAAACTTTGGGTAACTGTGAAGAATTCTTCCAGGTTTTCAATCCTTGCCTGACTTTCTAGGTTATTTTGATTGACCAAATAGGCCATATAGCCTGTCTTGTTCAAAATTTCTTCAGTTAATTGACTGATTGAGTAGCCATCCATCTTCTCCCTCAAGCCTGTTATTAATTCGGAAAAATCATAGATTCCCTGGGCTGCTTTCCCCTTAAGACCACTTAAGGTAACATTTAAGCCTGCTTCAAGAAGAGAGTAGTCATAGGCTCTTGCAAAATCTCGTAATTTTTCGATACTTCCAGGGCCAATTCCTCTTTTGGGCTCATTGATTACTCGCTCAAAACTCATGTCATCGCGGTCATTGGCAACAATGTTAAGGTAGGCAATTAAATCCCTAATTTCCTTTCGGCTGTAGAACTTGGTTCCACCCACCATGGTATAGGGGATATTTGACTTAAGAAAGGCTTCCTCAATGGTTCTACTTTGAGCATTGGTCCTATAAAGAACTGCGAAATCACTATAATCTCGGTCCTCTTTTGCCCTCAACTCCCGTGTAATCATGTCGGCCACAAAATTTGACTCATCCCGCTCATTACTAGCCCGATTGTAGATAATTTTTTCTCCCTCGTCCCTACTGGTCCAAAGCTTCTTATCCCTACGGTTGCTGTTATTTTTGATGACACCATTAGCTGCCTCAAGAATAGTTTTTGATGACCTGTAATTCTCCTCAAGTAGGACGACCTTGGCATCTGGATAGTCTTTTTCGAAATCCAAAATATTCTGCATATCAGCTCCCCGCCAACCATAAATCGACTGGTCAGCATCCCCCACTACACAAATATTCCTAAAACGCTCAGACAAGACCTTGACCAGCTGATACTGGGCATGGTTGGTATCCTGGTATTCATCAACATGGATATACTGATAGCGACCTTGATAGTAGGCTAGGACTTCCTTATTGTCAAACAGTCTCAAGGTGTTCATAATCAGGTCATCAAAATCCATGGTTTCACTTCGTTTAAGCTCGCGGTCATATTCCAAATAACATTTGGCTACAATCTCTTGATACAGATTATTAGCCCCGTCTCTATAAGCTTCTGCCGTTAGTAAATCATTTTTAGCATTTGAAATTGTTGCAAGAATGTTCTTAGGTTCCCATTTTTTAGAGTCCAAATTAAGATTTTTCAAAATACGCTTCATCAGGGTTTTCTGCTCGCCCGGGTCAATGATTGTAAAATTCCTACTATAGCCAATGTGGTCTGCGTCTCGCCTTAAAATTCTCACACACATGCTGTGGAAGGTGGCAATCAGTGATTCTTCGGCTTGCGGTGTAAGAGCTACTGTCCGCTCCTTCATCTCACGGGCCGCCTTGTTGGTAAAGGTTATGGCTAAAATATTCCAGGGATTTACCAGTTTTTCCTCAATCAGATAAGCAATCCTGTGCGTTAGAACACGGGTCTTTCCAGATCCAGCTCCAGCCATTATTAAAAGGGGACCTTCAGTTGTCCTAACTGCCTCAGCCTGTCTATCATTCATATTCTTAAGTAAGGGATTCATTTTTTTCTCCTTGTCAAAAAATCTTTCTCCATTATATCAAAAGATACCCAACATTCCCATTGAGTATCTTTGTCTAAACTTATTTTTAAGGCTTAAAAGCTACTGGTAAAATGATAAGCTTGTTGGCCAGCAATGGCACCATCACCTACTGCTGTTGTAATCTGGCGAAGATCCTTGGCACGAACATCCCCAATGGCATAAATTCCAGGAATGGCTGTCTCCATCTTGTCATTAGTGATAATCCAGCCAGCTTCATCAGTTATGCCTAGATTTTCGACTGCCTTGGTCATTGGATCAAGACCTACATAGATAAAGAGGCCGCCCACATCCTTTTGACTAATTTCACCTGTTTTAAGGTTTTTAAGGTCAACATGGGTAATTTTAATTTCATTACCTTCAATTTTTTCAATGGCAGTATCCCAAATAAATGATATTTTTTCATTGGCAAAAGCACGCTCTTGAATAATTTTTTGGGCACGAAGTTCATCACGGCGGTGAACAATGGTTACTGATTTACCAAAACGAGTTAGAAAAATCGCTTCTTCAATGGCAGAATCTCCTCCACCGACAACCATAATGTCTTGATTCCTAAAGAAGGCACCATCACAAACAGCACAGTAGGATACCCCGCGAGCACCGTATTCTTCCTCACCAGGAACATTCAAATGCCTATGGTTGGCACCAGTTGCGATGATTACTGTACGACCTTCATACTCACGGTCTTCAGTTACAACCTTCTTGTGGTCACCCAAGTCTTCTACTGCCTTTACAATACCGTAAGCATTTTCGACACCCAATCCTGCCAGAGGTTCATGCATCTTCATTGATAGCTCAGGACCCATAATGTTATCAAATCCTGGATAGTTCTCAATCTCAGCTGTATTATTCATCTGTCCACCAGGAGCTCCTTGTTCTAATAAAAGAACGCTCATATTACTTCTTGCTGCATAAAGAGCTGCGGTCATTCCAGCGGGGCCAGCCCCGATTACAATTGTATCGTACATTTTTTCTCCTTCTTTTCGTTTAATACTTCCTAACTTACCTATATTCTAATATGTCTCGGCCCAAAAACCAAAGAAAAAGCTCAAAATGAGCTTTTTCTTACTAACGTGCTTTAAGGACAACTATTATCGCTAAAATGGCAAAGGATAGGACAGGTATTGTCAAAACATCCACCATTAGAACGTCTAGTATCTTATTTTGCCTTTGAATAATTGTTTTCTTTTGACCACCCCGTGCCATATACCCTAGTAGGTAGATAAGACTTATAACTAGGGTCAGGACTAGAGTTATTAAAAAGGCCTGTACATATAATGTTAGGGTTGTATAAAACATTTAAAATCCTTTATTATTCTTCGATAACATCCAGTATACCACTATTTATATTTTTATTCAAAAACTCTTTGGTTCTTGGGTTTTTAGGATGATTGAAGACGTCCTCAGGACTTCCCTCTTCAATAATTTTACCATGTTCTAAAAAGAGAACTCTGGTTGCCACATTGTAAACAAAATCCATCTCATGGCTGACAAGAATCATGGTTTGACCCTCCTCAGCTGCCCTTAAAATGGAAGCCTGAACTTCACCCACAAGCTCTGGATCGAGGGCACTTGTCGGCTCGTCCAGCAGTAAGAGTTTAGGTTTCATGGCAAGTGCTCGGGCAATTCCTACCCTTTGCTTTTGGCCACCTGATAAAAATTGGGGATAAGAATCCTTCTTTTCAATCATACTGACCTTTACAAGCTCCTCTTCTGCAAGTTTTTGAGCCTCTGCCTTGGCCATTTTTTTTACAACAACCAAACCCTCCATAACATTTTCAAGGGCTGTCCTTCTTTTAAAAAGATTGAATTGTTGGAAGACCATGGCTGTTTTTCTTCTTAAGGTAAGAATATCTTCCTTGCTAATTTTTTTAAAATCCACCTTGAAATCATCAATCTCAACCTGACCAGAATCTGGTTTTTCCAGGTAATTAATGCTTCTTAAGAAGGTTGATTTACCGGCACCACTGGCACCAATGATTGCAATGACATCCCCTTGATTTACATCGAGGGAAATATCATCTAAAACCTTAACATTAGAAAATTTCTTACTCAAATTTTTTATCTTAATCATTTACTTACCTCCATGATCAAAGGGATTAGCAAAGAGTCCCTTCTTTCTTGGAACTTCCGGATCAGAAATCTCAAGCCTTCTTTCAATGAAAGAAATAATCTTTTCAAAAACAATGTTAATGACCCAGTAGACTAAGGCTAGGGCAAAGTAGGTTTCAAAAATCCGGTAGTTACTACCTCCTAAAATCTTTGCCTCAGCAGTCATTTCAATAACCCCTGCAACAAAGGCTAAAGAGGTTCCCTTAAACAGACCAATTAGGGAATTTCCAAGGGGAGCTAGAGCTACAGTAGCAGCTTCCGGCAAGGTTACCCGCTTGAAAACTTGAAAATTAGTCATCCCAAGCGATTTAGCAGCTTCAATTTGCCCGCTATCCACTGATTGGATGGCTGAACGAATGGTTTCGCTATTAAAAGCTGCTTCATTGAGGGTAAAGGTTAAAATAACGAAAAGAAGGGGACTGATATTGTTTATATTGTAGGCCGTCCCGTAGTTCATGTTAATGGCCCTTAAAATCAGAGGAATCCCATTATAGGTCAAAAGTAGTTGAACATAGATGGGAGTTCCCCTCATAAAGCTTACAAAGAGTCCCCGCAATTGATTTAAAACAGGTATTTTATTAATACTTACAAGAGCCAGAGCTAGGGCAAGTATTAGACCAAAAAACATAGATATTAAGGTTATTTCCAAGGATACTGGTATGCGGCTGATAACATTTGGAAAAGCTTCAACAAAGGAATCCCAGTTGAATATCTTATCAAAAAACATGGTCCAAAATTCTTGGAAGGTATACTTACCTTGCATAAATTATCTCCTTAATTACTTAAACTCACTTGCATCTGGCACAAAATCACCTGCAAAGAATTCTTCAGATAGCTTTTTAAGGGTACCATCTGCTTCAAATTCAGCTAAAATCTTGTTAACTTTCTCTTGGAGGACACGTCCTTCATCTGTCTTGGCAAAGAGGAAATACTCCCTACCAGAATGAACACCCAAGTCTTCCTTCAAATCAATAGAGTTAACTTGGAGTTTGAATCCTTGCTCCTTAATAACGGTATTTAAGGAGATGGCATCATAAAGAAGAAAGTCAATTTTCTTACTTTCAATATTACCCAAGCGAGTAGCTAGTGGGATATTGTCAACATAGTTAAGCTTGATTTCCTTATCAGGATGTTCCTTATTCCAAGCTAGGAGGATGTCAGTATAGTTAACCCCCGTTGAAACTTCTGTAGACTTATTAGCCAAGTCATCGATGGTTGATACATTATCACCAACCCGCGTTGCTACAGCATTATTAGTCTTAGATACAGGATATGAAAAATAGTACTTCTCATCCCTTTTTTCATTCCAAGCAAAGTTATTTGCCCCCATCTGGTAGCGGCCAGAGTCAATTCCTACAGAGATGGCATCAAAATCTGTAACATCAACCTTTAAATCGTATTCAGGTAATTTTTCAAAAACCTTACGAGCAAGCTCAACATCATAACCAGTTGCCTTACCGTCGACTGTGTAGGTAAAGGGTTTGGTATTACCGTCTGTTGCTACAACAATCTGGGTCTTTTTATCACTTGTCTGGTTTTGGTCCTTGCTGGTATTTTTACCGCAAGCAGTCAAGGTGAGTCCTAAAGCAAGAAATGCAATACCAAGACCTAGGCCTCTAAACTTTTTAACCATAAAATTTCCCCTATTCTTATCTGGCTGAGGGCAGGATATTAGAAGCTTTGCTTCTTAGCCTTACGCTCAGCTCGTCCACGGGCCCTTTGTTCTTGACGACGTTGTTTCTTGTTACGCTCGTCAATGGCCCAGCCAATTTTTTTCTTATAACCTGGTTTAACTTTTTTCTTTTTCTTTTTGACAAGACCAATCATTGTAATATCAAGATCTTGTTTTGATTTTTCACGTTTTTCACGACGGTCACGGTCGTAAGTGTCGACAATTTCGCCGTTTTTAATAACCTTAGGTTGGAACTTAATGCCCATTTTTTCAAGGTCACGGATGGCAGAATCATCAGTCGGTGAATAAAGGGTGATTGCTGTACCTGAAAGACCATTACGGCCAGTACGCCCCACCCGGTGGATGAAGAATTCAAGATCACGAGGGATGGCATCATTAATAACATGACTAACCCCTTCAATATCAATCCCGCGGGCTGCAAGGTCTGTTGCTACCACATACTGATAGTCAAGATTTTGGACTGACTTCATAATACGCTTACGTTCACGCGGTGGAATCCCCCCATGAATTTTTGCAACCTTGAGACCGTTATTCACCAGGAAGGCATGAATCTCATCAGCACGCTCCTTGGTGTTGGCAAAAATCATTGCCAGGTATGGATTGATGGTCTTAACAACTTCAAGGAGTTGACTGTTGTTATTTTTCCCCTTGGTTGAAATCATCCAATTGTCAATAGTATCACTGATAATGGTCTTACTAGCAATTTTCTCAACCACTGGATTGTTCAAGTATTTTTTCAAAAATGGTTGTAATTTTTGCGGGATGGTTGCTGAAAAGACAAGCATCTGAACCTTCTTATCAAAGGTACTTGCAATCTTATCAACGTCTGTTAAAAATCCCATGTCAAGAGTCATATCAGCCTCATCAACAACATAAGTACTTGCTGTATAAGTTTTTAGGGCCTGAGAATTTACTAGGTCAAGTACACGACCAGGTGTCCCAATAACTAAGTGAGGCTGGTTGTTGGTCAATTTTTCAATCTGACGATTCTTATCAGTTCCACCAACATAGTTAACCACCCTAATGCGTTCATCATTTTCAACGAATTTCATGGCTGCATTATAAATTTGAGTGGCTAATTCACGGCTTGGAGCGGTAATTACTGCTTGAACTGTATCAGATTCTGGATTAATCTTTTGGAAGATTGGAATTAAGAAGGTGTGGGTCTTACCACTTCCTGTCTTTGATTCTCCAATGACATCTCGCCCCTGTAAAATCAAGGGAATAATTTTTTCTTGAACGGCCGTTGCATCCTTAAAGTTTATATCCTCTAAGGTTTTGTTAATAAATGGTTTTAGTTTAAAATCTGTAAATTTCATAGTATCCTCTCTCATTTTCCGATTAATAAACACTTATAGTGAATTGTGGAAATAATCAAGCTAATTTACAGATGTTCGTGTCTGAAAATTGCTCATTAGAACATTATATCAAAAAAACACGCCTCAAGACGTGCTTTTACAGAAAATACTATTTTGCTGCTGCGTAAAGCTCGTTAACTTTATTCCAATTTACTAGATCAAAGAAGGCTGCAATATAGTCTGGGCGTACATTATGATATTTTAAGTAGTAAGCATGTTCCCAAACATCAAGACCTAAAACTGGTGTAAGTCCGTCTGTAATTGGTGAATCTTGGTTGGCAGTAGACGTAATTTTTAAGTTACCATCTTCATCAACTACAAGCCAAGCCCAACCAGAACCAAAGCGGCCAACTGCTGCTTGCTTGAATGCTTCCTTAAAATCTTCAAATGATCCAAATGTTTCAGCAATGGCATCACCGATTTCACCATCAGCAGGTCCACCAGCATTTGGAGCCAAAATTTCCCAGAAGAATGAGTGATTTAGATGACCACCACCATTATTACGAACAGCACCACGGATATCCTCAGGTACCATGTCAAGGTCTTCAATTAATGCTTCTAGGCTTTCAACCTTTAAGTCTTGGTGTTTTTCCAAGGCTGCATTTAAGTTTGTGACATAGGTTTGATGATGTCTGTCATGGTGAAGTCTCATTGTAGCTTCATCAAAGTAAGGCTCTAAAGCATCGTATGCGTATGGTAATTCTGGTAGTGTAAATGCCATAATAAATATCCTCTTTTCTTTTATTTCCTATTATTTATATTGATCAGCAGCTGGAACATAGTCGCCCCCGTAAAACTCTTCAGAAAGTTTTTTAAGGGTTCCGTCTTCAGCAAGCTTTTTGACCTCTGTATTGACTGCCTTTTGCAGGTCAGATTCGTCTTGACCTAAAATAAAGTACTCATAGGTAGCGAAAACTGGATAGTCTTCAAGCTCAGGTACGTTACTTGCTAGGTCAAGGCCATTATTTTTAAGGAGAAGGTCTCCGTTAGACTTACTTGCGAACATGAAGTCAATCTTTCCAGACTCAACAGCTTCCATCCTAACCTTAAGTGGGTCTTCTGAGTAAGAAAAGTCAATCTTCTTGTCAGGATTTTCCTTGTTCCATTGTTCATAGATAGCCCCGTAGTTTGAGCCTGGTGGAACCAAGGTTTTTTTACCGACTAAATCTGCAATGCTTGTGAAATTTTCATCCTTCCTTGAAAAGATAGCGTTCACATTCTGCGAGATTGGATAAGAGAATAAGTATTTTTTCTCACGTTCCGCGGTCTTACCAAAGTTATTGGCACCAATCTGGGCACGTCCTGTATCAATATCAGTCAGAATAGTCTCATCTGGGACTTTTTTATAGTCAAACTCATATTGAGGTAGGGCATCATCTACGGCCTTTAAGACTTCAATATCAAAACCTGTAAGCTTGTCACCATCCATGTATGAATAAGGTCTTGAATCAGCTGTTTGTGCAATTGTTACCTTAGTTACCTTGTCACTTGAACTGCTGCTTTCAGTCTTAGAGCTTTTTGTTGAACATGCAGTAAGTAAGACTGTACTTGTTAAAAGGATTGCTCCTACTCCTAAAATATTCTTAAATTTCACTAAAACCTCCTAGTAATTCCTAACTATTAAAAGTTAAACTGTTGTATTCGTGGTTCAAAGAAGCCACTGCGACAGTAAACAAGGGCTAAGGATAAGCAACAAATCCTAAAATGCTACAAACGTTTACTTGTTTATTGTCTAATAATTCAGTCACATCGTCAAATAATAAGCTCACAAAATAATTTTTAACAAGATTCAACTTTTTTTGATTAATTATAATACAAAAAAAGGGATGAAATCATCATCCCTGGCCTAGATTTTTAAGGTCATTTTTATAATCAGGCTATCAAATAAGAAGACCTTATCCCCTCCTCCACTTTTTATCTGGTAGTCAAGGTCAATCAAATCCTTTAGGCTCTCAGCCAAAAATTTGTAAGAGAGGTTCTTAACTGCTTTTATGGCTAGCTTAATCCTATAGGGGTGGATTTTCATAACCTCCCTCATCTCCTCCTGTCCGTAACCCTTGGCTACAAGAAGCTTGACCTGATAAAATAAGCGGAAATTACCGGTTAAAATAGCCAAAAGCTTAATTATATCCTCTCCCTGAAGGGTCAAATCGCTAATAAGGCTTCTAGCAGCCTGGACGTGGCCACTTAGAATCATATCAGTCAAGCTAAAAATATTATCTTGCAGGGTCTTTGGTAAAAGTAAATCAAGGTCACCTCTTGTAACCTGCATGTCTTCCTTGTAGATTTTGACCAAATCCAAATTTCTTTTAATTAAAGAAAAATTATAAGAGGATTTTTCAAAGAGATAGACTAGGTTTGATCCATCAATTTTCAGCCCTAGCTGGTTGATGTAGGCCATAAAATAGGCTTTCAGCTCATACTCACTAAGGGCCTTGGCCTCAAGTAAAACAGCCTTTTGCTTTAACTTCTTTACGATTCTTCTTTTACTGTCTAATTTACCATGAACAAAGATTACTAAAACGGTAGTCTCAACAGGATGGTCAATATAAGACTCAAGCTGTAAAAGTTCAGCTTCCTTAAAGACAGACTTCTTGGCAGTCGAAATATCCCATAGATTTTCATAGATTACCAACCTCTGGTCTTCAAAAAAAGGCAGGCTTTCTAATTCTTCTAGGGCAAAACCTGTGTCTGCTTCAACCAAGTCCAAGTAAATCTGACTTAGGTTACTGACCTGGTAATCAACCTTGTCAAGAAGCTCTTCCTTGGCTTCTGACATAATGCTTTCATCTTCACCAAAAACCAGGTAGATTGGGGAAGGATTTTTCATATCAATGTTTTTTATTTGATCAAAAATAGTCATTTTATACCTTTAACTTAACTGTAAATTTTGAGCCCTTGGGCGTATTTTCAGAAACTTGAATTTTTCCATGCAGGCGGTCAACTATTTGTTTGGCTAGAGATAAACCTAAGCCAAAGCCACCAGTAGCACGAGTCCGTGCCTTGTCAACCCTGTAGAAGCGATCAAAAATCTTCTCCCTATTTTCAGGACTTATACCCTCACCATTGTCAGTCATGGTCATGACTAGGTAGTTGTTTTTTTCAGTAACTTTGGCAGTAATATGACCATCTGACCCAGTATATTTAAGGGCATTATCAAATAAAATCGTAAGTACCTGCTTGATTAAGCTCTCATCAATCTTGACTGAATTTGCGAGGGAAACAGTACTTGCAAAGGTCTTGCCCCTATCTTCAGCAAGCATCTCATAGCCTGAAAAAATATTTTCAAAAAAGTCTCCGTTGACACTCGTTAGATGGACTTCAAGAGCCTCATCACCCTTGGCTAGATTGAGGAGGTTGCTGGTTAAAATCCGCATATTTCTTACCTCATTTAAGCTTTCAGAGATATTCTCTGACTCCTCAATGATGGTAGCCTGGGGATGTTGAAACAAGAGCTCCAAGCGGTTTTGCAAGATGGCAAGCGGGGTCCGTAGTTCATGACTAGCATTTTCAACAAAACTCTTTTGTCTTTCATAGGCATCAACCAAAATCCGGTTACTCCACTTGGACAGGTAGACCGAAGCCACTAAAGATACAAACCAAAAGGCAATCATAACCCAGATAATAATCATCCTGCTCCTACTTAAACTTTCTGTCAACTGGTTGGTTGATGAAAGAATCTGGATATAGGAGATATTTTTAAAGCCCATGACTGAGATTGTCTTGGTTCTAAACTGCATCTCAGGCCCATAAGGATTGGGCAGGGAAATTGATCTAATGGTATTCAGGCTTGATTTCTCAAAGGTTATGGAATCAAAAATTACGGTATCAGTCAGACTAGCCCTTGAAGGATTTAAGATATTGCCCTTAGAATCATAAACGATAATCGTTTCATTGGTCCCAAAATTCCCTGTAGGCTTCAAGTCACTTGAACGACCATCTGAACCCTCACTGCCACTATTAGCCTGGAGGGCGATGGACACCAAAAGTGATGGGTTTGAGGATAATTTTTCAATATTAGCATCTGTTGAATCATAGAGGCCGCTGAACAGAACCTGGATAATTATTGCCCCTAAAAAGACAAAGATTACAGTGAAGGCGACAAAGAAATTGAGGAAGGATCTAAAATCATTTTTTTTCATATTCTCTTAAAATATAACCAACATTACGCAGGGTATTTAGATTTTTAGCAAAGGTGCTATCCTTGAGCTTTTTACGGAGCTTACTGATGTAGACCTCAACCACGGTAATTGTTGTATCACTGTCAAAGCCCCAAATTCGGTCAAAAATTTGCTCCTTGGGAAGAATTACATTTTGATTTTGCAAGAGATAAAGAAGCAAATCAAATTCTTTTCCCAGTACTTCAACAGGCTGGTCATCAAGTTTTACTGTATTGTTGCTTGGATTGACATAAAGGTTTCCATAGGTCAGGCTAGTATTTTCTAATTTTCCAGCCCTCTTTAAAAGAGCCTGAATCCGAGCCTTTAATTCTTCTAGGTAGAAGGGTTTTGTCAGATAATCATCTGCTCCAATTTCAAAGCCGTGCATCTTGTCATCAAGGCTTTCCTTGGCTGTCATGATGAGCACGGGGGTATCTACTCCCTTCTCTCTTAATTCCTTTAGGACATCAAATCCTTCTTTTTCAGGTAGCATTAAATCAAGCAAAATCAAGTCATAAATCTTTGACTCCGCCTCATAAAGGCCTTCTTCGCCATCAAATACTTGAGTAACTTCAACAAAGTTATCTAAATAATCAAATACTGAGTTAGATAAACTTAAATCATCTTCAACTAATAATACTTTAAACATTTTCATGCTCCCATTCTATCATATTTTTGCCCTGGTCCCTTTAAATTTGCCCCTAAAAAAGCTAAAAGAAGGCTCAACCTTCCTCTTAGCTTTTATCATTATTTTGTTGTTTTCTTGTTGGCAATTCCGTGCGGTAAGACTACTGTTTTTTCATCAATCTCTTCCTTGCCCATTAATTTGGTCAAAAGACGCATGGAAACAGCTCCGATGTCATAAAGGGGTTGCTCGATACTAGAGATGGCTGGACGGGTATAGTTGGTTACAGGTGAATTATTACTTGTAATAATCTCAAAATCATCTGGAATGCTTACACCAAGGTCCAGTAAGGCATCTAAAAGCCCCACAGCAAGCTCATCATTGGCTAGATAAGCTGCACTAGCTCCACTGGCTACAATTCTCTTAGCAATGTCAATTCCTGCATCATAGCTATAATTGCTTTCAAAGACCAGACCTTCAGTAAATTTAAGGTCATTTGCGGCTAGGGCATCCTTATAACCACGAAGGCGACCGTTATTGATTTCATCACGGAGGGAACCTGTGATGAAGGCAATCTTCTTATTGGCAACAGCCAGTTTGTTTACTGCATCAAAGGCTGCCTTTTCATAATCGATATTAACAGAAGCAAATTGGGCTTCCCCGTCAACCGTTCCAGCAAGAACAACAGGTGTTCTACTACGAGAAAATTCAGCCCTAACGCGATCAGAAATATGGTTACCCATAAAAATTATCCCGTCAACTTGCTTGGCCAAAAGGGTATTAACAACATAAACTTCCTTATTATCTTCCCCGTCACTATTAACGATAATGGCGTTATAGTTGTACATAGTCGCAATGTCGTCGATACCACGAGCTAGGGTGGCAAAATATGTATCTGCAATATTTGGAATAACCACCCCAACAGTAGTTGTCTTCTTGCTCGCTAGACCCCGGGCTACAGCATTAGGCCTGTAGTCCAGGCGGTCAATTACCTCCAAAACCTTCTTACGGGTAGTTTCCCTAACATTTGGATTACCATTGACAACCCGACTAACAGTTGCCATCGAAACATTTGCCTCACGAGCAACGTCATAAATAGTAATTGCTGTATCTTCCATTTTTCTTTTCCTTCCTTCAGATGAATGTCTACTCGTTTACTGAAAATACAATGAAAACGATTCGTATACCACAGTATAACAATTTATGTAAGCATTTTCAAGCCTATTGGTCTTGTAATTTTTTTAACTTGTTTTTCGCCTTCTTTCATGGAAAATAAAATAATTTTTAAATGTTATCTTTTACATGTTATAATGGTAGCTAATTAAAAATAATATTTAAAGGAGACTTATTTATGAAGGAAAAATTTGCAAAAATCCAAGACTTTCTTGCAGCAAATAACAGTGACATGACATTCTTGACCAATCCTACAACCATTAATTATCTGACAGGATTTGAATCAGACCCTCATGAGCGTATTATGGGCCTTATGATTTTTAAGGATAAAAATCCCATTCTCTTCACCCCAGCCCTTGAGGTTGAGCCTGCTAAAAAGGCTGTTGACTTTGAGGTCTTTGGCTATACAGATAATGAAAATCCTTGGCAGGTAATCAAGGAGCATCTGGCTGATTTTGACATTAAAAGCATTGCTGTTGAATATGATGACATCATCCTTAAAAAATCTGAAGGGCTACAATCAGTTTTCAACAACAGCTTCATCAATATTACCCCACTCATTCAAAAACTCCGCCTGATTAAATCCCCTGAAGAGATTGCAATCATGAAGGAATCTGGAGCCTTTGCTGACAAGGCCTTTGAAATTGGTTTCAACTTTGTGGCTGAAAATCCAGAGGCCACTGAAATGGATGTTATTGCAAAGATTGAATATGAGTTAAAACGTTTAGGAATTTCAAAAATGAGCTTTGATACTATGGTTTTAACGGGAGATAATGCAGCAAACCCACACGGTGAGCCTGGTGTTAACAAAATTGAACGTGACCGCCTCCTTCTTTTTGACCTAGGTACCATGTACAAAGGCTATGCAAGTGATGCGACTAGAACCATCGCTGTCGGGACTCCTTCTGACTTTGACCAAGAAATCTACAACATCGTTCTTGAAGCCCAACTGGCTGCCATGGACTTTGTAAAACCAGGTGTTACAGCTAATCAAATCGACAAGGTAGCCCGTGATGTGATTACAAAAGCTGGCTACGGGGAATATTTCAATCATAGGACTGGACATGGAATTGGAATGGATGTCCATGAGTTCCCATCAATTGGGGGAGTTGACGATATCACCATTGAAGAGGGTATGTGTTTTTCAATCGAACCTGGTATCTATATTCCAGGAAAAGTTGGTGTCCGCATCGAGGACTGTGTTTATGTTACCAAAGACGGCTGCCAGTCTCTTACAAACACCAGCAAAAAACTACTTAAATACTAAGCAAGCCAAAATTCATTACTATGTAAAAATGAAAAAATGAAAAAACCAAAGATTTCTTTGGTTTTTTTTCATTCCTTATCCTTTAATTCCTGATCGATCCGAGCTGACAGCTGATACATGGTACGATCAAAGAGCTCATAGCCACTTCGAGCCACAGTTTTCCACAAGGCTATCGAAAGGGGGATATCTTCCTGACTTATTCTCTTAATTGCTTCATTTGAAAGGTAGAAGAGATTGCTGTCAGTTTGGCTTTTAACACTAAAATCTCCACTGTCCTCATGAATTAAGGTATATTCACCAATGGTCATTCCGGCCATCAATACAGCAATTATCCTTTTTTCAAGTCCCTCACGGTCCCCGTAGAGTTCCACTGAAATTCGCCCCTTCATTATAAAATAAATACCTGATTTTGCCGTATGAGGTTCAAAGATTGGTGTTTTGGCTGGATAAAAAATTGGTTCTAAGTAGCCTATAAAGCGGTCTCTTTCCTGCTCGGAAAAAGCATCAAAGAACTCAAAGTCCTTTAAGGGAGTCATCTCTTCATCATCACTAGTTGATTCCTTGGCATACTTATCAAGAATTTGATTTTCTGCCCATTGGAGGGCCGATTCACTAAGCTTAAAGAGTTTCAATCCAGAAGGAATGTCCTGCAAATTTTCTGATTTAAACTTGGGATCAATAATGGCAATTGATTTTCCATCCTCAATCTGATCGCGGGCAATCTTATAAAGCATGGACCTTACAATGTCACTACTGTCTCCATCAGCTACAGAATCAACAAAGGTTATATCATAAATAAAGGTATCGACCCCTTCAGACTCCTCAAGGGACTCCCTAATCAGTTTTTCAGCCCCTGAAAAGAGAATATCCCCTTGGGCTTCAATTACCTTGGCCCTTGGTCCATACTCGATTAAAATATCTTCCTCTTCCTTGGTTCGCCTAAGGATTGATGGTCTTTCATCAATGGTATAGATTGCCCTTATAGCTGAAGATGCTGCCCTAGCAATATTCATAATATGGAGGTGAAGCTCCCGGCTCATGGCTTCAAAGGCTTTAACTCCTCTAATAGAGTTTCCGTGGTTGTCAAGTCTTGGTGAAAATACTGCTATGGCTAATTGGCCTGGGAGAACTCCGATAATGCCACCTCCAACACCTGATTTTGCAGGAAGACCAACTGAGGTCATCCAGTCACCAGCCCCATCATACATCCCAGCTGTCATCATGACTGATAAAACACGCTCAACAATTTCAGGGCTGACAATTTTTTTCTTGGTCAGAGGATGGATGCCGTCATTAGCAAGGGTAGCTGCCATGAGAGCTAAATCCTCAGTGTTTACTAAGGTTGAACATTGCTCAAAATAAGCAGCCAGTACTTCTTCTGGATTACCTTCAATAATGCCAAAATTTTTGAGCATCCAGGCAATGGCCCGATTTCTGTGGCCTGTTTCAGACTCTGATTGGAAGACACCAAAATCAGGATGAAGTTCCCGGCCTGCAAAGTCTGAATAAAATTTTCTAATCCTCTCATAACGTTCTTCAGAGGAGCGTCCCTTGACCAGGGATGTACTTGTTATGGCACCTGAATTAATCATCCCATTTTTGGGCCGATTGGACCTTGCATCTAAGGATATTTCATTAAAGGCATCCCCTGATGGTTCTACATCAATTTTTTTATCAACTAGGGCAAAGCCGTTATCCGAGATAGCCAGAGCATAGGTGAAGGGTTTTGAGATTGATTGAATGGTAAAAAGTTGGTCGGTATCACCGTACTTATAGACCTGTCCATCGGCTGTGGCTAAGACAATCGCAAATTTATCAGGATTGACCTTGGCGAGTTCAGGAATATAGTCTGCGACCTCGCCTCTTTTATCCATTATAAAACGCGTGTAAATATCCTTTAAATATTTTTCAATTGGTGATTTTATCATCTGCCTGCCCCCTTTTCCCTAAAATGATTAAAAATAACTCTCCTAGGAAAGTTATCTGTTATAGTTTTTTAATTGTCGGGCAATTTCCCTGTTCTGTTCCTTACGTTTGATAGTTTCTCGCTTGTCATAGTTTTTCTTACCTCGGGCAAGACCCATGAGCACTTTTGCATAGCCATCTTTTAAATAAACCTTTAAGGGAACAAAGGTCATCCCATTTGTTGAAAGTTCAGCTGCAATCTTTGCAATCTGCTTTTTATGAAGCAAAAGCTTCCTAGCTCTGACTGGATCAACATTTGTAATATTACCCTGCTCATAGGGTGAAATATGGACATTAGACAGCCATATCTCACCATTTTTTACACGGGCAAAACCATCCTTGAGGGTAATCCTTGCAGCACGGACACTTTTTATCTCAGTCCCGGTCAAAACAATTCCTGCTTCAAAGCTTTCAACGATTTCATAGTCATGACTGGCCTTCTTATTTTGTGCGACTACGTTTCCCTGACCTTTTGGCATTATTATTCCTCCCTTTTTTAGATTTTGCTACTTGCTTGTAAAAAGGTTTTTTATCCTTATTACCAGAAGATTTTTTCTTGTTTCTTGAATCTCTCCTAGGCTGATCTGACTTATCTCGGTCATCTCGCCTTGCTTTATCCCTTGATCTACCAGATTTACCAGCCTTCTTGCTTCTTTTTTCATGAACATCTAACTCACTTGGGATGTGTTCAAAGTCGATATCCCCAGTATTTCGGTCGGCCTTGGTTAGTCCAACTTTAACCTCTTGTCCTACCTTGAAAACAAGGCCTGATTTTTCCCCTTCAAGGGTCATGGTACGCTCTTGGTAGCGGAAATACTCCTTACCTAGGGACTTGATGTGAACCAGGCCTTCGATGGTATTTGGTAGTTCGACAAAGAAGCCAAAGGTCGTAACAGATGAAATAACACCTGTAAATTCTTGGCCAACATATTGCTCCATGTATTCGGCCTTCTTCATCTTCTCAACTTCACGCTCAGCATCAACAGCCCTACGCTCCATCTGGCTCGAATGTTTGGCAATTTCAGGAATCTTCTCAAGCCAGTAGTCAATTACCTGACTACTTGGACTTGCCATCTCCCTAATCATACGGTGAACAATTAAGTCTGGATACCTTCTGATTGGACTTGTAAAATGGGTATAATTTTCTGCTGCAAGACCATAGTGACCTTCATTATTTTCATCATATCTGGCCTGCTGCATTGATCTTAACAGCATGGTTGCAAGGACTTCCTCACCTGGTTTACCCTTGATTTTCTCCATAAATTGCTGTAAATCTTTTTGTCCCATCTTTTGAGCCGTTCCCTTAATTGGAACTCCAAAGGCTGAGGCAAAGTCAATAAATCTGGTAAGTTTGTCGGCCTTAGGATGTTCATGGATACGGTAGATAAATGGAAGATTAAGGCTTGAAAAATGACCAGCTACAGTTTCGTTAGCAACCAACATGAAGCTTTCAATTAATCTTTCAGCAACTCCCCTATTACGTTTAATGATATCAATAGGATTTCCAGCCTCATCGACAATGATTTTAGCTTCTTCGGTATCAAAGTCAATTGCTCCGCGTCTTTTACGCATGGCTTCTAAAATTTTATGTAAGTCAGCCATGAGTTTGATGCTTTCAAGAAGGACTTCATATCTCTCTGTCAGCTCAATATCGCCTGCAATTATCTTATTAACATCACTATAGGTCATGCGTTCAGTTGTCTTAATGATTGATTGGGAAATCTGATAGTCAACAACGCGGCCCTCATGATTAATCTCCATAACACATGACTGGGTCAGACGGTTGACCTTAGGATTTAGGGAACAAATCCCATTTGACAAGCGTTCTGGAAGCATAGGAACCACACGGTCTGTAACATAAACACTGGTTCCACGCTCATAGGCTTCCTTGTCTAGTGGTGACTCATTGGTCACATAGTGGGATACATCAGCAATATGGACACCCAGCTCATAATTTCCATTTGGTAAAAGGTTAATGTGAACGGCGTCGTCAAGGTCCTTGGCATCAGCACCATCTATGGTAAAGATAATCTGATCCCTGTAGTCAACACGACCCATGAGGTCAGCTTCAGAAACTATTTCATGAACCGCATTCGCCTGATCAATAACCTCTTCAGGAAATTCACTTCTAATATCCATTCCTTCAAGAACTTCAAGAACATCAATCCCCTTGTCTGTTGGGTTCCCGATAATTTCTGTTACCAGTCCCTGCATGGAAGTTGGAAATTCTTCATCAAGATAGTGGGTGATTTCAACTTTAACAATCTGTCCATCTGCAGGTCTTAGGCCTTTGGGACTTAAGTAAGTATTAAAGGGTACCTTCTTATTTTTACTTTTGATGTAGCCAATCAAATCACTTTCTGCTTCCTCATCCTTTGAGAAGGCAAAAAATTGACCTACCATTTGCTTGAGGTCATGGCTAACAATTCCTACAACCTTACCTTCAGCTGATGTTCCTTCAAGAACATTAGCAGGCTTTGTAATTTCAATTTGAACAGTATCTCGGTCAAGGGCAAGAAGGGTTTTTCCCCGCGGAATAAAGACATCTGGCTCATCTGAGGCAATAGTTACAAAACCAAATCCATTGGCATTGGCATGAAAAATTCCTTCAATGCCGATAGGAGCTTGTTTTGCTGCCTTATCAATCCCGTAAATCTCGCCTAAATCAGTAAAGGCTAAATCGCCTTCTGCTTCCATCTGTGCAATAACTTTTAAGTACTGTTTGAAGTCATGCGCCTGATCAAGCCCCAAACTTCCTGCTAATTCTTGAATGTTCACTGGATTTCCATCAGCCAAACATTCTTTAATTTTATCTTTTATTTTTATATTCATTTTCTTCTCTTATTTCTTTTAAAATTAATTTGAAAAAAAGTTGGGAATCCCCCAACTTAGCTTCTTTATTTACTTACTTGATAATATTACTAACACAAAACCAATAATCAACCAAACAGTAACCATAAGGGCAGTAAATCGCTGCATTACAGCTTCAAATCCACGTGCCTTTCGTCTTTCAAACAACTGCTCACCGCCGCCTGATAAAGCACTGGCTGCTGAATCTTGTTTAGATGGTTGCATGATAATTGAAATGATGATAATCACTGATAAAATAAGTAAAATTGTTACAAGTGCGTTATACATAGCTTCTCCTGAGTTTTTCAATATGCATATTATAGCATAAATTTATTTTTTTATCAGCACTAAGTCTAAACTTATGCCTAATCCTGCTTGTCCTCTGACTTAGCCTTGGCTGGCTTTTTCTTCTTAGCCTTCTTGCGGGTGCTCTTATTAAGATTTTCTTCAGATCTAACTTCCATCACCACCGGTAAAATAACAGGACGGCGTTTGGTTTGGTCGTATAGGTATTTACCAAGGGCATCACGAATATCTTGCTTGATTTCAGTCCAATCAAAGTCCCCTTTTTCAAGGTAGTTGGTAACAGTTTGATTGACTAAGTCTGAGCTATCTTTGATTAGGTCACGACTTTGTTTAACATAGACAAATCCTCTGGTATGAACCTTGGCACGGCTGATGATTTTCTTCTCCTTCTTGCTAATAGTAATTACAGCAATGAAGATACCATCTTCTGACAAAATTTTACGGTCACGAAGGACAATACTTCCGATATCACCAACACCACTTCCATCAATCATGATGTTTTCAGCAGTCACAACACCAGCTGGTACAAAGACCCCATCTTCATAGGAAATAACATCTCCACGTTTGAGGATAAAGATGTCCTCAGGCTTAATCCCAATTTCCATGGCATGTTCGGCATGGGCTTCAAGCTCCCTGTACTCTCCTTGGACTGGAATAAGGTTTTGGGGCTTCATGATGTCGATCATGGTTTGAAGATCACGCGAATTTGCATGTCCTGAAACATTTATCTCACTAGCAAGAAGCTTCATCACGCCGCCAGCCCGGTAAACAATGTTTTCTGTTTTAGCAACAAAGGTCTCCATTGAAACAGTTGGACTTGTAACAGCAAAGACTAAGTCGCCCTCTTTGATTTTGACCTGCTTGTTGCGTCCTGTAGCCATGTCAGCAACTGACCTGATAGGCTCACCCATACGACCAGCTTCAAGGATAAGAACCTCTTCATCTGGATATTTTTTAAGCTCTTTTAGGGGAACAATCATAGCGTCGTCAACATTTAATTTACCCAGACGACGGGCAGTTTTTACAATCTGATCCATGTCATGACCTGTTAGAGCAACAACCCTTCCAGCCCTTGCTGCAGCGTCAATTGTTTGTTGGATGCGGGCCAAATTTCCTGCAACACTGGCTACAATTACACGCCCCTCCCAGTCTGAGATTACGTCAAATATTTTTTCAGCAACTTCATTTTCACCAGATGATTGGGCACTTGCTAGGGCATTGGCTGAATCACTTAAAAGAGCCAATACTCCCTGGTTACCAATCTCAGCCAGTCGACCTAGATTGGTCTTGTAACCAGCTGGAACGGCTGGGTCAAATTTAAAATCACCCGTGTAGACAATGTTTCCTTTATCGGTTCCAATCACAATACCCAGGCTATCTGGGATAGTGTGGGTTGTACTAAAGAAAGAAATATTAGCTGTTCCAAAGTCAATTTCAGTCTTTTCATTGACGACATGAAAATCATTGAATTTTTTAGTTAAGTCATAAGCCTTGACGTTAATTTTAGCAAGTTCAATGGTAAGTTCACTTGCAAAAACTGGTGCTTCTACCTGAGCTAGGAGGTAAGGTAAGCCTCCAATAGCATCTGGGTGACCATGGGTTAAAAAGATACCTGCAACTCGGTCAGCATTTTCTTCAAGAAAACTTGTATCAGGAATAACAAAGTCAACTCCAAGCATCTCGCTTTCAGGATACTTCAAACCAGCATCAAGGACGAAGATTGATTCATCTACCTCAACAGCATACATGTTTTTTCCGAATTCACGAACCCCACCCAAGGGAATTATTTTTATATCACTCATTTATTTTTCTCCAATATATTTTAAAATCTTTTTTTTCAAGCAACTACTATTAGTTACTACTGTCTAATACACTTTTTCAAGTATAGCATTTTTTGAAAAAATTTTCAATTTTGATAGATTTACTAGTCCCATATAATAGATTATAATTAATAAATCAAAATAATATAAGGAGAATCAAGTGACTGAAGATCTAACCCTTAATACTAGTAGCGGTAAAGTCAATCTTCGTGTAGCTGCCTGGATTGAAACCCGTGGTAAATTTTTAGTAGCCGAATTTCCAAATGGCAACATGTCCCTCATGGGTGGTCGAATCAAATTTGGTGAATCTAGCCAGGAGGCCTTAGAAAGAGAGGTCTTAGAAGAAAGTGGACAGGTGCTTAAGGACTCAAAGTTTATGGCCCTTGTGGAAAACTTTTATCAAAACGCCAGTTCCTACCATGAACTCTTGTTTATTTACAGCTGTCAAATTGAAATCTTAGACAAGTATGAATCTGAAGAAGAATTCGTCAATCTCAAATGGATAATCAAGGAAGAATTGGGGCAAGTAAGGCCTAAAATTATGGCCAATTTGGCTAGTGTAAATCCACAAGATTATCCCCTCCATTTGGTCAATCGGGATTAAATTTTACTTATCCAGCAAAAAAAACCTCAAGTCTTTTAACTGGAGGTTTTTTTATTCTTATTTTTGTGAATCCTTGGAATCTTCCTGCTGGTTTACATAGTTGGCCTTAATATAAAGACCATATGCCTTAAAGGCCAGCCAAAACAAAATAAAGAAGAGAACAAAGAAAATGTTTTTAGTAAAATAACTTAGGCCAAAGAAAACAACCACTAAAAGACCTAAAAGTAAAGTATAGTTAATTTTTTTCATAGACACTTATTCTCCTTGTTCTATCATTTTTTCTTAATTTTTTTCGAGTTCAACCAAGAGGTCGCCCGTTTCAATCCTATCACCATCTTCAACAAGAACTTTTTTAATCCTTCCTGCAAAAGGTGCCTGAATAGAGGTCTCCATCTTCATGGCCTCAGTAATAAAGAGGCTATCTCCTTTTTGGACCTCATCACCTGATTTAACAAGGACCTTAAGGACAGAACCAGTCATGGTAGCACCGATTTCCTCTTCCTTACTTGAATCGGCCTTAGGATTTTGCTTGCTTGCTGTCTTGGCTGAAGCGTCTCTCACGACAATCTCCCTCCTTTGACCATTTAAGTTGAAGAAGAGGGTTCTATCACCATGCTCGTCAATATCCCCTATCTGATCAAGACGGATTAAAAGACTCTTACCCTTCTCAAGCTCAAAAGTAATTGACTCTCCCACTTCCATTCCCTGGAAGAAGGTTGGTGTATCAAGAAGGTTAACATCAGCATACTGGTCATAGGCTTTTCTGTAATCAAGGAAGACCTTAGGATACATAATATAGCTTAAAAGCTCCTCTTGCTTAGGTTTGTAGCCGATTAGTCCTTCAAGCTCCTTACTTAAAAGCTTAAAATCAACTTCCTTGGCTAAACTTCCTGGTCTTACGGTATAAGCTTCTTGACCCTTAAGAACTAGCTTTTGAAGCTCCTTAGGAAAACCAAAGGCCGGTTGACCTAAATCCCCCCTAAAGAAGGAGATTACAGAGTCTGGGAAGCTTAAATCACGCCCTTTTTCGTAGATATTTTCCTCATTTAGTCCATTTTCGACCATAAATAGGGCCATGTCACCTACAACCTTTGATGAAGGGGTAACTTTTACGATGTCACCAAAGAGCATGTTGACCGTTTGGTACATCTTAGTGACCTCGTCCCAGCGGTCTAAAAGGCCGACACCCTTGGCCTGCTGCTGGAGGTTAGAATACTGTCCTCCTGGCATTTCATGCATGTAGACGGACGGATTAGGACCTGTTAGTCCATTTTCAAAGGCCTTATAGTCGGCCCGAACTCCCTGCCAGTACTGGTTGATTTTATCAGCATTTTCCACATCAAAGTCTGGTTTTCGGTCAGACCCTTCAAGGGCATAATAAAGACTGGTCATACTTGGCTGACTGGTAGCACTACTCATGGCTGGGATGGCAAGGTCAACGATATCAACGCCCGCCCGAACAGCCTCTGCATAGGTAAAGATTCCATTACCACTTGTATCATGAGTGTGAAGGTGGATTGGAAGGCTGGTTACATCCTTAAGTTCAGAAATAAGCTCATAGGCAGCTTGCGGTTTCAAAAGACCAGCCATGTCCTTGATGGCAATAATATGAGCTCCTAGGGCTTCAAGCTCACGGGCCAATTCCTTATAGTATTTAAGGGAATATTTTTGCCTGTTAGGATTATTAATGTCTCCAGTATAACAAATTGTTGCCTCAGCAATCTTACCAGCATCTCGAACGGCCTGGATTGATTTATCCATCTGCTCGACCCAGTTTAGGCTGTCAAAAATTCTAAAGACGTCAATCCCCTGACTGGCTGCTTCCTTAATGAATTCAACCAGGACATTATCAGGATAGTTTGAATAACCCACAGCATTTGACCCCCTAAAGAGCATTTGCATGAGGGTATTAGGCATGGCAGCCCTGAATTTTCTAAGTCTTTCCCAGGGATTTTCTGTTAGGAAACGGTAGCTGACATCAAAGGTTGCTCCCCCCCACATCTCAGCTGAAAAGAGATTAGGAAAGGCCTTTTCTGTTAAAGCTGCCACTTCAAGTAAATCCTTGGTCCTTAGGCGGGTTGCTAGAAGACTTTGGTGGGCATCACGGAAGGTTGTGTCCGTTAAAAGGACTTTCTTCTCCTCTTTGACCCAGTTAGATACAGCATCAGCCCCTTCAAGATCTAAGACATTTTTGGCTGTGATAATTTTTTTGTCAGGCAGGTTTAGCTCCTTTGGTAGGTATCTGTCTGAGATAAATTTTTTCGATTTTTCAACCCCTGGAAAACCATTAACGGTGATTTGACTAATGTATTTCAAAGTCTTATTCCCACGGTCACGGGTGGCTGAAAACTTAAATAAATCAGGCTCATTGTCAATAAATGTTGTAAGAGCAGTCCCTGATCTAAAGGCTTCATGATTGATTACATTTTGCATGAAGGGAATATTGGTCTTAACCCCGCGAATCCTAAATTCCCTTAGGCAACGCTCCATTTTTTGGATGGCCTGCTCAAGGCTACTTGCATGGGTACAAACCTTTACCAAAAGGGAGTCAAAGTAAGGTGTTACTACTGCTCCTGCATAGGCATTACCAACATCAAGACGGACCCCGAAACCACCTGGAGAGCGGTAGGTATCAATTTTACCAGTATCTGGCATAAAGTCATTGAGGGGATCTTCTGTGGTAATCCTACATTGAATAGCAACTCCCTTGTGGGTTATCTTATCTTGACTTGGAATACCACACTCTTCAAGGGTTAGGCCTTGGGCAATTAGGATTTGACTTTGGACAATATCGATGTCTGTAATCATCTCAGTTATGGTATGCTCCACTTGGACACGAGGATTTACCTCGATAAAGTAAAAGTCATCACCTTCAACCAGAAATTCAACCGTTCCTGCATTAATATAGCCTACATGCTCCATAATTTGGACGGCTGCCTGGCAGATTTTTGCTCGCATGTCATCTGTTAGAGAAATACAAGGGGCAACTTCTACAACCTTCTGGTGTCTTCTTTGAACAGAACAGTCCCTTTCAAAAAGATGAACCACATTACCGTGCTCGTCCCCTAAAATTTGGACCTCAATATGTTTGGGTTGGCCAATGTATCTCTCAGCATAGACCTCGTCACTTCCAAAGGCAGATTTGGCTTCACTTCTTGCCCTCTCATAACCTTCTTTGGCCTCCTTTTCATTGCGGGCGATACGCATACCGCGTCCTCCCCCACCAAGGGCTGCTTTAATCATGATTGGATAGCCGTACTTGTCTGCAAATTCAAGGATGTCCTCAACTCCTGCAACAGAGCCTTTGGTTCCAGGGATGGGGCTAATTCCTGCATCCATAGCTGCTTGTTTGGCCTTAATCTTGTCACCAAAAATATCCAGGTGGTGAATACTTGGACCAATGAAGATTATTCCTTCTTCCTCACATCTTTTGGCAAGGTCAATATTTTCAGAAAGAAAACCATAACCTGGGTGAATGGCACTGGCATTAGTATCTTTTGCAATCCTTATGATATCTTCAATATCCAAGTAGGCTTCAATTGGCTTTTTACCAGCCCCAACCAAATAAGCCTCATCAGCTTTAAAACGGTGAACTGAGTACTCATCTTCGGCTGCATAAATGGCAACTGTTGAGATACCTAATTCTGTACAGGCCCTAAATACTCGTGTGGCAATCTCTCCCCTATTGGCGACTAAAACTTTCTGCATGTATTGTCCTCTCCTTAATTCGATTATTATGTATGTTCTCTAACAAAATAACTACTTCACCAGTATAGCACGATTCTTGTGCATTGTTTTGTTTAATTTAAAGAAAGTACCTTGGGTATGTGAAAATATGCTGGTCTAGTCATTTTTTGACCAGCAAAAAAGGAAGGATTAATCCTTCCTTTAGTCTTTTAAAGTTCGACAATCTTACCTGTCTTAAGGTAGACAATCCACTCACATAGGTTTTTAGCATAATCCCCAATACGTTCAAGATACATGAGGGTCATGATATATTCCTTACCAGTGTGGATGGTTTCAGTATTACTCTTCATGCCTTCTAGTACCTTATTTTGAATCTCTGAAAACATTTCATCAACATCATTGTCCCAGGTAGCAATATCACGGGCACGCTCTTCATCCCCTTGCATGTAAGCATTAAGAGCTGCATCAACGATATTTTTTACCTTCTCACCCATGATGGTAATGTCTTCTTCAACTGACTCAATTCGCTCTTCCCCATCAAGGTTGATGATAGAACGTGCGATTGAGGTTACATGGTCTCCCATTCTTTCAAGGTCACTACTTGCCTTTAGAACAGTAATGATTGTTCTTAGGTCATTTGAAACTGGTTGCTGGAGGGCTATCATTTCAAGAGATTTTTTCTCAAGTTTTGTTTCAAGGTAGTTTATAGCCTCATCATCAAGGATAACCTCATCAGCCAGTTCTTGATCATGACTTACAAAGGCCCGAACAGCCTTATTAAGCTGGGCACTAACCTGCGTTCCCATTGAGTAAAATTGATTGTGGAGTTTGTTTAGCTCTCCCTCAAATTGCGTTCTTAACATATATACCCTCTTTCTACTAATTTAGCCAGACCTATCCAAATTTTCCACTAACGTAATCTTCAGTTCTTTGATCCTTTGGATTTAGGAAAATTTCCTTGGTTCTGTCGTACTCGATTAAGTCACCATCCAAGAAGAAGGCTGTCTTATCTGAGATTCGACTTGCCTGTTGCATACTGTGTGTAACAATTAATATTGTATAC
This sequence comes from Streptococcaceae bacterium ESL0729, assembly GCA_029391995.1. NCBI lineage: Bacteria > Bacillati > Bacillota > Bacilli > Lactobacillales > Streptococcaceae > Streptococcaceae bacterium ESL0729. The sequence goes on from CP113924.1 coordinate 917,323, forward strand.
TTTTCTTTAAGTTCAAGCAACATTGACTCAATTTTATCAGCTGAGATTGGGTCAAGGGCACTTGTTGGCTCATCTAAAAGCAAGATGGCTGGGTCAACAGCAAGGACACGGGCGATACAAACCCTCTGCTGCTGACCACCTGAAAGTCCAAGAGCTGACTTGTGGAGCTTATCTTTGACCTCATCCCAGATATTTGCAGCCTTAAGACTATTCTCAACAGCCTCATCCAAAACAGCCTTGTCCTTAACCCCCTTTAGGCGGAGACCATAGATTACATTTTCATAGATTGAAAAAGGGAAGGGATTTGGTTGTTGGAAAACCATACCGATACTTTTTCTAAGCTCGACTGTATCCATTCTTGGCCCATAAATATTATGGTCATCATAAGTAATTGTTCCAGTTGTTGTAACACTTGGAACCAGGTCATTCATCCTATTAATCGATCTTAAAAGGGTTGATTTACCTGATCCTGATGGTCCGATTAGGGAGGTTATTTCATTAGGATAAAAATCCATTGTAATTTCTTTAAGGGTTTTCTTTTTACCATAGTAAAGGGAAAAATCCTTTACATTTAAAATTGGCTCACTCATTGCTCTCTCCTATCCAAAGTGTCCTGATACATAGTCAGCTGTTGAGTTTAATTTAGGATTTGTAAAGATTTTACTTGTCTTGTCATACTCAATCAAATCACCTGAATACATGAATCCTGTATAATCGCTGGCACGAGCTGCTTGTTGCATGTTGTGGGTTACGATGATAATTGTATAATCCTTTTTAAGGTCAGCCATGGTCTCTTCAATCTGCATGGTTGAAATGGGATCAAGGGCACTGGCTGGCTCATCCATAAGAAGGATATCAGGTTTTACAGCAATGGCCCGGGCGATACATAGACGCTGCTGTTGACCACCTGAAAGGGCTAGGGCTGATTTATTAAGGTCATCTTTAACCTGCTCCCAAAGGGCTGCCTGTTTAAGTGATGTTTCAACAACCTCATCAAGAATTTTTTTATCCTTAATTCCCTGACGTTCTAGGGCAAAGGTTATGTTTTGATAGATTGATTTTGAAAAGGGATTAGGTCTTTGGAAAACCATGCCGATGCATTTTCTAGCCTCATAAACATTAACATTTTTATCATTAATGTTTACACCCTCATAGTTGATTTCCCCAGTAACACGGGCAATATCGATTGTATCATTCATACGATTTAGGCTTCTTAGGTAGGTTGACTTACCTGATCCTGATGGCCCGATTAATGATGTTATCTTATTTTTTTCAAACTGCATATCAATTCCGTGGATTGATTCAAAGTCTCCATAAAAGACTCTCAAATCCTTGGTTGATAAGGCTATATTTTTTTCGTCAAAGGTTATGATGTGACGATCATCCCAATTATATTTAGACATGTTTACCCCGCAGATGTAAGTTTACTGTGTAATTTCTTACCGATGAAACGAGCTGAGAAATTAAATAGTAGAACAAATAATACTAAGACAGCACTTGCTCCAGCTGAAACTGCTGCTCCGTCTGGAACTGTTCCCTCGCTATTGACCTTCCAGATGTGAACGGCAAGAGTTTCTGCCTGGCGGAAGATACTGATTGGACTTGCTACTGAAAGTGGATTCCAATTTGACCAGTCAAGGGCTGGTGCAGATTGACCTGCTGTATAGATAAGGGCCGCTGCCTCACCAAAGATACGACCACTTGCTAGAACCACCCCTGTAATAATTCCTGGAAGAGCTTCCGGTACAATTACGTGGATGACTGTTTCCCAGCGTGATAGGCCAAGGGCAAGACCTGCTTCCCTTTGAGTATGGTGGATGGCCTTTAGACTTTCCTCGACATTTCTTGTCATAAGAGGAAGGTTGAAGACGGTAAGAGCCAAGGCTCCTGAAATGATTGAAAAGCCGTAACCAAATTGAACAACAAAGATTAGAAATCCAAATAGTCCGACTACAACTGATGGAAGTGAGCTTAAGATTTCAATTGATGTTCTAACAAGACCTGTTAGTTTGCTCTTTTGATTGGCATACTCAGACAGGTAAATTCCTGCTCCAAGAGATAGGGGAAAACTTATTAACATGGTGATGATCAGAAGGAAGACACTATTGAAGAGTTGAATTCCAATACCTCCTCCAACCTCATAGGCCTTGGCAGGACTTGTTAAGAATTTCCAGCTAATATGAGGTAACCCTCTTACTAAGATATATAGTAATAGGGCTGATAAAATCAAGACAATTATTCCTGAGATTGCATACAATACACGTGTTGCAATCTTATCTGCTTTTTTAGGACTCACTTTTTAATCTCCTACTAATTCCTTCTAAAATTTACCACGGTTGGCAATCAGTCTCATAATGATATTAAAGACTAGTGACATGGCAAGTAATATGAGTGCAAGTGACCAGAGGACATTATTTTGAACCGTACCCATGATGGTATTTCCAATTCCTTGGGTAAGGACACTTGTTAGGGTACTTGCTGGCTTAATCAGGCTGGTTGGCATGATAGCAGCATTTCCCACGACCATTTGAATGGCTAGGGCTTCACCAAAGGCACGAGCCATCCCAAAGACCACGGCTGTTAAAATCCCTGGACTTGCAGCCCTTAAAAGAACCTTAGAGATGGTTTGCCATCTAGTAGCTCCAAGACCCAAAGACGCCTCCTTGTAGTGTCTAGGCACTGCCTTCATGGCGTCAACAGTCATACTTGTTACTGTTGGTAGAATCATAACAAAGAGGACAAAGACTCCTGCTAGGATACCAAAACCTGTCCCTCCAAAAGTATTACGAACGGCAGGTACAACAACAGCAAGACCCACAAATCCATACACTACTGATGGAATCCCGACTAGAAGCTCAATTACTGGCTGTAAAATTTTAGCTCCTCTTTTTGGCGAAATCTCTGTCATAAAGATAGCTGCACCAACGGCAAAGGGGGTTGCTAGAAGGGCTGATAAAATAGTTACAATCAAGCTTCCCATAATCATTGGAAGGGCTCCGACCATTGGTTTTCCGTCAGGGCCTAACTCACTTGGATTCCAAGTGGTTCCAAAGAGGAAGTTAAAGGGGTTAATTTTATCAACAAAGAAGGTTGAAAGTCCTTTTTGAGCAACAAATAAGAAAATCATTGCAACAACAAAGACGATTAAGGCCATGCAGATAAAAGTAATACTTTTACCAAATTTTTCCAGCCTTGAATTTTTTGACTTTGATAGTAATTTTTCTTTAATTTTTACGTTTTCCATATTATTCCTTAATACTTAAAAAATTAAGTCCTACTTTTTAGTTATATTTCCATCAACATCACGCTCAACGGTCATGGCTGTAATTGGGATGTAGCCCATTTTTTTAACAACTGAACCTTGAATCTCATCACTTAAAATATAATCTAAAAACTCCTTGGTAAGACTTTCAGGCTCACCTTTGGTATACATGTGTTCATAAGCCCAGATTGGCCACTTGTTAATCGTTATATTTTCATCAGTTGCCTGAGCCCCATTAAGGCTGATTTTTTTGACTGAATCATCGATGTTTGAAAAGGCAAGATAGCTGATAGCTCCAGGCGTTTGGGCAACAATCTGCTTGGTCATCCCAGATGAATCCTGCTCCTGGCTAGCTTTAGCAGCCTTACCGTCCATAACCCATTTTTCAAAGGTTGCACGGGTTCCACTTCCTGCTGCACGGTTGATTAGAACAATTTTTTCATCCTGGCCGCCGACTTCCTTCCAGTTGGTGTATTCACCAGTAAAGATTTTGCGGAGCTGTTCAACACTTAGATTGTCAACCTGGATGTCCTTGTTAAGAATTGGGACAATTCCTACAACGGCTACACGATGGTCAACAAGTTTTGAAGCGTCTACTCCTTTTTTCTCTTCCGCAAACAGGTCTGAATTTCCGATTTCGACAGCACCTGCTTGGACCTGTGAAAGACCAGTACCTGACCCACCACCTTGAACATTAATAAAACGTCCTGGATTTTTTTGCGAGTAAGATTCAGCTGCTGTTTCGACTAAAGGTTGAAGGGCACTTGATCCAACTGCGGTAATCGACTCACCCTTATCAATCCACTTGGCACAACCAGTCATTAGGAATAAGGCACCTAACAGACTAACTAAACTTATAATTTTTTTATCCATATTATCTCCATATTTTAGACTTCACTTCTATTTTACCAAAAAATACTAAATATCATATAATTTTTATGGAAAAAAGGACAATAAATGTCCTTACTAGTCTAATGTCTAAGATAATATTTCCTCTAGTCAAAGCAGATATTACTTGTTGACTACCTTACCTTCTGCGTCACGGACAACCTTCATACCATCAATTGGTAGGTAACCCAATTTCTTAATGGCATCATGACTGTCAGCTACATACTGGATGAATTTCTTTTGGCCATCAGTTTCTTTAGCCTTCAAGGTATACATGTGCTCATAGGCCCAGATTTTCCATTCATTTTTCTCAATATTTTCTTCACTTGCTTGAACCTTATCAATTGAAAGGGCAGTGACACTTGAGTTTTTAATGTTTGAAAGAGCCACATAGCTGATTGCTCCTGGGATTTGTTCGACCATCTTAACAGTAGCACCTGATGAATCTTGCTCCTGCGATTTGATAACTTTAACCCCTTCACCAAGGCCATATTTTTCAAAGTTAAAACGAGTTCCTGATCCTTCAGCACGATTGATAACAGTGATTGCCTGATCAACTCCGCCAACTTCCTTCCAGTTGGTAATCTTACCTGTGAAAATATCCTTAAGTTGGGCACTTGTTAGGTTTTGAACTCCACTATCCTTGTGGGCAATCGGAACAATTCCTACAACGGCAACCTTGTAATCAACTAGGGCAGACGCATCAATTCCATCCTTTTCTTCAGCAAAAAGGTCTGAATTCCCGATTTGAACAGCTCCATTTTGGACATTAGAAAGACCAAAACCTGATCCACCACCTTGAACAGTGATTTGTGAGCCTGTATTTTTTTCCATAAATCCTTCGCTGGCACTTTCAACCAAAGGTTGAAGGGCTGTTGATCCAGCAGCGGTAATTTTTATGGGCTCATCTTTTGCTGCCTGCCCACCAGTTTTTGCTCCACATGCAGCAAGACCTAGTAGTGAGATTGTAAGCAGACCAGCAAGTTTTATACTCTTTTTCATTTCTTCCCCCGAAAGTTATGTTTTTAATTTTTACTACCCTTATATTCTAACCCATCAGCCATCTTTCGTGTGTAAAGTCTATATAAAGTAAATGTAAATTTTATGTAAATGTAAATGAAAGACATCAAATAAATTTTCCCAATCGAATTTATTTTTAAGGGCATATTTGCTAGAATAAAAATATGAAAAAAATATTAATTGCTGATGATGATAAATCAATCCGTTTTCTTCTTGAATTTACCTTTAACCAAGAAGACTACGAGGTTATAACGGTTGAAGATGGCCTCATGGCCTACGAACTCGCTCAAACTGGTCTTTTTGACGCCTTGATTCTTGATCTCATGATGCCTGGACTTTCAGGAATTGAGGTCAGCCAAAGGTTGCGAAAAAATCAAATCTACACGCCCATTCTGATTTTGACTGCCAAGGATGATTCAAAGACCATGCTCCAGGGCTTTGACCTAGGAGTTGACGATTACATGTACAAGCCATTTTCAACGCCTGAACTTGTGGCCCGAACCAAGTCCTTGATTCGAAGAAGTCACAACTACCAGAAAAAAGAGGATAAAATTATCCAGATTGACGACCTCAGAGTCGATTTAGTAAAAAAAGAGGTCTACCTAGCCAATGAAGAAATTAATTTGACCAAAAGGGAATTTGATCTTCTTTCCTATTTGATTGAAAATCAAAATACCCCCCTATCAAGGGCTGAAATCCTAAATCGTTTTTGGGGCCAGGCAAATGATTTGGCCTACACCCGAATTGTTGAGGTTCATATTTCAAAATTAAGGGAAAAAATTGAAAAGGATCCAAAAAATCCCCAGTATATTAAAACAAAAAGGGGATTTGGCTATATTTTCAAGGAAGCTGACAAATAAAGTATGAAAGCTAAAAGTAAATTTATTATCTTATCTCTCATCTACCTATTAACTTCCTTGTTCTTGGTCTACACAAGCTACCAGGGATTTTTAACTTCCCAATTGAAGGAGCTTGAAGGTGAGTTAACGCAGGTAAGTTCTAACATTAATGACAGCAGTGATTTTATCCTGCCTGCTAATGTTAAAATCTACACTTCAACTGAAAATTTGCCAGCGGATGTCGAAAATGTCTTTAAAGGCAGCAAGCAGGCAAACCTCCTTGTAGACGGTAACCTTTACCTGTCCATCCCCTTAAAAGCTAGCCAAAATCAGCTTGAGGTTATAAGGATTGGCCAAAAATTTAATTCTCATAGGGGATTTTTGATCATCTTGACATCCTATTTACTAGCCCTTTACCTGCTTTTTTTAGGCTATTATCTAAAAGAGCAAGCTAAGCAGCGAAGGGAGATTGACCAAAGCCAAAAATTAATTGATAATTTCAGGCTGAATCCCTACCAGGAGCATACTATTATCAACAGTGGCAATCAGATTTTGGAGCAATTCAATAGCTACTCCGACCAGGTTCATAAGACCTTGACCAGTAAAAATTGGGAGAATAAGAATCTTTGCAGGCTAATCGATACATTTGAATTCCCAGTCTTTGTCTATGGATCTAGCGGACGGCTCTTGGGGAAAAACGAGGCCTTTTCAAGGAACTTCCCCCAGATTGAGAAAATCAACTCCTTCACTTCTGACAGTGAGTTTTTAAGCTTTCTTCTAGCCAATCTGATTGATAAAACTGAGGGCCAGGGCCAGTTTTACTTTAAGAATTTGGACAAGTATTTCCAGGTTAAGCTTGCACAAATTAATCCTACAGGGGCAAAACAAACACCAAGTTACTTGGCCAGCATGCAAGAGGTAACCGAGCTTGTCAAGGCAAAGATAAGCCAGGATAACTTTGTTGCTAATGTCTCCCATGAATTAAAAACCCCTCTAACTTCAATTATTGGTTTCTCTAATTTGATAGCCAATCAGGACTTAAGCCCAGATCAAATCAAAGAATTTGGACAAATCATTGAAAAAGAAGCCAAGAGACTAGAAAACCTAGTCCAGGATACCCTTAAATTGACTAAAAATACCAAAGAAATTACCAAAGAAAAAATAAGAATTGATCTTTTAGTCCAAGATGTACTGGATAATTTATCCATTCAAATCAAAGACAAACAGATGATAATTATTAAAAATTTATCTTCCCTAGAATACCCAACAAATTATGAGCTTTTTTACGGGATTGCTAAAAATTTGATTGAAAATGCAATTTTTTATAGTCCTCCAGCCAAGCAAGTAATTATTAGCTTAAGGGAAGCAGAAAACAAACTTTATTTTGAGGTTAAGGACCAGGGCCCTGGTATTTCACTCATTGATCAAAAGAAGATATTTGAAAGATTTTACCGAATCGACAGTGCTAGGAAAAATATTACTGATGGGACAGGGCTTGGTTTGCCAATCGTTCAGCATAATACTTCCCTTCTTAAGGGCCAGGTAAGGCTTATCAGTAAATTAAGGGAGGGTAGTTCTTTTACAATCATTCTTCCAAACAAAAAAGAGTCCTAGGACTCTTTTTCTTTTATTCTAAATGTTTTGATACATTAATACGGTTAAGGGCACGGTGAAGGGCGACTTCTGCACGCCTAACTTCATTAATATCTTCTTTGGCCTTGGCCTCTTCGATAATTCTTTCGGCCCTTTGTCTTGCCCTTTCGGCACGACTTGTATCAATGTCTCTTTCACGTTCAGCAGAATCGGCGACAATTGTTATTAGATTATCATTAACCTCAACAATTCCTCCATTTACGGCTACCCAGTCAACGTGAGAGTCATCATCAATCCTCTTGATTTTAACTTCTTCAATTTTTAGGGGAGCAATAAGCGGAACGTGCTTAGGATAAATACCAAGTTCTCCTGATTCAGTACTTACAAGTACAAACTGAGCGTGGTGATCGTAGATAACCCCAGCTGGAGTTATTACCTGCACTGTCATGTAGTCCATAATTCACCTCTTATTTACTTTTCTTTAGAAATTTAAACTTGAAGTGTTTTCGCTTTTTCAAGTACATCTTCAATTGGACCTACACTACGGAAGGCTTCTTCTGGAACATCATCGTATTTACCATCAAGGATTTCACGGAATCCTTTAACTGTCTCCTTAACTGGAACATATGAACCTGGTTGACCAGTAAACTGTTCAGCCACGTTGAAGTTTTGGCTAAGGAAGAATTGCATACGACGGGCACGACCAACAAGGATTTTTTCCTCATCAGAAAGCTCATCCATACCAAGGATGGCGATGATATCTTGAAGCTCGCGGTAGCGTTGAAGGACACGTTGAACTTCAGTAGCAACTTCATAGTGTTCTTTCCCGACGATTTCAGGAGCAAGGGCACGTGATGTTGAAGCTAGTGGGTCAACGGCTGGGTAGATACCCATCTGAGTAAGACGACGCTCAAGGTTGGTAGTTGAATCCAGGTGGGCGAAGGCTGTAGCTGGAGCCGGGTCAGTGTAGTCATCGGCTGGCACATAGATCGCTTGGATTGAAGTTACAGATCCCTTCTTAGTTGAAGTGATACGCTCTTGAAGTTGTCCCATCTCAGTAGCAAGTGTTGGTTGGTAACCTACGGCTGATGGCATACGTCCTAGAAGGGCTGATACCTCAGAACCTGCTTGAGTGAAACGGAAGATGTTATCGATGAAGAGAAGTACATCTTGTCCTTCTACATCACGGAAGTATTCCGCAATTGTAAGACCTGTTAGGGCTACACGCATACGGGCACCAGGCGGCTCATTCATCTGACCAAATACCATGGCCGTTTTCTCGATAACTCCTGATTCCTTCATTTCGTTGTAAAGGTCGTTACCTTCACGTGTTCTTTCCCCAACCCCTGTAAATACAGAGATACCACCATGCTCTTGAGCAATATTGTGGATAAGCTCCTGGATTAGAACGGTTTTACCAACTCCGGCACCACCGAATAGTCCAACCTTACCACCTTTAAGGTAAGGGGCAAGAAGGTCGATAACTTTGATACCAGTTTCTAGGATATCATTTGAAGTTGATAGTTCATCGAAGGCTGGTGCTTTTTTATGGATTGGATTTCTCTTAACGTCTGAAAGGTCAGCTTCAAGGTCAATTGTATCACCTAGGACATTGAAAACACGCCCTAAAGTTTCAGTACCAACTGGCACGCTGATTGGTTTACCAGTATCTACTACTTCTAAACCACGTGTAAGTCCATCTGTTGATTCCATAGCAATGGTCCTTACAACGTTATCTCCAAGTTCCAAAGCAACTTCAAGAACTATTTTTTGTTTTTCGCCGTTATTGTCACGGTAGACAACTAAGGCACTATTAATATCAGGTAGGGCTTGTGTTGACGCAAACTCAACGTCAACGACCGGTCCAATTACCTGAGAAATTTTCCCAGAACTCATTTATTTCCTCCTATTGATTATTTGGAGTTTGGATAATAATGTTAATCTAAAGCAGCTGCTCCAGTAACAACCTCAATAATCTCTTGAGTTATTCTTCCTTGGCGGGCCCTATTATATTGAATAGTAAGGTCACCAATTACATTTTTAGCATTGTCGGTTGCAGTCTTCATGGCACTCATCCCCGCAGCATGTTCAGCTGTTTTAGCATCAATAATTGATCCATAAATCATGCTTTCAGCGTACTGGGGTAAAAGTGTCTCTAAAATAGCATCGCGGTCTGGCTCAAGCTCAAACTGCTTGTGGTGAGCCTGGGCTTCATTACTATCAATATCACTAATTGGTAGCATTTTTTCCACCCGAACCTGACTTGTAATACTATTTATATGGTGGGTATAACATACATAGAGCTCATCAAAAATTTCATTTTGATACATGCCGACAGCTGTAGACACAATGCTTCTAACCTCATCAAATGATGGTTGGTCTGAAAGACCACGAAGCTCGTAAGCCACATCAATCCCACGTGCCTTGAAAAAGTCAGCTCCTGTTCCACCTAAGGCTAAAATTGAATATTCATTTTGGCTATCGTGATCATCATTTAGCATCTGCATTACTGTTTTAAGGATGGTTGAATTATAACCTCCAACAAGACCCTTATCACTGGTAATTACAATATATCCTGTACTTTTAACAGGACGACTAATCAACATTGGATTTTGACTGTCACTTATATGCTCACCAGCCAGTAAATCGGTAGTGATTGAGCGGACTTTTTGAGCATATATCTGGAAGTTTTTAGCACTTTCTTCTGACTTTGAAAGCTTGGCAGCTGATACCATCTGCATGGCACCAGTTATCTGGCTAGTCTTTTTTGTTGATTCAATTTTTGTTTTTATCTCATTAAGAGAAGCACCCATTGTCTGCCCTCCTATTTAAAGCTTGTAGTATTTTTAAATTCTTCAATTGCTCCATCAAGCAAGGCTTGATCTGGTAAATCTTTTGTTTCAACAATTGTTTGTAAAAGATCTGCATGCTTGGTATCAAAGAAATCAAATAATTGATCTTGGAATTCTAGAATGTTATCCACTGGGATGCTGTCTAAGAAACCATGAGTTAAAGCATAAAGAACTAAAACTTCTTTTTCAACTGGTAGTGGCTCATGAAGTGGTTGCTTCAAGATTTCAATTGTGCGGCGTCCACGGCTTAATTTAGCCTGAGTTGCAGCATCGAGGTCACTACCAAACTGAGTGAAGGCCTCTAACTCCCTGTAACTTGCAAGGTCAAGACGTAAGGTACCTGATACCTTCTTCATTGCCTTAATTTGGGCACTACCACCAACACGAGATACAGAAGATCCTGCATCAATGGCTGGACGAATACCTGAGTAGAATAAATCTGTTTCTAGGAAGATTTGTCCATCAGTGATTGAGATTACGTTTGTCGCAATATATCCTGAAATGTCCCCTGCTTGAGTTTCAATAAATGGAAGGGCAGTCATTGAACCACCACCAAGTTCATCAGAAAGTTGAGCAGCACGCTCTAAAAGACGTGAATGCAAGTAGAATACATCCCCTGGGTAGGCCTCACGACCTGGAGGACGGCGAAGAAGAAGTGACAATTCACGGTAGGCAACGGCTTGTTTTGTTAAGTCATCATAAACGATTAAAACATGTTTTCCGTTGTACATGAATTCCTCACCCATAGCAGCTCCAGAGTAAGGAGCTAGATATAGAAGGGGAGCTGGTTGACTAGCACCAGCTGTCATTACGATTGTGTAATCCATAGCACCGTATTTTTTAAGGGTCTCAACCTGGTTACGGACAGTTGATTCTTTTTGACCGATGGCTACGTAGATACAAATCATATCCTTACCTTTTTGGTTAAGGATTGTATCGATTGCGATACTTGTTTTACCAGTTTGACGGTCACCAATGATAAGTTCACGTTGACCACGTCCAATTGGAACAAGGGCATCAATCGCCTTGATACCAGTTTGAAGTGGTTGGTTAACTGATTTACGTTGCATTACACCCGGTGCTGGGTATTCAACGGGACGAGATTTATCAGTCTTAATATCACCAAGACCATCGATTGGTTGTCCAAGTGGATTTACAACACGTCCAATCAGTGCTTCTCCAACTGGAACTTCCATGATTTTACCAGTTCTTTTGACAGTATCACCCTCACGAATAGAGCTGTAATCACCAAGGATAATGATACCGATATCAGTTGACTCCAAATTTTGAGCCATTCCGTAAGAACCATTTGAAAACTCAAGAAGTTCTCCACTCATCGCATTTTCAAGACCATGCGCACGAGCAATACCATCCCCAATATATGTGATTATACCTGTCTCAGCAACTGAAAAATCTGGAGTAAAATTTTCAATTTGCTCTTTTAAGAGCGAGCTGATTTCATTAGCATTAATAGCCAAATTTTTCACCGCCTCCTACATTATTTCCTGTGTTAATTTTAATAATTGTGCCTTAATACTTGAATCAATTATCTTACCACGGCTTTTTAAAACCATGCCACCGATAATCTTTTGATCCAAGCTATTAACAATTTCGACATCTTTTAAGTTGAATTTTTTAATGGCAATAGCCCTTACTTTTTCAAGCTGCCCACTTGTTAGTGGCACGGCTGAAATAACTTCAACTTCTGCAATTCCCTTAAGATCATCAATTTTTAAAAGGGTCTGTTTTAAAATTTCTTCTAATGAAGAGATTCTTTTATTTACTATTAATAGTTTAAGAAAATTAGCTAATTCCTTAGAAAAATTCTCACCAAGGCTATTAATAAGTGCTTCCTTTTTCGATTGTGCATATGAATTATCGAGGATGAAGGTCATTAGATTTGTTTGATCAATGATCTCAATTAAAGCTTCTACTTCCTCGGTAAGTTCATCAATTTTTCCAGCATCAGCAAAAGCTTCCAGCAAGGCCTTACTGTACCTATTTGATACAATTAAACTCATAAGCTCTCCTACTCATTGCCTAGTTTTTCAAGGTAGGCATCAATCAATCCTGATTGTGACTTCTCATCAAGTGAATTCCCAATTAATTTTTCAGCAAGTTTAACTGAAATATCAGCAATCTCACCTTTAACATTTAAGAGGGCTTCATCATGTTCTCTTGAAATTTCCTCTGCCGCACGTTTTTTAAGGATAATAGCTTCCTCACGTGCTTCTGTAATTATTTTATCACTACTTGTATTTGCAGTAGCTGTCGCGTCCTTTAAAATTTGACTAGCTTCTTTACGGCTAGTTGAAAGTTCAGCTTCACGACGCTTAGCAAGCTCTTCAGCCTTTGCTCTAGCTGCTTCTGCACCATCAATATCATCTGATATTTTTTTAGCCCTTTGCTCAAAGATGTTTGTAATTGCACCCCAAGCAAACTTCTTAATAAGGACCATCAAGATTAAGACAGCCCCAGTAGCTACAAAGATATCTCCAAGCATGGTGCTTTTTTCAGTAGCTTCCAACATTATAAACATTTTACCTACCCCTTAATCTTTTAGCTCTATTTTATGTGAAATGTAAACCATTGTTAGCGTTACAAAGATGTATGCCTGCAAGCATGAAATAAAGATTGAAAAAGCAGTCCATAGAACTTCCAAAACAAGGGCAAGTCCTAACATGATTGGGTTTCCGTGTCCCATGCTGGTTAAGAGTCCAAGTAAAATTTCACCCGCAAAGATATTACCATATAGACGCAATCCAAGGGTTAAGAAATTTGTGAATTCTTCTAAGACATTAAAAGGTGATGTAACAATCGGAGTTAGGAAACTGTTTTTAATATATTTCTTAAATCCAAAATGCTCAACACCCATAAAGTTACTTAAAAGAACAACCATCAAAGCTAGACCTAGGGTAATACCTGGGTCAGCTGTTGGGCTCTTCCAAAGAGAAATTCCATCTTTTGTAACTAATTTTGTGACCAAACCAATGTTATTTGCGACCAACAAGAAGGTAAAAAGAACAAAAGCCAGGGGACCAAATTTATTAATTTCGCCAGCTCCAGCATTATCTCTTACTATCTTATTAGTGAAATCAACAACCCATTCAAGGACATTTTGCTTGCCCTTGGGCTTGATTTGCATGTTGCGGCTGGCCCAAAAGACCAAACCAAATACAATTGTACATGCCAAGACGGTCATCAAAAGAACGGTACCATCAAAATAAATAGGGCCAATATTAAAGACGAGGTCTTTTTCGTCACCCATTATTGTACCTCCAGTTATACTTGACTACTAAAATTTACCTAGAAGTAAGAATGCAATAACGATTGCAATGATTGCAAGTCCTTCAACAAGGGCTGCTCCAATAAACATTGCTCCACGAAGCTTATCTTCCATTTCTGGTTGACGCGCTGCTGATTGTATAAAGCTTGATGCAATCAATCCATTCCCAATAGCTGCTCCAAGAGCTGCAAGTCCAGCAACTAAGCCGACACCAATTCCTACCATGTGTAAAAACCTCTTTCTTTTATTTTTGATATAAGCGTAAGATATCAATTGAACAATGAAATTCTAGTCCTTTTTTTCCCTTTTGTCAAATAGTTTTCGAGCTTTTATTGAAAATAATTCGGCACTTGCTGAAAGTTATTTTTTTAGCCCATAATCCCCTTTATTTCATCTTTTTAATGGAAAAATGCTTCCCCTGTCCCTTAATTATTATCTGCCCATCTAAATCTGTCCTAAATGTAGCTATACCATTTTTTTCAAACCTGTCCAAGGTCTCCTGATTGGGATGTTTGTAGATATTTTTTTGCCCACAAGATATAAGGGCAATTTGAGGATTGATATGCTTTAAGAAGGCTTCTGAGGAGCTAGTTTTACTACCATGATGACCAGCCTTTAGTACATCAACAGGGAGTTTGGGATAGGTTGCCATCAAAAGCTCCTCCCCTTCTTCTTCTAAATCCCCCGTAAATAAGAAATTCTTGGTAAAAAGTTGCCCGTAAAGGACTAGGGAGTCATTATTGGTCCCAAACTCCTTTGCCAGTCCTTCCTTGGGTGGTGAAAGAACCTGTAATTTAGAATTAAATATTTTCAGCTCCTCACCCGGTCTTGCTAAATGAATTTTTGTTTTTCCATCAATTTTCCTTAATTTTTCAAGTAAGACATTATTCTTCAAAGCTCCTTTAGTTAACCAAATCTCCTTAAGCTTAAAGTTTTTTGCAAGCTCCAAAAGGTCTCCCATATGATCTTCGTGGGCATGGGTTATAACTAAGGTATCAATCTTTCCAACTCCCTTACTCTTTAAATAAGGAATTAAGGTTCTTTTAGCATTTGCCTGCTTTTTTCGATTAGACCACTTTTCCTTGGAAGGTAAAGCAAGACTCCCTCCAAGATCAATTAGGACATTATTTTGGTTGTATTTGTCCCTTAAAAAGATACTATCCCCTTGACCAACATCGACAAGTGACAGGTAGGTAGCTTGCGAAAATTTATTTAAAAATAGGAGGGCAAGTAAGAGCGGAGCTAAGATAATCATTCTTTTTTTGCTAAAATTATCTATTAAATAAAAGAGACCCAAGAAAACTAAGATGAGGATAAAAAGTGCTGGTTTTCCAAAAACTATGGCTTTGATTGACCTGCTATCAAGCCCTGTAGCCAAAGCTTCTAGGTAGATAAAAAGATGGTTACAGGGAGCTAAAAGAATAGGAAAAATAAAGCTTACAAGAAGACAAAAAACAAGGACTGGAAGCAAGAGACTGGTAAAAAGAAAACCAAAAATAGGGGTTAAGACAATGGTCAGGGGTTGAAAACTATAGAAAAAGTAAATCGTCAGGGGAGCTGCTAGCAGGGAGAGGACGGCTGACTTTACAAGTTGATCCCACATTTTACTTTGAAGATTTATTTTTTGGCCCACAAGACTTATGGCAAATGACAGGAAGAAGGACAGGACACCAGCTTCAGTCAAAAGAAAACTGGGCCTTACAAGGAGGAAAACCATAAGGGTTAAGGAAAAATTTTCCAGGCCCTTTACTCCATAATTTGATAGATTTTTTTGCAGTAAGCTCCGGCTAACAGATATGGAAAAGCCAGCTAGGCCACCATATATTATGGATAAGAGCAAAAGAGCGATATTACTTACCTGGGTACTTAGACCAAGCCTTAAAAAGAGCCATCTTAGCTTTTTGAGAAAAAAATTAACATGGACACCACTTAGGGCAAAAAGATGGACTATGCCAAGACCCGTATATAAATCACGCACCTCGGAAAATTCCCGGCTGTAAAAACCTAAAATCAGGCTCAGCATATACTTATCCATGGGCTTTGGTATTACCTGTTCAATATAGTCAATTAATCTTTTCCTTAAAGACTCCAGTAATTTCAAAGGATTAACGGTCCTTTGAACCCTTACCTGCCTTATCTCTTCTATATTAAGGAGCTGATAGATTCCCCTTGTTGCCAGATACTTTCGGTAGTCAAAACCATTTTCATTTCGCCTTTTTTCAGGCCGACTAAGGCTTGCTGAAACGTCAAAAATAAGATTAGCTTGCAGGCCCTTTAGCTTTTTTTGCTCCTCCTTCGATTTAATTTTATAAAAGGATTGGTAGTTACCCGCCTTATTTCGCCCAATAAATGATAGTTGATCACCATTAATATCGATACTATCAACCTTGACAGTCAAACTACTTACAGGGCTATCACTAAGTTTAATTCGTCTTTCCTGCCACAAATTAACCAGGAAAAAATAGGCCAGAAAGAACAGAACAATTAAAGGATAGCGATAATCAAAATTTTTAAAAAGCAGGATGAAGGCAATAAGTAAGAAGCTTAAATTTAAGAAATTAAAGCAAAAAACACTATAGTAGGCTAAAACTAGGGGACAAATTAGGTACATTTTTTTCATAGGCTATCTCTTATTCTTATCTCTTATTCTTATTTAATAAGAATGCTATCTTTTAATTTTTCAAGGGATTTACTGCCAAAACCGCCAACCTTCTTTAGATCATCTGCACTTTTAAAATTGCCATTTTCCTGGCGGTAGCTAAGAATATCTTGGGCTTTTTTAAGGCCTACGCCAGGCAAAGTCTGAAGTTCTGCCAAATCAGCTGTATTAATGTTTACCTTATTGACTTGGTCTTCCTTACTAGAAGCAAGGTTTGGTTGATTTTTTTCACTGCCTGTAGGAGCTGATTCATCACCAATTTTCGCCACATAAACAACCATCTCATCGCTCAATTTTTGGGCTAGATTGATAGATTTGGGATCACCATCCTGGCTGATACCACCTGCAAGTTTTAGGGCATCGTCAACCCTTGAATCAAGCTTTAGCTTGTAAATCCCAGGATTCATAACTTCACCCTTGACATCAACCATTAAAAATTCTTGCCTTCCTTTACTACCATCATCACTATCAGCTTCTTGATTTTCTTGTTCCTTTTGTTCAAATTCCTTTAAAAGGCTACTACTGTCCATCTCCTGGTCTTTTCTACTTACTCCTTTTTCATTTACTAGTAGGAAGGCAAAAATACTTAAACTTAGAACGACGACTGCCAGTGAGCCTGATAAAAAATATTTATTTTTCCTTAATGTCTTGAGATAATCTTTCATTTCCATCTTACATAACTCCTTTATAAGTCTATACGAAAAAATCCCCAATTTTACTCGGGGATTTTAGTTTATCGGTTTTTAAAATTGTTTATTAGCTGGCGAATAATCTTATCATCGCTATAACTTAAGACATTTCTAGCATATATTTTTTCAGCTCCCTTGGTAACCAAAAAGACAGTAAAAATTTCAATTACAAGGGCAATAATCGCTTCCTTCATGCTAGCATACTGAATGGCAAGCCTTGTTGGCATGAGGGATTGCGAGATAAAGGGCACATAGGACAGGATTTTGATAATTAAGTTTCCAGGAGAGCCAGAAACTCCAAATCCAATGAGGTATCCGACCATTGAAAGATAGGTAACTGGAGCTACAGCTTGCTGAACTTGACTTTGATCATTAACTAAAGAGGCCACAATTGATGCTAGAACCAAATAACCAAAGAGGGCAACTAGTACCATAACAATTGTAATGGCTATAAAAGATAGGTCGACACCTGAAATAAAGGATAGACCAATGGCCACCAGCTCATTTTTCCTAAGGAAGAAATAGGCTACTAGACCACTAGCAAGGTAAATCAGTATCTGAGTGCAGGCTAGGGCAAAGATACCAAATAGTTTTCCGTAGTACTGGACTTTAGCACTAGTTGCTGCTAGAAGAATTTCCATGATTCTTGAAGATTTTTCATTGGCGATTTCCTGGGCAATCATTCCCACATAGATGGTTAAAAGGGTAAAGATAAAAATACCTGTAATGGTACTTACCAAGGAATTAGCCGCATTAGCTACGACTCCTCCCACCTTGTCATCACCTTTTTTATCAACACTTTTAACGGTCAGATCAGCATTTTTTTCAAGGGCTGCAATTTGATCACTGGTCAAATTGAGTTTTTGAGCCTGGGCTAAAAATTGATATTGGTTTAAAATTTTCCTGATTGAACTTTCATCTACCTTGGCATTGGCTTGACTTGAAACGATTAGACTATATTTGCCATCTGTATCCTCAAGGTAGCCGTCAATCTCTTCCTTATCAAGTTGCTCTTGAGCAGCCTGGGCATTTGCCACATCTGAAAGCTCAAGCTTTTGAGCACCTTCACCTTCAATGAACTTACTTAGGGCAGGTTCATTGACAATGGCTAGTTTTGGAGCACCTGAATCTTGAAGATTCATAAATAAGAAGGTTAGACCAATCCCAATTAGGGCAACTGTCAAAGGAGATAAAACAATGCCCCAGTAACCAATGGACTTAATTCTTGACTTGTAGACCTGTCTTGCGACAATAAATGTTTCTCTAATCATTTACAGCAACCTCCCTTCTGAAAATTTCATCAAGACTTGGAGGTGACTGGACAAAGGACTGAACATAGCCATTTCGACTAACATAGCTAAAGACCCCATGCCCTGCTTCAGCATCCCTAAGCTTCAAAAGTCGTCCTTGACCGCTTTTATTAAGGCTTAAAACTCCATCAAGAGCTAGGAGGCTCTCATCAGAATCTGGAGATTCCAAGTAAATTTCTGTCCGGCCGAATTGATTTCTAATGTGGCCGATATCTCCTTGAAGGACAGCCCGCCCCTGCTTCAGCATGGTTAGATTATCTGATAGTCGCTCGACCCCATCCATATTATGACTTGAAAAAATAATGGCTGCTCCCTTATCCTTTAGACGGTTAATCTCCTGCATCATAAGGGCAGTATTGACGGGATCAAGACCTGTAAAGGGCTCGTCTAATATTAAAAATTCAGGTTCATGAATAATTGTTGCAATCAACTGGATTTTTTGGGCATTCCCCTTGGAAAGGCTTTGAACCTTGTCGGTAACCTTACCTACAACCTCAAGGGTGTCCATCCACTTTAATAATTTTTCCTTGGCGTCAGCTCTCTTCATCCCATGAAGTTCTGCAAAATAGATAATTTGATCTTCCACAGTTACCTTCTGATAAAGACCACGCTCCTCTGGTAAAAATCCAATCTTCTTTTTAAGACTTCCTGTGATTTTTTGACCCTGCCAGCTGATTTTTGAACCCTTGTCAGCATTTATAAAATCTAAAATCATCCTAAAGGTAGTCGTCTTACCGGCTCCATTTTGTCCAATCAGCCCCATGACCTCACCAGGCCTTACTGTCATATTTAAATTATCAACAGCTTTTTTGGTGCCAAAGGTCTTGCTGACATTTTCTAACTCTAAAGTCATTAATACTCCTCTCTTGGTTTAATTTTCCTTAGTTTAACTTCTTTTCTTATTCATTTTCCTACAAATTACAAAGATTTTTTAGCTTAGGTTTTGGCCCAAGCTTTGGGTTATTGTAACATATAATATAAAAAAAAGAACACCCTAAAGTGTTTTAGGTGTGTTCTTTAAAAATTATTATTTATCAACTTCTTCGAAGTCACCATCAACTACATCATCATTTGATGAAGCTTGTGATGCATCTCCACTAGCCGCTTGTTGCTCAGCTGCTGCTTGTTCATAAAGTTTCACAGAAAGCTCTTGGACAACTTCATTAAGGCTAGCTGTCTTAGCTTTGATATCTTCAATATTATCACCTTCGAGGGCTTTGGTTAGTTCTTCACGAGCATCTTCTGCTTTCTTAACAAGAGCTTCGTCAAGTTTACCCTCAAGGTCTTGAAGAGTTTTACCAACTTGGAAGACAAGTGAATCTGCTTCATTACGAGCATCTACTTCTTCCTTACGTTTAGCATCAGCTTCAGCATTAGCTTCAGCTTCCTTCATCATCTTATCGATTTCTTCATCAGTAAGTCCTGAATTAGATTGGATAACGATTGTTTGCTCTTTTTCAGTTCCTAAATCTTTAGCCTTAACTGATACGATACCATTTTTATCAATATCAAATGTTACTTCGATTTGTGGGATACCACGAGGAGCTGCTGGAATGTCTGTAAGCTGGAAACGACCTAAAGTTTTATTGTCAGCTGCCATTGGACGTTCACCTTGAAGTACGTGAATATCTACTGCTGGTTGGTTGTCAGCTGCAGTTGAGAACACTTGTGACTTACTTGTTGGGATAGTAGTGTTACGATCAATAAGTTTAGTCATAACTCCACCCATTGTTTCAATACCAAGTGAAAGTGGTGTTACATCAAGAAGAACTACGTCTTTAACATCACCTGTGATGACTCCACCTTGGATAGCAGCACCCATAGCTACCACTTCATCAGGGTTAACAGATTTGTTTGGTTCTTTACCAGTTTCTTTCTTAACAGCTTCAACTACCGCAGGAATACGAGTTGATCCACCAACTAGGATAACTTCATCGATATCTGAAGCCTTAAGTCCAGCGTCAGAAAGGGCACGGCGAACAGGTTCTTTAGTACGTTCTACTAAATCACTTGTAAGTT
This sequence comes from Streptococcaceae bacterium ESL0729, assembly GCA_029391995.1. Lineage (NCBI taxonomy): Bacteria > Bacillati > Bacillota > Bacilli > Lactobacillales > Streptococcaceae > Streptococcaceae bacterium ESL0729. Next base: position 937,740 of record CP113924.1, read on the forward strand.
CATCGAATTTAGCACGAGTAAGAGTTAACTCTAAGTGAAGAGGTCCAGCTTCTCCTGCAGTGATGAATGGTAGGCTGATTTGAGTTGAGCTTACACCTGATAAATCTTTTTTAGCCTTTTCAGCTGAATCTTTCAGACGTTGCATAGCCATTTTATCTTTAGAAAGGTCAATTCCGTTTTCTTTCTTGAATTCAGCAACCATCCAGTCGATAATCTTGTTATCAAAGTCATCCCCACCTAGGTGGTTGTCTCCAGCTGTTGAAAGTACGTCGAATACTCCGTCTCCAAGTTCAAGGATAGATACGTCAAATGTACCACCACCAAGGTCAAATACAAGAACTTTTTCGTCAGTATCTTCTGCCTTATCAAGACCGTAAGCAAGGGCTGCTGCTGTTGGTTCATTTACGATACGTTCCACTTCAAGACCTGCAATTTTACCAGCATCTTTAGTAGCTTGACGCTGAGCATCATTGAAGTAAGCTGGTACTGTAATTACCGCTTTATCAACTTTTTCTCCAAGGTAGTCTTCAGCAAAACCTTTAAGGTATTGAAGAATCATAGCTGAGATTTCTTGTGGAGTGTAAGATTTACCATTTGCTTCAACCTTGTAATCTTCACCCATGTGACGTTTGATTGATGCAATTGTATCTGGATTTGTTACAGCTTGACGTTTAGCAACTTCACCAACTTGGATTTCTCCGTTTTTGAAGGCTACAACTGATGGAGTTGTACGGTTTCCTTCTGGATTTGGAATAATTTTAGCGTCGCCACCTTCAAGGACTGCTACTGCTGAGTTTGTTGTTCCAAGGTCAATACCAATAATTTTAGACATATTACTTTCCCCTTTTTTATTTTTACTTTTATTATTTTATTTCGTTTTTATTTTATAGTTTAAAGACATTTCAGTCAAAAATTTTGTTGATTACTGAGCTACTACAACCATGCTTGGTCTTAAAACTCGGTCATGAAGTTTGTAACCCTTTTGGAAGACTTGCACAATTGTATCAGCCGGATGTTCATCATCTGCTGGAACAGTCTGGACTGCCATATGGAAGTTAGGATCAAAAGCTCCTTCAGTTGAAATTTCTTCAACTCCCTCTTCTTTTAGGGCATTTGATAGGCTCTCTTGAACCATCTCAATTCCTTTTTTAACTGACTCATCCATTCCTTCGACAAGGAGAGCACGCTCTAAGTTATCAAGACTTGGGATAATTTTTTTAGCCAAATCCTGTGAACGATACTTTTGGATACTTTGGCGTTCTTCAACTCCGCGACGCTGAATGTTTTGCATTTCAGCTGCCGTACGAAGGTACTTATCTTCAAGCTCATCAGCCTTCTTCTGAAGAAGTTCAAGCTCACTTAACTCTTCGACAAGCTCCTTGGCTTCTTCAACCAAATTTTCTTCAACTTCTTCTGCTCGTTCTTCTTTTTTTAAATCTTCCTTAGACACATTTTTCTCCTTATCTTTTCAACTACTTTTGGACCTCGTAGTGATTACCATCTAGGTACCTATAGTAGTCAGCCAGCTTCATTGATAGAATTTTTGCTATCAAATCAACGAGACCAACCACCCGGTCATAATCTATATCAATCGGTGCTATAACAAGGGCCGTACCAATCCCCCGATAGGGGATAATAAACCTCTGAGCTATGAGGGTCAAATCCTTAAAAAGATCATCCTCCCCTAGCTTAATGGTTCGTGCATTATTAGCATCAACCATCCCCCTAAGATTTTGAGCCAACTCATCTCGGTCACTCAATAAGCGGTACAAGTAATCATTATGCTGGGCATAGTCAAGCAACCTGTATTCATCAACCATCTGAATATCTTCCTCGTACAAGACTGAAAAAATATAATCAAAAAGTTCAGATACATCAATTGTTACTTGAAAGAACTTAGCCAGAATCTGAGGAATCTCAGTCCTTAAAGCATAGTGGATATCAAGAACCCTCTTACCGACCAGCCTAGACTTAACAAGAGCCGAAATTTTCTCAACATCATCAACTGCCATACTACTTGGTAGGATAAACTGATTGGTCTTAACACTTCCGGTACTTAAGGTCATAACAGCAAGGGCTGAATGACTGTCAAGAATTACAATATCAAAATTTGTTAGCCTCTGCTCAAGCGGCGGAATACCCAAGACAAAACTTGTGAGCCCCGTCCTACTTGCAAGTAAGCCAGCTGCTGTTTCAAAAATATCATTCAACCTATAAAAATCATGGTCAAACGAGTTCATAATCTCAAAGATTGCATCCCGGTCCAACTGACTGGGCTGTAAAAAGTTATCGACAAAGTACTTGTAGCCATCGATTGATGGTACCCGACCACTAGAAAGATGCTCCTTCTTTAAAAAACCAGCATCCTCAAGCACCTTCATATCATTTCTGATGGTGGCACTTGATGCCTTGATTGAATCCATTAAAACTTTGGAACCAACAGGTATGTGAGTTGATCCGTACCTAATTACAATCAGGCTCAAAATATCTTCTTGTCTTTTTGTTAACATTAGCACTCACACCTCCTGACTGCTAACTATATGTACATGATACACCCTATTTTATATAAAGTCAAGAAAAAAGCATAAAAATTAGCACTTGATTTATTCAAGTGCTAATTAAAGAAATTAATTGTCATATTGATATAATTTATACTGCTCGATTAACTCAATTAACTTACTGGCATAGGTAGGATCAGTTGCATAGCCTGCATCTTGAATGGCCTGGGCCGCTTCCTTGTAGTCACCTGCGGCAACAACAGCTGCATACTTGCTCTTGTCCCAATCAACTCCCTCACGCATAAGCCTTGCATGGGCTATGATTGAATCCCTCCAAGAGTCATACCAGGCAAAATCACCAGTAGCTGTAATCCACTCTCCGTCCAGGTATTCCTTGGTTTCAAGTTTAATATGTTTCCCGCTACTATCTGCCTTTACGCCAAATAAGTTTTTATACTTGCTGGCAAGTTCACTCTGGCCAAAGTTTGATTCAAGACTTGCCTGAGCTATGATTAAAGAAGCTCTTATTCCGTAGGCTTCTTGAACCTCCTCAGCAGCAGGAGCTATCTCTTTGATAAACTCCTTACGATCAATTTTTACTATCGTTTCCTCAAGCTTACTTGAACTTTGGTCGGTATGCTCCAGGGAAAAGTTACCAATAAAGAGAGTTACCAAAAGCTCAATTAAGATAAAAAAGATAAAAAATGGTAGCTTTAACTTTCGTCTCACCCGTATCCTCCGTGACTAATCTTCTTTCAACTCCTAAAATTTATGTTAAGTCATCCATCAATTTTCGACCCGTCATCCTGTAAGACATGTCACCAACTGCTTCAACCTTAAATTCACCGTCATAGGTAAGCTCAGTAACACTTCCATTGTCAAGCTCTTGAACTCTTGGTTGGTCTGGGTTAATTAAGTGGATAAAAGTTGCAATAGTTAATCCGTGGCTAACGATTACAATATTTTTGGCACCCGTGTCAACGGCCTCCCTTGCTATATCCTCAAAACCTGTTAGGATTCGGTCCCTCAAAACTTCCCAAGGTTCAGCCCAACCTGCTGTATCAACTTCCATGATACCACGGGCCATGTCCTCATAGCTTAATTTTTCAATATCCTGCCCCTTATAGGCATCAGTCCTTGGTAGAACACCACCAAATAACTCACCATCATAGGCCCCGTCCATAGATCCAAAACACCATTCACGGATTCTTGGATCCATGGTATAAGGAATGTCTTGATTGTCAGACTGACTCAAGATTAAATTCATGGTCTGAAGGGTTCTCCCGCTGTCTGATGAGTAGGCCCTGTCAAACTTAAGCCCCCTATCCTTAAAACCAAGTCCAAGTTCAATAATACCAATTTCTCCTGTCTTAGTTAGGGGAGTATCTGACCAACCTTGAGCCCGACCAATTGTATTAAACATGGTTTTACCATGCCTTACCAAGTAAATTTTAACCATTATCTATCTTCCTTTCATAAAACCACAATTTAAACGCTTTATTTGAGCCATTATAGCATATTTTTAAGGTCTTGTTAATTTGACGCTTGTTCCACTAAAAAAAGCATCCAAAAGGATGCCTTCTTAAAACCAACTCATAAATCGTACAAGGTATAAATTAATCCTTACCTCCCAAGCATAGAAGATGTTACCGCCATTGACGTATAACTTTCCACCATTAAAAAAGAAGGAAATAGGTGTTAGATGCTTGTAAGTAGCCGCATCCTCATTGCCCAAAGACTTGGCAAGAACATCTGCTGAGTAACTTTCACTAAGCTTGAGGGTATTTTTCTTCCCCCTTTGGGCCACGTAATCAATGTAGGCCTCACCAAAATTATAGGCCTGAACTCCTGTCCAAATATCAACACCTGCTAAAGATGCCGCCTGAAGTCGTTCTGATAGGGTAATGATACCCTGCTTTATGCTATCTTCCTGACTGGAAATAGCATTAGGCTCATAACCCAAGCTTTCGCTAGACTGCATGACGTCAGCTGCCTGACCCTTAGTTTCTGTATAAATTATGGCCAAGGCAAGCTCGGTGTCATTATTACCTGCCACCCCGTGATTCTTCAAGCTTTCCTCAATATAAGGCTTGTAGGACAAGACTTGCTTGACATTTTTATGGACATTAAAAAGATACAAACCTGCAAAAAGCAAGGCAGCAAGGATAATTAACCTTCGAATTAGTTTAAACATATATCACCTGCCCTCTAATTAGCAGTTTTACCACTTATTTTTTATTTCTTCAATATTTTTAATCAAAATCGAATAGCTCCCGTCCTCTTCCTGGATGAATTCGACAGAATCAACATCATCGTAGAGGCTTTGGGGCACCATGAGTTCAATCCCGTTTGAGAGGGAAAGTTTTTGATTGGATAATTTCTTTTCAAGTCCCTGACTGGAAATCTCTGAAAAATCCACCTTCTGGGGTAAAAGTTCCTTAAGATTATCCTTGAATTCAAGGCGGGCAGTCAGATTATCTGAGAAGAATTGATCAGCCAGGCTATCTGGATCAAGGGACTGATGTTCTTCAATCGATGCATGGACAATATTTTGAACCTTGGAAGAAAATTCAAAATCATCCCTATTAAAGTCACCAGCAACTGACTCGGCAGTCTTTTTGATGGCCTTCACAGCATGGTCAATTGACATATGGGGCTTATGAGCCAGAATATTTTCTGACAGGTAGTTATAAGTTTTTCCATTATGTTTGATTCTCTTTTCGATTAAATGATAGCTCCCTGACATCATGTTGATAACAAGAGCCTCATCGGCTGGACTACCTGCACCAGGTAGACTCTTTTGAGTTCTTTTAATCGTAATTGATTGATTTTCAACCAGGTGGGAAAAATTTTCCCGCAAAGCCATCCTCATAAAGGCAAAATGGCTGACTGCATCTTTTTCAAATTCAACAAAGAGTAGGTCACTTAGTTTGGGACTTTCAGCTAGGCAATATTCTTTTTGCCAAAGCCTTGCAATCTCCTTACTTGTTGCAAGAAAATCAGGCCCAATAAGGGCTAGAAAATTATTTTCAGCAGATAATTCACCCCTTTTGGCCTTGTCGGTGTAGACTTTTTCAAGCTTTTTACTGACATAGTCTAAAAGAGCAGGACTCAAATCAAGTAGATTTTCTGAAAAATCCAATTCTTCTTGGCCTGGGTCAAAAGAGTGAATGATTGCTTTTTTTACATATATGTCTAACATTTACTTATTATTTATACAGGGGGAACTTATCAGTTAGGTTTTTAACCTCAACCTTTACTTGATCAAGAACTTGAGGATTATTCTTATTCTTGAAAGCCTTAATGATAAGTCTTGCGACCTCCCTTGATTCTTCTTCCTTAAAACCGCGGCTAGTGATAGCTGGAGTTCCAATCCTTACACCACTTGTAATAAAAGGGCTTAGGGGTTCAAAGGGAATTGAATTTTTATTGAGGGTAATGCTCACCTCATCTAAAAGATTTTGAGCTTCCTTACCATTGATATCAAGACCTGTAACATCCAGCATGAATAAGTGATTGTCGGTACCACCACTTATGACACGAAGACCTTCTTCTTGGTCAAAAACCTCAACCATAGCCTGGGCATTTTTAATTACCTGACTTTGATAGTCAATAAAGTCTTGCCCCATCGCTTCTTTAAAGGCAACAGCCTTGGCTGCGATGACATGCTCTAAAGGTCCCCCTTGAATACCTGGAAAGATGCTGCTATTTATCTTCTTGGCTAAATCCTCATCATTGGTAAGAATCATTCCTCCGCGAGGTCCCCTTAGGGTTTTATGGGTTGTAGTTGTTACAAGGTCAGCATATTCCATAGGATTTTGGTGGAGACCAGCTGCTACAAGACCTGCGATGTGAGCCATATCGACCATCAGTTTTGCCCCAACCTCATCAGCGATTTTACGAAATTCGGCAAAATCAATGGCTTTTGAGTAGGCTGATGCTCCAGCTACGATAAGTTTAGGTTGAACCTCACGGGCCAAGTCTAAAATAGCCTCATAGTCAAGCTCTTCTGTTGTTGAATCAACTCCGTAAGGTGTAAAATCATAGGTCTTTCCTGAGAAGCTTACTGCTGCCCCGTGGGTTAAGTGTCCTCCAGCTGCAAGGTCCATTCCCATTACCTTGTCACCTGGTTGAATCAAGCTCATATAAGCTGCCTGGTTGGCCTGGCTACCTGAATGAGGCTGAACATTTGCAAACTTAGCTCCAAAAAGTTCCTTGGCCCTTTCAATGGCTAAATTTTCAACCACATCGACAGCCTCAGTTCCGCCGTAATAACGACGTCCTGGATATCCTTCAGCATATTTATTTGTTAAAAGACTTCCTTGAGCAGCCATTACAGCAGGACTGGCCACATTTTCACTGGCAATTAACTCGATGTTTTGTTGCTGGCGATTTTCTTCTGCACGCACAGCTGCCCATAATTCAGGGTCTTGTAAGATGTAATCTTCTTCCTTAAAAATCATAATAGCTCCTCAATACTTTCTAATTTCACTGCCCCCTGCCTTAAAATACGCGGGTTTCCCTTTGAAAAATCGACAATGGTTGAATCAAGTCCGCTGATACTTTGATCATCCTCCTTAAGGGCCCTAATCTTGCCTTTAAAATCTTGCAAAACTTGGATAGCCTTTCTTGGACTGGCTTGACCCGTAAGATTGGCACTTGGTCCCACAAGAACCCCTACTTTTTTTATAACCTCTAAGGTAAAGGCATTGTCTGGCATCCTAAAGCCTACAGTATCCTTTCCTTGATTAATGTAGGGCGGAACCAAATCACTTGCCTCAAGAATAATTGTTAGAGGACCCGGCCAAAATTTTTCAATTACCTGCTCAAGATTTGCAGGCTGATTTTTAGAGTACTTGTAAAGATCAGAAAGACCTGAAATATTCAGATTTAATGCATGATCAAGATTTCTTCCTTTTACAGCAAACACCTGTCTGACAGCTGCTTCATTAAGAGCATCCGCAAATAATCCGTAGACTGTTTCAGTTGGCATGGCGACGAGCTCCCCTTCTTTTAAGAAGTTTGCCGCTAAATCAAGTTGATTATCTGCTAAAATTTCAGTTTTCATCTACTGCCACCATCCTATCAAGTCCAGCCAAGTCCTTAAAAACTCTAATTCTTTTAGCTGGAAAGGCTTTTAAAAATATTCCCTCAACCTGGCTGGCCTGCTTGAAACCGATTTCCAAATAAATCTTTCCCTGCTCCCTTAAAAATTGAGGGGCACCCTGGGCGATTTTTTCATAAATCAAAAGACCTGAGTTTTCAGCATAAAGGGCCAAATCTGGCTCATACTTAATGACCGACTCATCCATATATACTTCTTCATCAAAGGAAATATAAGGTGGGTTGGACACAATTATATCAAAATTTCCCCAAAGATTCGAATAGACGTCACTTTGGACAAAGTCCACCTGGAGCCCTTTATCAAGGGCATTTTTTGAGGCCAAATCAAGGGCGTCTTGGGAGATGTCAGCAAGAACCAAGTCCCAGTCTGGGCGGGCTTTTTTAAGAGATAAGCCAATGGCTCCAGAACCTGTACCCAAATCAAGCACCCGGAGCTTGGTCTCTTGATTTTCTTTGAGGATTAAATCAACTAATTCTTCCGTTTCAGGTCGGGGAATTAAAACCCTTTGATCGACCTCTAAATTTAGGTCATAAAAATCAGTATTACCCACTATATACTGAGCAGGCTCCATCTTTTCAAGCCGCTGTGATATTTCTTCTAAAAGAAGGAGGTTATCTTCTGTAACCTCCTCATTAAGCAATTTTACATAATCCAAGGTATCAAGTTTTTTGAGATGGCGAAAAACATAGGCCAGGTCCTCCTGATTACTTGCTTCGATTAATTTTTGTTCAAAGAATTCCCTATATTTCATCCTTACTTCCTTAGACTATCTAGCCCTCTTACATCCTTTTATTTATTCAGCTCTTCTAGTTTTTGAGTTTGGTCATAAATCACTAGAGCGTCAACAACCTCATCAAGCTTACCAGCAATAATCTGGTCAAGTTTTTGAACAGTAAGACCAATACGGTGGTCAGTCACGCGGTTTTGCGGGAAGTTGTAGGTTCTGATACGCTCAGAACGATCCCCTGTACCGACTGCTGACTTACGGGTAGCGTCATACTCGCTTTGGGCCTCTTGGGCATAGTGGTCGTAAACGCGGGCACGGATAATTTTCATGGCCTTTTCCCGGTTCTTTTGTTGGCTACGCTCATCCTGCATTTCAACCTTGATACCAGTTGGAAGGTGGACAATACGGACTGCTGAGGCAGTCTTGTTGACGTGCTGACCTCCGGCACCTGACGCGTGGTAGATGTCTGTACGTAAATCTGAATCTGGGATGTCGATTTGCACATCTTCAGCCTCTGGTAGGACTACTACTGTGGCAGTTGAAGTGTGGACACGTCCTTGGGATTCCGTTGAAGGGATACGCTGCACACGGTGGGCACCTGACTCATACTTAAGTTTTGAGTAAACAGAGTCACCTGAAACCATGGCGATAACTTCCTTATATCCCCCAACTCCAGTGATGTTTGCTTCCATGACTTCAAACTTCCAACCTTGACCTTCAGCATAGCGTTGGTACATGTTTAGAAGGTCTCCTGCAAAGAGGGCCGCTTCGTCACCACCTGCTGCTCCTCGGATTTCCATGATGATGTTTTTATCATCGTTAGGGTCTTTTGGTAGGAGAAGAATCTTGATTTCTTCTTCTAGTTCTTCCTTGTGGGCCTTGGCTTCTTTAAGCTCTTCTTTGGCAAGTTCAACCATTTCATCGTCAAGACCGCTTTCTCCCAGTAATTCCTCACTGTCAGAGATTGTCTCAAGGGTTTTCTTGTAGTCGCGGTAGGCTGCGACAGTTTGGCGGATGCTTGCCTCCTCCTTAGAAAGAGCCATAAAGCGTTTGGTATCACTTACTACTTCTGGGTCACTTAAAAGCTCTCCAAGTTCTTCGTAGCGGTCTTCTACCGCCTGAAGTTGATCATACATTAGTTGTTCTCCTTAATATCTGGTTTAAAATAGTGCTTGCGGCAAACCGGAAGATAAGACTCATTGCCTCCAATTTGGATGGGTTCTCCTTCATAGATAGGACTTCCATCTACAAAATGGAGAATCATGATTGCCTTTTTACTACAGTACCAGCAGATTGTTTTTATTTCTTCAATTTTATCAGCCAAGAGTAGAAGATGTTTTGATCCCTCAAACATTTCATTTCTAAAGTCATTTTTTAGGCCAAAGGCCATGACTGGTACATTCAAATCATCTACAATTTTTGCTAAGTCATAAACATTTTTCTTACTCAGGAATTGACATTCATCAACAAGAATACAGTAAGGTTTTTCTTCCATCTGATTGATATAAGCAAAAAGATCCATATCATCCGTTACTGGAAGGGCTGGACGACTCATGCCAATCCGTGATGAAATTACCCCCACACCGTCCCGGGTATCTAGGGCACTGGTCATCAGAACCACTTTTTTTCCTTGCTCCTCATAATTATGAGCAACCTTTAAAATTTCAATCGTTTTGCCGGCATTCATTGAACCGTAGCGAAAAAATAACTGTGCCATTTGTTAAAAACATCCTTCCCAATCATTCAAAGCCCTCAAAGGCTAAATGAATTCCTAAATGATTTTACCATAGAAGGGACTTTTTTTCTAGCCAGGCTTTTTTCAATTTCTAAGCTAACTTTCACTATTTTCAGAAATATGTTATAATTTTTTTAAAAATTTGAGGAGAATCTTATGCCCTTTGTCCGTATTGACCTTTTTGAAGGCCGCACTGAAGAACAAAAAATAAATTTAGCCCGTGAAATTACAGAAGTTGTCACCAAAAATACCGGTGCTCCAGCTGAAGCCATCCACGTTTTTATTAATGATATGCCTGAAGGTACTTACTACCCACATGGCCAAATGAAGAAAAAGTAATATGACCTTGGGTCATATTACTTTTTTTAATGTATATAGGAGGAAAGATGTCACTTTTACTACAAGTTTTAATCATTTTATCAAGCCTTTTTCTAGCAAGTTTGTTGGCCCAAAGATTAGGGATACCAGTTGTTGTTGGCCAACTTTTAATGGCCCTGATTATAGGTCCTGTCCTAGGACTCATTAAAGAGGGAGAGGTTTTGGACTTTTTAGCTGAGATTGGGGTTATTTTCCTAATGTTTCTGGCGGGATTTGAAGCCAATCTTACCCTCCTCAAAAAATACATCAGACCAAGTATATTAGTGGCCATTTTGGGAGTTATCTTCCCAGTCATTATTTTTTCAGGCTACGGGGCAGGCCTTTTAGGACTTAATGCTCAAAAATCGCTATTTCTAGGTCTTATTTTTGCTGCAACAAGTGTCTCCATTACCATTGAAGTCCTGCAAGAATATAAGAAGATGCATACTCGATTTGCTGCCATAATCCTTGGAGCTGCCATCCTCGATGACATCCTGGCTGTCCTCTCTCTAAGCCTACTTTCACCAGGCAATCAGATCAATCTCTACCAACAGATGCTTGGTCCCCTTTTATTTGTTGCTCTTCTCTACCCCCTAGCCACCTATCTTTTGCCCTTAATTTTTAAATTAGGTCAAAACAAGCAATTTTTTGCTGGTGACCTGACCCTATCTCTGATTACCTGTCTGGCTCTTGCTGCTTTAGCTCAAACCCTTGGCATGTCAGACGTTCTTGGTGCCTTCTTTGCAGGCCTTATCCTGGGTCAAAAAAGGGATCTTTTCTATAGTGATGCCCATCTGGTTGAAAGTCAAATGGCAAGTATGGCCCAAAGTTTTTTCATTCCCATTTTTTTAAGCTCCATTGCAACACCCCTAATATTTGCGGGTCTTGGCCAAAAGATCATGGCAATTTTGATTCTTACAGGCCTTGCCCTTGTATCAAAAATCTTGCCAGCCTATGTAGCCGCAAGAAGCTTTAGAATCACAAGGGTTGAGTCCCTAATAATTGGTACAGGAATGGTCAGTCGGGGGGAAATGGCCCTAATCATTGCAAAAATCGGCCTAACGAATGGCCTTCTGGCAGCTAGTTTTTATTCCCAAGTGGTCTTGGTCATTATTGCTACAACAATTTTAGCTCCCCTCATGCTCAGGCTTCTCTTTAAGTTTTCTCGTGCAGGTGCTTGAAATAATTTAGCTTAATTGCTAATTTAGCAAATTTTTAATATAATTGGCTGACATCATCACAAGTTACAAGTTAAAGGAGATTTTGATGAGAGTTCTCATTACATCAGGTGGCACTACAGAAAACATAGACCAGGTTAGGGGGATTACAAACTTTGCAAGCGGAAGTCTTGGCAAAATACTTTGTGAAAAATTTTTAGATGAATCCTGGCAGGTTATTCTTCTGGCTGGTAAAAATGCCGTCCTGCCCCCAGATCACGACAATCTTCAAATAATTACCATCACTGACACTTACAATCTTGATCAGCATATGAAAAAATTAGTTCCCACAGTCCAGGCCGTAATCCATACCATGGCCGTAAGCGACTACAAACCTCTTTATATGACTGATTTTTACGAACTTGAAGAGGCTAGCAATCTTGCTGATTTTCTGGACCTTAAAAATACTGACAAAAAAATCTCATCTAGCTCTGACTATCAGGTTCTTTTTCTCAAGAAAAACCCTAAAATAATCAGTAAAATCAAGGATTATAAGGAGGATGTCATCCTAATTGGCTTCAAGCTTCTTGTTGGTGTCTCCAAGGAAGAACTCCTAAGAGTCGCTCGGATGAGTCTTAAAAAAAATCGGGCCAACTATATTTTTGCTAATGACCTGGACCATATTTACGGAGATAGGCACATGGGTTACCTCCTTGATGACAAGAATGAATATCCAGCTACTAGTAAAAAGGAAATCGCAGACCTCATCTTTGATAAGGTAAGTGACCAAGTAAGGCAACTTGTGAAAGGAGACCATAAATAATGGCGAATATAACCCTTGCTGTGACAGGTAGTATCTCGGCCTATAAGGCTGCTGATTTGATTTCCTCCCTGAAAAAGGCGGGTCATGATATTACCGTTCTTATGACCCAAAGTGCCCAGCAGTTTATCACTCCTTTGACCCTACAAGTCCTTTCTAAAAATGCTGTTCACACGGATATTATGAATGAAGAGTCACCTAGTGTGGTAAATCATATCGAGCTTGCTAAAAGGTGTGACCTCTTTGTTGTAGTCCCTGCTAGTGCTGACACCATAAGCCGTCTGTCCCAAGGACGAGCCCAAGATATTGTAAGCTCTGTTGCCCTGGCCCTTGATGGTTCAGTCAAAAAGTTACTTGCCCCAGCCATGAATACAAAAATGTATGAAAATCCTTTGACCCAAAGAAATATGGATATCTTAAGGTCGGTCGATTTTGAAATTATAGAACCCAAGGTCTCTTTACTAGCCTGTGGGGATTACGGTAGGGGGGCACTTGCTGACCTATCTGACATTGAAAATAAAATTAAGGAGTTGTTAACTGATGAAAAAAAATAAGGCTTCCGATATAGCAATTTTATCCATCCTACTAGCTGCCATGCTGGTAATTAATGTCCTAGCTCAGGTAATTTTTACCCTTTGGCCTTTTCCTATCAGACCTACCCTGGTTCATATCCCAGTTATCGTCGGCTCAATTATCCTAGGCCCTAAAAAAGGAGCCTTCCTAGGATTTTCCATGGGAGTGATGAGTAGTCTGACCATGACCCTTCTTACAAGTCCCACAAGCTTCTTATTCACCCCTCTACAGCCCCTACCAGGTACCAACCATGGTGACTTACGCTCCCTTCTAATTGCCTTTGTCCCAAGAATTTTAATTGGGATTATCCCCTACTATGTCTTTAAGGCCCTTAAGTCATATCCCAGAATTGGAGCAGGCCTTGCAGGTCTTGCAGGGAGTCTGACTAATACTATTTTAGTCCTTTCAGCTATTTACTTTATTTTTGGGGATGTTCTTGGTTGGTCCCTTAAAACAGTTCTTACTACAATTGTGGGCACCAACTCAATTGCTGAAGCCATTTGCTCAACCGTCCTTGTGGCAGCAATTATCCCCATCTTAATAAAAATCAAAGATTGAAGATAAAGCGTGTAAAAACGCTTTTTTTATGCTAGAATGTAAATGTTTACATACAGTCTGTAAAAAGGAAAAGGAGAATTACATGAGTTACAAGGACACCTATCAAGTATGGCTAAATAATGAAGAGCTTGATTCACATTTGAAGAAGGAATTAAAAAATCTTACTGATGAACAAATTGAAGACGCTTTTTATACCAACCTTGAGTTTGGTACTGCGGGGCAACGTGGTCTGATTGGAGTTGGGACCAATAGGATGAATATCTACACAGTCCGCTTGACTACTGAAGGACTAGCTCGTCTAATGGACAGTAAGGGTGAGGCTGAGAAAAAACGTGGAGTAGCTATCGCCTACGATTCACGTCATTTTTCATCTGAATTTGCCATGGAGGCAGCAAGTGTTTTGGCTTCACACGGCATTCCTTCATATGTTTTTGAATCCCTAAGACCAACACCTGAGCTATCTTTTGCCGTGCGTGACCTTAACGCCTTAAATGGAATCATGATTACAGCTAGCCACAATCCTGCACCATATAATGGTTACAAGGTTTACGGTGAGGACGGTGGACAAATGCCTCCACATGATGCCGATGCCTTAACTAAATATGTTGATGAAATTGATGATATCTTCTCTATCAATCCAGGTAACACTAATGACTACCTAAGGGAGGGACTAATTACAATCATCGGAAAAAACATCGATGACAAATACCTAGCAAACCTTAAGTCAGTTACCATCAATCAAAAGCTAATTGATGACTTTGGACGTGACCTTAATATCGTATTCACACCACTTCACGGGACTGGTGAGATGCTTGGTCGTGCAGGTCTTGCTCAGGCTGGTTTTGATAAGATTGCGGTCGTTGAAGAGCAGGCCATTCCTGATGGCGACTTCCCAACTGTTAAATCACCAAACCCAGAAAGCCAAGCAGCATTCGCTCTTTCTGAAGAGTTGGGCCGCGAAGTGGGAGCTGAGATGCTTGTAGCAACTGACCCAGATGCTGACCGTATCGGAGTTGAGGTTCTTCTTCCAAACGGAAACTACCAACCACTTTCAGGAAATCAAATCGGTGCTATCTTAGCCAAATACATCCTTGAAGCTCATAAGCAGGCTGGCACTCTACCAGAAAATGCTGCTGTCCTAAAATCAATCGTCTCAACTGACCTTGTTGCCCGCATTGCTGAAAGCTACGGGGTTGAGATGATGAACGTCCTTACAGGATTCAAATTTATCGCTGAAAAAATCCAAGAATTTGAAGATACTCACAGCCATACCTACATGTTTGGTTTTGAAGAAAGCTTTGGTTATCTAATTAAACCTTTCGTTCGTGACAAGGATGCCATCCAAGCTCTTGTGCTCATTTGTGAGGTTGCAGCCTACTATAAATCTCTTGGTAAGACCCTCTACGATGGTATTCAAGATATTTACGCTGAATATGGCTACTTCATGGAAAAAACAATCTCTGTAACCCTTGAAGGAATCAACGGAAGCGAGCAAATCAAAGAAATCATGACCAAGTTCCGCACATCTGCTCCAAAAGAATTTGACGGAATGAGCGTTGTCTTGACTGAAGACTTCAAGGAACTTACTGCCACTTCTAAGGACGGAGCGGTTGAAAAACTTACAACTCCACCAAGTGATGTTCTTAAATACCACCTTGAAGATGGTAGCTGGATTGCTGTTCGCCCAAGTGGAACTGAGCCAAAAATTAAATTCTACCTGGCTGTTGTTGCTGATACTGAAGCTGCTGCCCAAGCAAAACTTAACAACATTGAAACAGAAATCAACAACTTTCTAGCATAAAAATAACCCCCTACTAACCTAGGGGGCTTTATTTAGATGGTAAAACAGGAAAACCACCCGAGACTGGGTGGTTTTTACTTACTTATAAAATAGCTGACAAAGCTGCTCCAAGAGCTCCTGCAAGGGTTAAGATAAGCATAATCCATGCCACAGCTATTACCATTTTTTGAAAGGGAGTTTTCCCCTTACTACGTTCCTGATATGCCATAACTACCTCATTTCTTGGCTAGTTTATCAAAATTTTTCCCCTTTTGCAAGTTGACCTAAATGGCTAGGTTCAAAAAGCAATCTTAGGCTTCAAGTTCCTTAACAATGGCAAGAATTTGATCCTTAGTATGAACACCTGCAACCTGCTTAACAACTTCACCGTCTTTTTTGAAAAGAAGGGTAGGAATACTCATAACACCAAATTGTGAAGGTGTAGTAGGATTTTCATCTACATCCATCTTAACGATTTTAAGTTCACTTTCATCGATTTCATCTGAAAGTTGATCAAGGATAGGACCTTGCATACGACATGGACCACACCAAGTTGCCCAAAAATCAACAAGGACTAAACCTTCTTTTGTTTCTTCTACGAAATCTTTATCTGTAACTGCTACTACCATTTTAATTTCCTCCTGTTTACTTTTCTTTGTGTTTATGGATAGCTTTCCATCTGCTTTTATTCTACTAAATTTTCTTAAAAATTGCTTGCTATAAGGCTTACTTTAAGATAGCAATGGTTGCACCACTTCCGCCAGCATTTTGCGGAGCATAGTCATAGGACTTGATATGAGGATTTCTTCTCAAATACTTCTGCACCATCTCCCGAATAACTCCTGTACCGATACCATGGACAATGGTAATTTGCCCCATATTGTTTAAGAGGGCTTGGTCGATGTATTCTTCAAGGTCACGCTCAGCCTCCTCATAACGCATTCCCCTTAGATCAAGTTGACCCTTGAGGGTTTTACCCTGACTCCTTTTAACAACGTTAACCTTCTTCGAAGCCTTCTGCTCCTCTTTTTTGATGGGTTCAAATTCGTCTTCCCCTAGGCGGGTGTTAATAAGTCCCATCTGTACCTGCCAGCGGCCATCTTTTTCAAGCTTAACAAGGGTTGCCTTTTGGCCGTATTCATTAACAATAACCTCAGCTCCAGGCTTAAGACCACGAGCCTTCTTGGCCTTCTTAAGTACCTTATTTTTTGACAAATCGACTGTTTGTGGGGCAAGTTTTGAAAGTTCAGCCTTGGCATTTATAATCTCATGTGGCTTAAGTTGTGACCTTTCATTTAGATCCTTAAGGATTAAATCAGCTTCTTCTGTTGCAAGCTTGATAATATCTTGAGCTTCAACCCGTGCCTTATTTAGCTCCTGCTCCCTATCCCTATTAAAGGCCTTATACATCTTGCTTAAATCATTGTGGAGCTTCAGGTTTTCAGCTTCAAGCTTTTTGATGTTGGTCAGGCTTTCACTCAGGGAATAATTTTTTTCTTCAAGATTTGCAATCATAAGGTTTACATCTTGATCATTTTGGTCAATCAAAGACTCTGCCTGCTCAATAATCTTATCAAAAAGTCCCAGGCGTTTTGAAATTTCAAGGGCATTAGACCGCCCCGGAACGCCCATAATTAGACGGTAGGTTGGTCTAAAATTATCCAGGTCAAACTCCATGCTGGCATTGATTACACCAGGATTTTCGACCCCGTAAGCCTTAAGTTCAGGATAGTGGGTGGTGGCCATGGTTTTGGTCTTAGACAGGCGGAGGAAATCAAGAATGGAAATGGCAAGGACTGCCCCCTCCTTGGGATCGGTACCAGCTCCTAACTCATCTAAAAGAACCAAACTATCCTTGTCTACATGATTTAGAATATCAATGATATTTGTCATGTGACTTGAAAATGTCGACAGGCTTTGTTCAACAGATTGTCCGTCACCAATGTCTGCAAAAATTTCGTTAAAGATACCAATCCTACTTCCCTCTTCAGCAAGAATAGGAAGCCCTGATTGCCCCATAAGTTGGGCTAGACCAAGGGTTTTTAAGCTGATGGTCTTCCCACCAGTATTTGGACCTGTAATAACGATGGTATTAATGCTTGCATCAAATTTTAAGGTATTAGGAACAGACATGGAATCATCGATTAGGGGATGGCGGACCTCATACAGGCTAATATCCTTATCAAGACTTAGCTCAGGAATCACGCCCTTTCTTTCAAGCTTGTAGCCATACTTGGCATTGATTAAGTCAAAGTGACCTAAAAGCCAGTTATTCTGCCTTAAATCCTGGCTGTGAGGTCTTAGGGCATCAGATACCAGACTTAAGATTCTTTCAATCTCATTTCGTTCTTCAAGCTTGTTTTGAGAAAGTTTATTATTTAAAGACAGGGCTTGCTTGGGCTCAATGTAGACCGTCTGGCCACTTGCACTCATGTCATGAACCACTCCAGGTACCTTGTTTTTGCTTTCAACCTTGACAGGTAGAACTTGGCGATCATTTCTGATGGTGATGATTGACTCACTTAGATTGCTGGCATTTTTAGATAGACTTTCCTGCATGATTTGTCTGATATCTGCCTCAAGTTTCTTAGAAGACATCCTAAGCTCAAAAAGCCTATCACTTGCTGTATCAAGAATGTGGCCTGTTTCATCAACAATTTGCAAGAGACCATTTAACTTTGGTAGGTCCTTAAACTTATCAAGGAGATTTTTTAGGCTATCAAAGGTTACATTTTGGCAGTCATAAAAATAATTTAAGAGCTCACTTACGACTCTAGTGACCCGCTTAATCTTAGCAAGCTCAACCCCATTCAGATTGGCTTCAAGATCAAGCCTTCTTAAAATATCGGTTAAATTTTCAGTTTGGCCAATTTTTAAGGGACCATTTTCTTGGATGGCACTTGTAAGCTCAGAAAGCTCCTTAAACCACTCTAAGATTTTGTCCTCCCTGGTCGTGGGTAGAAGGTTTGCGAGCTCCTCTAGCCCCTGGGCTGTATTTAAAAAGGGGATAAATTGCTCCTTAACCTTTTGAAATTCAAGGGTTGTTAGTATTTTTTTATTCATTAGTTCTCCTGCTATCTAAAAAAGGGCATAGGCCCTATTTAATTGGATTCAAATGGATGATATTTTCAAAGAAACTGGTTAGTAAAAATTTTGAAAAAATCGGAGTATCAGTAATCATAAATTTTACCAAGCCACTTGAAAATAACTTGTCCTGAATACTATTGATGGGCATCATGGCAAGAATGGTAAGGCCTGTTTCCAGCATAAAGTAGGTAGTTAAAAGGGCTAGAAAGCCTGATATGATAGACCCTGCTAGACCAAGGGGCTGGGAATTTGATAAAAAGCCCAAAAAGACACCAACTAGTCTTGCTGCAAGGTAAGCTCCCACTAAAATTATTAAAAAGGCGATTCCTGCATAGTAGGTCTTATCAAGTTGGAAGATTATATCCTGATTAAAAAATTTAAGTTTACTGTCTACACCTGCATTGGCAAAGGGAATCCACATAGAAATCTTTGCTGCAAGGGTTTGATAATTTTTTAGGGCAAAGGCTCCTGCCACAAGTATAGCCAGGCTGTAAAATAGCTGAAGGTACAAGCCCCTCAAATACCCCACATAAAAGGCCCAAGCCAAAAGTATCATAATTATAATTGAAATCATAGTATACTCATTTCCTATAGTTTAAGTGACCAGCACTTCTAGTCCATTATATCGCAAAACTTGTTTTTTTTAAACTTTTGTTAATTTATGATAAAATTAAGACCATGAATATAGTTATCAAATCAAATCCTAAGGAAATAAGTGCTATCAAGGATCACTATAAAAAGTATCTTGTCCCCCCAAAAAATCCCTATGTTAGCTTTATGGCCAAGATGCCAGGGCTTGTAGTTACAGCTTACACATCCCATAAGCTTATGTTCCAAGGTAGTCTGGCAGACCAGGCTGTCACATCCCTTGGCCTTCACAAGACAACAGGAGCTAAGGCAGTAAAATCAAGTGGAGGAGCTGTTCGGCCTAAGTCTAACACCCAAGCTCACAGTCAGGCCAATATAATTGGAACAGACGAGGTTGGTAACGGGAGCTACTTTGGTGGCCTTGCTGTTGTGGCAAGCTATGTGGCTGAAAGGGATGTTCCTGAGCTTAAAAGGCTTGGAGTTGATGACTCTAAAAACCTTAAGGACCAGCAGATTTTAAGGCTTGCTCCCATCCTTGAGGGCATGCTCAAACACACATCCATCCTGCTAAGTCCAAGCAAGTACAACCAAGCCATTGATGCAGGTTATAATGCTGTAAGCATCAAGGTCCACCTGCACAATCAGGCCATCTTCCTTCTGGAGAAGAAACTAGCTGATGATGACCACATCAACCAACTGGTGATTGATGCCTTTACCACCCCCAACAACTACCAAAAATATGCTAGAAAGGAAAGAAATCATCCCCAGACCGAGCCCAGCCTTATTCAAAAGGCCGAGGGCCAATTCCTAGCTGTTGCTGCAAGTTCTATTATCGCTAGAAGCCTTTTTCTAAAAAATCTTCGCGACCTATCAGATGATCTGTCCCTTGGACTTCCTAGCGGAGCCGGTAGTAAAAGTGATTTGGTGGCAGCACAAATCATTACCCAAAAAGGCATGGCCACTCTTGAAAAAACGGCCAAAATGCACTTTAAAAATACGGAAAAGGCCAAAAAGCTTGCTGGCTTAAAATAATAATAAAGGAGCACAATTATGAAATTTATACGAGAATGGGGATTTGTAATCTTTATAGGACTTGTTATGCTACTATCAAGAATCTATCTGTGGGCACCAGTAAGTGTCTCGGGGCATTCAATGGACCCAACCCTTGCTGACAAGCAGTATCTGATTATGATTCGCTCAAAGGATTTTAAACGCTCAGATATCGTTGTTGCCAAAGAAACAGATAATGGCGAGACCAAGGATATCATCAAGCGAGTTATCGGTCTTCCTGGAGATAAGGTTGTCTTTAAGGACGATGTCTTAACCATCAACGGAGAAGTCATCAAGGAAGACTATCTTGATGACTACAAGGCCAAGTTTAAGGAAGACAAACTTCAAGCAACCTATGCCTTTGACTCTTTCTTCCAGGAGCGAGCTGCAAATTCTAAGGCCTTTACAGTTGACGCTCAGGGAAATCCCGACTTTGAAATCGATTTGGCTGACGACCAGTATCTTCTTCTAGGAGACAATAGGATTGTCTCAAAAGATAGTCGCCAGGTAGGAAGCTTTACCAAGGAAGAAATCCTAGGCAAGGCTAAATTTAGACTTTTCCCCCTAAAAACACTTGGACCAATTAAATAAAATAAAAACTCTAATAGTAACTATTAGAGTTTTTTTCTTATATTTTAAGGAATTTCCTCATTGAGATGACAGACCCAAGTGAGCCGATAACGGCACCTGTTGCTACCATGAGAATTATAATCTGTGGGATAAAGGCGTCAGCCTTTAGCATGCTTAGTCCCTGAGAGATAAGAGATGGTGTGAAGCTCTTATAGACTATCCTATAAAGGTAGTGGATAAGCACACTTGGTAGAATTGCCCCAAGCATTCCCACCCAAGCTCCTTCTAGGAAGAAGGGCCAGCGGATGTAGGATTTTTTAGCTCCAACCAAACTCATGATTTGGATTTCCCGGCTCCTTGACATGATTGTAATCCTGATTGTGTTTGAAATCAAGAAGACAGCTACAAATAGGAGGAGGGCTGCTCCACCAAAGCCCCAAGTCCTGATTGTACTTGCAAGCTTAAAGATACGGTCTGTATTTATTCCACCGTACTCGGTCTTTTCAACCCCGTCAATCTCCTTGATTGTTGTAGCTAGTTCCTTAACGTTTTCTGGCTTGTCAGCTTCGACAATGTAAACATCATAAAGGGGATTTGCATCACCTTGGAATAATTTCCATGTGTCTCCTAGAGTATCAGTCAACTTGGCCAGTTGATCTTCCTTACTTGAAAATGTTATCCCATCAACATGTCCAAGGGCAGAAATCTGATTGTAGATTTGATGGTAGTTGGTATTTTCAATCATCTTGGTCTTGTCTTGCGGGTCAGCATATTCCTTGTCATTGTCATGACGGTCAAGTTTAACATAGGTCATGACACGGACATTGTTTTCAATATCAGTCGCAAGTTTTGCCGTATTCATAATGACCGATAAAAAGATACCAAGTAGGGTTAGGGTAATGGTTACAGAACTTACCGCTGCAATCGTCATCCATCCATTACGGCGAAGATTTTTGATGGAATCAAGAAGGTGCCTAAAGAAATTTCTAATCATCATAGCCATATTCTCCTTCCTGTTGGTCCCTTACAATTCGTCCATTTTCAATGGCAATAACCCTGTGTCTAAGGGTATTTACAATCTGACTATTGTGGGTGGCCATAAGGATTGTTGTCCCTTGAAGATTAATCTTTTCTAAAAGATTCATAATTCCCCAAGAATTTTCAGGGTCAAGGTTTCCTGTCGGCTCATCAGCGATTAAAACCTTGGGTGAGTTGGCAATAGATCTTGCAATGGCAACCCGCTGCTGCTCCCCTCCTGATAATTCATTAGGAAATGATCTAACCTTGTGCTTTAGTCCGACTAGGTCTAAAACTTCCATGACACGTTTTTTAATCTCCCGGGGCGGGCGACCGACTACCTGCATGGCATAGGCTACATTTTCATATACATTCTTCTTAGGTAAAAGTTTGTAGTCCTGAAAAACGACCCCAACTGACCTACGAAGCATGGGAACATCATGTCCCTTAATTTTTCCTAGGCTAAAGCCTGCAACACGGGCTTCACCTGCATCAATCCCAATCTCCCGGTAAAGAAGTCTGATAAAGGTTGATTTTCCAGCTCCAGAAGGTCCAACGATATAGGCAAATTCCCCTGCTTCAACGCTTAGGGAAACATTTCTAAGAGCTGTCGTTCCATTGCTGTATTTCTTGGTAACATTTTTTAATTCAATTATACTCATAAATGTGCTCTGTATGGACAGATACTCCTTTCATTCATTTCGATTATAACATTTTGATATCTAGTAATTATTATCCTCTTTTACAAATAATTACAATTTGATGATATTAACTTACTTTTTCATGATAAATTATAGACATTTACATGCTCCATTTGAGGTAGCTGTCGATAAAACCATCCAAATCTCCATCCATAACTGCCTGAATGGCACCTGTTTCATAGTTGGTCCTGTGGTCTTTGACCATATTATAGGGGTGGAAGACGTAAGAACGAATCTGACTACCCCAGGCAATTTCCTTCTGGTCTCCCTTAAGCTCATCAACCTCCGCCTGCTTCTTCTGCATTTCAAGGGCGTAAAGTTTAGATTTAAGCATGCCCATGGCTTCTTCCCTATTCTTAAGCTGGCTTCTTTGGGTTTGACTGGCTACGACAACTCCTGTAGGAAGGTGGGTAATCCGGACAGCTGACTCGGTCTTATTAATGTGCTGACCACCAGCACCACTGGCTCTATAGGTATCAATCCTTAAGTCATCTGAGTTAATCTCAAGCTCCACTGTTCCGTCAAGTTCAGGTAGAACCTCGACTGAGCAAAATGATGTATGACGACGCTTGGCTGAATCAAAGGGCGAAATACGCACCAAACGGTGAACCCCCATCTCACTTCTTAAGAAACCGTAAGCATTGTGGCCTGAAAACTTAAAGGTAACACTCTTAATTCCAGCCTCATCCCCTGCCTGGTAGTCGAGAATCTCCACCTTAAAATCATGGGCATTCCCCCAGCGTTCATACATTCGCATGAGCATGTTGCCCCAGTCTTGGGACTCAGTTCCTCCAGCTCCTGGATGAATCTCAAGGATGGCATTCATGTGGTCATAGGGTTGATTTAAGAGCATCTCAAGCTCATAGGTCTGCATGCGGGCATTAAGAGCAGTAAGTCCCTCCTCAAGTTCTTCCTTCATCATGGCATCATCTTCTTCTGCAAGCATCTCAAGCATGACACAAAGTTCATCAAAGAGATTTTGAATACTCATAAAGTCATCATACTTGGCCTTGAGGGCATTACTTTCATTGATGACCTTTTGGGCTGCTACATTATCATCCCAAAAACCAGGGGCTGCCATATCATTTTCAAACATAGCAATCTCTTCTTCCAGTCTTTCTAGGTCAAGATTGGCACGAAAACTATCAATCTTGGTCTGGTTGTCATCCACTTGTTTTTTTATTTCAAATAGTTCCATTTTTTACCTTTTACTCCTTAGCTTATCTACCTAACTATACCATATTTCAAGGAGTTTTTCACGTTCGCTCGCACTGGCCTCATTGGTCAACTTCCTTTTAGAAACAAGGTTTACCATCTCCTGATTGGGCTCCTTAACAAGCTTACCCAGGCTCCAGAAGGCTGAGGCTACAAAAATTTCATTTTGACTTTTTTCAATAATTTCTAAAAGCTTAGGAATGCTTGATTTATCTCTTGCATTAGCTAGGGCGTAGATGGCATTTCTTTGAAGAACATTCCTACCTCGCCAGCTACCGGCAAGTGTGCCGAATTTTTCCTTAAATTCCTTGTTGGTCAAATCCAAAAAGGGTAAAAGTTCTGGTTGAACGAGTTCTGGATTTCCTTCCATCTGAGGATGGAAGTGAGAATCTATCCCCTTATTGTAGGGACAAACCATCTGGCAGATATCACAGCCATAGATAACTGTCTTCATCTTCTCCCTGTATTCTTCAAGCAAAATCCCCTTATTTTGAGTCTGAAAGGACAGGCACCTTTGGGCATTCATCCGGCCATCACCCAAAAGAGCCTTGGTTGGACAAAAGTCCAGGCAGCGGGTGCAGTCCCCGCAACCATAATCCACCGGACTATCTGGAGCTAACTCAAGATCTGTTATAATTTCGCCCAAATAAACATAGCTGCCATATTCACGGGTGACTAAAAGCCCATTTTTTCCAATAAAACCAAGGCCTGCCCGAGCAGCCACAGCGACATCTATTAAGGGACCTGTATCCACGAAGGCCTTGTAGTCAAGGCCACTTATCAAGTCCTTTATGCCCGTAATAAGTAGGTCAAGCTTGCCCTGCATGATTGTGTGGTAGTCAATGCCCCAACTGGCTCTGGCAAAAGAACCCCTACGGTAGTTGGTCTTTTCAGGTTTTTCAAGGAGCTTGTTGGGATAGGCCAAGGCAACTGAGATAATGGTTCTCGCTCCCTTTAGGGTCAAATCTGGATTTAGTCTTTCATCTAAATTTTTGTGTTCAAAACCAGATGTATGCCCCTTGGCCTTTTGCTCCTCAAGACTTGCCCTCATCGTTTCAAAGTTATCAGCCCTTGCAAAGCCAATTTTTTGAATGTTTAAATCATTAGCCAATCTGATTATTTCCTTTTTTAAGTCCATTTTACTAGCACCTGCCTTTATTTCTTAGGTCTATTATACCCTATTTGCTCCCCAAGTTTTTTCATAATTGGTACAGACAATTTTATAACGGTATGGTATAATGTAAAGCGAGATCTTTGAATTTTAGAAAGTTGGTATTACTATGAAAGCTCTACGAGAGGGCGACTTTATTACGATTCAAAGCTATAAACATGACGGAAGCTTGCATCGTACTTGGCGTGATACGATGGTGCTAAAAACAAATGAAAATTCTATAATCGGAGTTAACGATCATACCCTTGTTACTGAGGCTGATGAAAGACGATGGGTTACCCGTGAGCCTGCTATCGTCTACTTTCACAAGAAATATTGGTTTAATATCATCGCCATGATTCGTGACAATGGTGTTTCCTACTACTGCAATCTAGCCAGTCCCTATACTCTGGATGATGAAGCCCTAAAGTATATTGACTACGACTTAGATATAAAGGTATTTCCTGATGGCGAAAAGCGTCTCCTTGATGTTGAGGAGTATGAACGCCATAAAAAACAAATGGGGTATTCCCCTCAAATTGACTATGTTCTTAAGGAAAATGTCAAGATTTTAGTTGATTGGATAAAAAATGAGCGTGGTCCCTTCTCTGAAGAATACATTAAAATTTGGTACGATCGCTACAACCAATTAAGGCAGTAATCCTGCCTTTTTCTTTTGGAATCATGCCCCAGGTATTCTTTAATTTCCAAGTCCCCTAAAAAAGCAAAGCAAAAAAACTATCACCTAGTGATAGTTTTTTTGTTTCCTACATGATGGCAAGAATTCCGAAGTTAGCAATGAATAGTGCTACAACAATCCAAACAATTGGATGGATTTCAGAGAATTTACCACGGATAATTTTAATAAGGGTGAACATGATGAATCCTGCTGCAATCCCGTATGAGATGCTGTAGGCTAGACCCATGAAAACACTTGTGAAGAAGGCAGGAATGGCCTCATCAAGGTCTGTCCAGTCAATGTCAGTAAAGCTTGAGAGCATCATCATCCCAACAATGATTAAAACAGGTGCTGTTGCTTGGGTAGGTACAATGGCAAGGATTGGTGAGAAAAGGCTTGATACCATGAATAAGATGGCAACAACTACAGCTGTAAGACCTGTACGTCCACCAGCACCAATACCAGCTGCTGATTCCACGTAGGTAGTTGTATTTGAAGTACCAAATACTGCACCAATTGATGTTGCTACAGCATCAGAGATAAGGGCACGGTCCATCTTAGATGAAACACCACTTCCTTCTTCAAGGGCTTTTTCATCCTCTTCAGAGAAGATACCAGTTTTGCGTCCTGTACCAATAAAGGTTCCAAGGGTATCAAAGGTATCAGATAGACTGAAAGCAAGAATTGTCATCAAGACCTGAGGAATTTTTGAGCTGTCAGAGAAAAGTGAACCCATTCCCTCATGCCCAAAGGCTGCACCAAAGGTTGTACCAAGTTCCTTAAAGGCTACACCAATGTTGTTTTCCTTAAGCAGGGTTGATAGATCAACTTTAACAACTCCTGTTACAATAGCAAGAACTGTCGTTACAAGGATTGAAAGAAGAACTCCTCCCTTGATATTTTTTAGGACAAAGAACATGGTGATAACAATACCAGCTAGAGCTAGAAGAACCGCTGGATTATTGAATTTAACAAGTTCAGGCACAATTCCGCTGTTTGAGATAATACTTGCCTTACCCTCGTCAGCTCCTTTACCAAGAACTGTATAGGTACCTGGGTCACTTAAAAATTGCAGAAGGCCTGCATTTTTAATCCCAACATAGGCAATGAAGATTCCGATACCACCACCAATGGCATGTTGGAGGCTGATTGGGATAGCTTTCATGATGGCCTTACGGATACGGGTTACTGTGATTATAATATTTACCAGTCCACAGATGAAAACCATGGCTAGGGCTTGTTGCCAGCTGTAGCCTAGGGCTGAAACAACGGTAAAGGTAAAGAAGGCATTAAGTCCCATTCCTGGTGCTTGAGCGTAAGGTAGGTTGGCATAAAGACCCATGATTAAGGTCCCAATGACACTTGCAATAATTGTTGCTAAGAATACTGCCTGGGTCGGCATGCCTGTTTGCCCTAGAACGCTAGGGTTAACAAAGAGGATATAACTCATGGCAAAGAAGGTTGTCATCCCAGCCATAACTTCAGTACCAACAGTGGTACCATTTTCTTTTAGCTTGAAAAATTTTTCTAACATAGGTCTCCTTAAAAATAAACATTTATAAACTATAATATTCATTTTACGTTATTTTTTATAAATTTCAAGATATTTCTTAAAATTAACCTATATTTTTTTGAGTATTGTTCGCCTTTTACCAGTTGATATTTATAAATACCAGCTAATATGGTATAATTACCGATAAAAATTAATAATATAATAGGAGTTAGGCATGAATAAAAAATTAATCGCCATCGACTTAGATGGTACCACCTTAAAATCTGATAATACCATTAGCGACTATACCAAGGATGTTTTTAAAAGAGTCCAAGATGCAGGACATGACATCGTTATTGCTACGGGACGCCCCTACAGGATGGCAATCGATATCTATAGGGAGCTTGAACTTACAACTCCCATGATTAACTTCAATGGATCAATGACCATCAAACCTAATGATAAAAACTGGAAGTACAAGAAGGAAAGCCAGATTGAAAAAGGTATCGTCCACAGCATCCTTGAAAATCAAAAGAGCTTCCAGCTGGATTTTTTAGCGACTGAATACCGTAAAAAATTCTTTGTCAACAGCTTTGAAGCAGTAACACCTGAACTTTTTGGGATTGAAAAATTCTATCCCTACCACAAGCTAGAAATAAGCAAGCTTACCAACAATCCCAATGCCCTTCTTTTACAAACAACAGCTGAGGACAAGGAGGAGGTAGCCCGTGAAATCAATGATTTTTATGACAACCAAATCAGCGTGGCTGCCTGGGGTGGACCCAATTCCATCCTTGAGATTGTTCCCAAGGGAATTAGCAAGGCAAGTGGTCTTAAGCACCTTCTTGAGGTCTATAATACAGATAAAAAAGACCTTATGGCCTTTGGTGATGAGCAAAATGATGTTGAAATGTTCAAGCTGGCAGGAGATAGCTATGCCATGAAGAATGCCAATCCCCTCCTCTTAGAATACGCTAGAAATCAGACGGAGTGGACCAATAATGAGGACGGTGTAGCTCGAACTCTTGAAAAAATTCTTTTATAAAATATTGATAAAAATAAAAAACCAGGGATAAACATCCTTGGTTTTTATTTGCTTTTAAGCTGTAAGCTTGCGAGCCTTAACTTCGATAAAGTTTACCACATCGTCAATTGACATACCCGTTGTATCCAGGTAGATGGCATCTTCTGCTTGAACAAGTGGTGAAGTTTTTCTGGTACTATCCTTGTAGTCACGCTCAGATATCTCAATTTTCAAGCTTTCAAGGTCTGATGGAATCCCCATCTCAAGGTTTTGCTTGTGACGACGCTCTGCCCTTTCATCAACACTTGCCACCAAAAAGATTTTAAGCTCAGAATCAGGTAGAACAACGGTCCCAATGTCACGACCATCCATGACAATCCCTCCGTGGCTGGCAATAAACCTTTGGGCTTCAACCAGGTACTTGCGAATTTCTGGCATGGCCGCAATTTTTGAGACAGATGCTGTAACATCTTTTTGCCTGATGGCATCAGTCACATCGACCTCACCCAAATAAACCAGCTGCTGGTCAGAGCCATCACTTCCAAAACTTATGGGATTTTCTTCTAGCAGGCGGATGATTTGATCGACATCTTCTGTCTGATTATTTAAGGCTAGATAGGTGGCAGCCCTGTACATGGCTCCTGTATCTAGGTAAATCAGACCAAGCTTGCGGCCAATAATCTTTGCGACAGTGCTTTTACCACTTGAGGCAGGGCCATCAATGGCAATTCGTATATCTCTCATTGTTACTTGTTACTCCTATTTAAGCTTGATTACTTGACCTGGGTAGGCAAACCAACTATCCACTGTCATCCCGTTTGCAGCAGCAATTTGACTTGCTGGTACACCTGTACGGGCTGCAATCTGGTTAATCCCTTCACCAGCTACAACCTCTGTTGTATTGCCACTTGCGACTTCACTTGAGCTTGAGGTCACCTCAGTATCAGTCGATTCTGCTGGTTGGGCTGAGCTTGGTGTGGCTTGACTTTCAGCTGTGCTTGAAGCTTGAGGCTCTTCTGCAGGAGCTTGACTTGACTCAACTGTCGTTGATGGTGCCTGTTGTGAGCTTGCGACCAATTCACTTGAGTCACTGGTATAGAAGGAATTTGAAATTTTTGAGTTATCAGTTACCTGATTACTCCATAAAAGAGTTGCAATGATTATCCCAATAATCATAAAGAGACCAATTACCAAGAAGGTAAGGAATCTAGTACTTGCTGTTTTCTTTGAGCCAGTTTTTGCTCCCTTTCCTCCTCTTTGTCCCCTTTCTTCCTTGTCATTTTGATACACTTTTTTGTTCCATGGTTCTTTGTTGTCAGCCATTATGCCCATCCTCTCTTTGATTTGACTTTTTACATCATTACTATTACTATTCTTATATTATGAAAATTAAAATACTACCCGATAAGTGCATAGCTTGTGGCCTCTGCCACAGCCTAGCTCCTACCATTTTTGACTACCATGATAATGGCATTGTTAAATTTTATGAAAGCGAGGCAGACCTTATTGACCTGCAAAAAGGGTCTGAAGAAAGCGAGGCTAAAGCAGCCATCAAAGAATGCCCAACTCATGCAATCATTAGGCCTTAGGGCCTTTTTTTTTGGCAATTCTTGCCTCTTCATCCTTATAAGCCGTAAAATAATCCCGAGCATCCCCAATTAAGTAAGCTTCACCCTTAAAAAATGGATTAGAAACCAAGGCATCTAAAAAATATTTTTTGGTCCACTTTCTCATGTAGAAAACTCGCCCGCTGGGCCAACGACCACAATATATTTTTATCCGGTGCTTAGAGACTGCAATCTTTGAAATGCTCGTAATCCTAATCCTCTTAGGCAGACCAGGAATGCTTGAAAAAATCAAGAGCTCATCCTTACCATCCACAATCTCAAAATACCTATGAAGGCCTGCTACAATCAAAATCAAAAAGGCCAGGAAAAATAAGAGGGAAGGCTCAGCACTTGTCGTATCCTCATAGAGGAGGGCCATACTCAAAAAGACTGGGATAAAGGCCAGGCTCCAGTAGATAATTAAAAGGCTTAGTTCAGGTTGCCAGTGGTACCTTAATTTTCCAAAAATTTTTATCATTAATAAATAAAATCTCCTAAACTTATAATTAAGTTTATAATAACACAAAGTTTATCCTCAGGTTATTATAAACTTTAATTATTCAGCATTTAATTTTGCAATCTCAACGATGGTCGCAACTGCTTGCTCCATGGTTTCAAGACTAACAAATTCAAAACGCCCATGCATGTTTTCCCCACCAGCAAAGATATTTGGTGTTGGAATTCCCATGAAGGAGATTTTACTGCCATCAGTTCCGCCGCGGACTGCTTCAATCAAAGGCTTAATTCCAAGATTTTCCATGGCCCTTTGAGCCAGCTCAATAATTGACATATCTTGTTCAATGATTTCAGCCATATTGTAGTACTGGTCACTTAGCTCAACAGAAACACGAGGTGTCTCATAGACTTCATTCATCTTCTCAGCCAGATCAAGCATCTCTTGCTTCATATTTTCAAAAGTTTTACGGTCGTGATCACGGATGATGTAGACGCTAGTTGCTTCCTCGGGTGCACCAGACATATCTGCTAGGTGGAAGAAACCTTCACGCCCTTCTGTAAGTTCAGGACGAGCTCCTTTTGGTAGGGCATTGTGAAAGTCAATGGCCAGCTGAAGGGCATTAACCATTTGATTTTTGGCAGTTCCTGGGTGGACATTTTTACCTTGGAAGTGAACCTTTGCTCCTGCAGCATTGAAGGTTTCATATTGGAGTTCTCCAAGAGGTCCCCCGTCAATGGTATATGCAAAATCAACATCAAAATCAGCCACATCAAATTTATTAGCCCCAATCCCAATCTCTTCATCTGGACCAAAACCAACGCGAATCTCCCCGTGTTTTACCTCAGGATGCTTAACCAAATAGTCAATTGCTGTCATAATCTCAGCAATCCCACTCTTATCGTCAGCCCCTAAAAGAGTAGTTCCATCAGTTGTAATCAGCGTTTGACCCTCATAATTATTTAGGTTTGGAAACTCCTTTGGATCAAGTTTAAAGCCGCTATCACCAAGGTCAATCACGCTCAAGTCATAGTCTTCAATAATCTGAGGCTTAACATCTTCTGCATTGAAGTCAGCTGTATCCATGTGGGCGATAAAGCCAATCTTTCGGCTTTTCTTGTCCGTGTTTGCTGGGAGGGTCCCTACAACGTAACCATTACTTTCCAAATAATGAACATCCTTTAGACCAACCTCCTTCATTTCTTCTAAAAGGACCTGGGCAAATTCGACCTGGCTTTTAGTGCTTGGGGTTGTTTGACTAGTCTCATCTGAGCGAGTATGAACTTTTACATAAGAGATAAAACGGTCTAATAACTTTTCATATTTCATATTTGATGGCTCCCTTTTCTATATTTATACTTTAGGCACAAGGCCTAAAAATCTCAAAAACACTTATAATTCACTTACCTATTTTAGCAAAAAAATTCTATAAATACCTGAAACTTTTGTCAGATTTTGTATTTTTTTAAAGGTCAATAAAAGGATTGGTCAAGACCTTACTTTCAAAAATCTCAACCCCTCTTGTAAGCTCACTTAGCTTCTTGGCTACTAAGGGAATAAAGGCTTTTTCAATGTAGTGACCTGGATCTAGGGCCAAAAGCCCCTGACTCAGCATGTCTTGGCCTGTATGATAGTAGACGTCGCCTGTAATGTAAAGGTCTGCTCCCTTTTTAAGGGCATCCTTATAAAAGCTACCCCCACTACCTCCACAGATAGCAACCCTTCTTATCCTTGTTGATGGGTCTCTTTTATAAGAAACCAGGCGGATAGTCTCAAGGTCAAAGGCTTTTTTAGCTCTTTCGATGAAGGAGCTAAGACTTTCTGCCTCAATATCACCAATCCGACCAATACCATGATTTTCTGAGGTTTCAGCCAAATAAGTAGTATTTTTAATGCCTAAAAGCTCACAAAAATAGTCATTTAAACCACCATCCACAATGTCAATATTAGTATGGCTTACATAGACAGAAATTCCAGCCCTGACAAGATCTAAAATCATTTTTTCTTGAAGATTTTTAGCATTAAGGCTTGTCAGGGGTCTAAAAATTATGGCATGTTTAGCTAAAATACAGTCAACCTTAAGATCAATGGCCTCCTGGACGGTCTCTTCTCTAATATCTAAAGTTACAAGAACCCTTTTAAGATCACCATCAAGACTTCCCACTTGAAGGCCACAGGCATCATCTTTCATGGAAAGCTCCTGAGGGCAGAAGCTCTCATAGGCCTTAAAAAAATCGCTAGCTATCATCTTACAAGCTCCTCAAGTTGCTTAATCTGACCTTCAATTATTTTAAGCTTGTCCTGGTCCTTGCTATTTTCCTTAAGGTTTTTTAAGATTTTTTGATTTTTGTCAAGTTCCTTCAACCATTTTTTCTTGAAAATAGGCGATTTTTCCTGGAGCAAGTAGGGACCAAATTTGATTTCCTGAGGACTTAGACTAGATTTTCCGTGACCTGCTACAAGAACCTCATAGATTTTATCATTTTCTTCAAGGATTACCTCCTGTTCAATGGTAAAATCATTGGCTACAAGCCAGGCCCTAAGATTATTCTCGCTATTGTTGGGCTGGAGGACAAGTTTTGTAACTCCTGAAAGCTTTTCTTTGCCGCCTTCAAGAATTTGAGCAATCAAGCTCCCCCCCATACCAGCAATACTTATGGCAGTGACTTCGTCCTGAGAATCAAAGGCCGCAAGTCCATTAGCCAGTCTGACCTCGATTTGATCACTCAAGCCTTCTTTTTTAACATTGTTAAGGGCACTCTCGTAAGGACCTTCTACTACCTCTCCTGCAAGGGCTCTCTTGATTTTACCCCTTTTAATCAGGTTAATGGGCAGGTAGGCATGGTCACTTCCCACATCCAAAAGGTGGGCATCTTGGGGAACAAAGTCTCCCACTACTTGTAATCTATAAGATAATCTATCCTTGTTCATTTAATTCTTTCTTTCCGTAAGCACAATAAGGGTAAACAGGGCAATTCAAGCACTTGGGCTTTCTTGCTGTACAGTGGTATCTTCCAAAGAAGATTAGCCTGTGGTGGTCAACGACCCACTCATCTTCAGGTAAAAATTCCATTAGTTTTTTTTCAACTTCAAGAACACTAGCCGACTGCTTGATAATGGGCAGTCTCTTTGAAATCCGCTCCACGTGGGTATCAACAGCAATGCCAGGAACACCAAAAGCATCACCTAAAACGACATTTGCAGTCTTTCTTCCAACGCCAGGCAGGCTTTCAAGCTTCTTTTTATCAAGAGGAATTTCCCCGCCAAAGTCGGCTATTAATTTTTTAGAGGCAGCGACAATATTCTTGGCCTTGGTCCTGTAAAGACCAATTGTTTTAATCAAGGCTTCAACATCAGAAACATCAGCTGCTGCAAGGGATTTGGCGTCAGGGTATTTAGCAAAGAGAGCTGGTGTCGCCTTGTTAACTCCCTTATCTGTTGCCTGGGCTGATAGGATGGTTGCAATTAAAAGTTGAAAGGGAGTATCTGCTACGAGTTCCCCGTGAGCCTCGGGATACATTTGAGCGATGATGTCCATCACTTCACGAAATTTTCTCTTGCCGATTGGTCTTGCCATGAATTCTCTCCTTTCAAGATTTAATCATCTTTTTTCCACTGATTAATGGGAATGGGCATGCCTGGAGCCAGCTTTTGATTATTTTGCTTGCTTGCTTCAAGTGCTCTTGCCTCCTGCTTTCGCCCGATGTCCCCTTCTGTTTTAATGCCCTCACTTCGCCAGTTTCGAAGAATGGCCCTGATATAATTCAGGCTGGTCTTCCTATTTAAGACGGCCTCCCTGAGGGCCAGCTTGATAATTCCAGCGTCATAGCCATCTTCAACCAACCACCTTCTTATTTCTTCTGCCTGAAAGGGGGTAATTGAGCCAATCTCACTTTCAAAATTTTGCAGGAGGTCCTTAAGGCTTGTGTCATCAGACTTGCCTTGACTAGCTTTTTTTCCTGAATTTTCAGCTGAAAGCTCTATTTTTTCTGAAAGATTTTCAGGCTCGACCTCTTCCTTTTGACTGGCCGCCAAAATTTGGTCGAGTTTTTGGAAGGCAAAGCTTGCATCAAACATGCTGTCAATGACACCTCCAGTTTCAAAGATAGCAACCTTCAAACAACCTCCTTCTTGGAGATTTTTAATGGCACAGTTTACCTCTGAGGTTTTTTTACCAAGGGCCTTTGCGATAACGCTTGGGGCAATCTCAGCGTTTTCATAGAAAAACAGCCAGACAGCAAAGTCTAATTCATTTGCAAACAGCTGGTGAAAATTACTTAAGAGCTCATAGGGGAGGACGATATGTCCAGCCCGGTACTTATTGAAATATGACATCCTGCCTCCTTACCATATCAAAAGTGAAAACACTGCCTTATAAGTTTTAGGGCATGTTATAGCAAAAAAAATCGCCATTACAGCGACTTATTATTAATAGTGCATGAGAACCTTGTAGTCGTAGTCTCCAATTGCATCACGTCCCTTAAGGTCGTCAAGTTCAATTAGGAAGGCACATCCTGCAACGATTCCACCAAGAGATTCAATCATCTCGATTGTAGCCTTAACAGTACCACCAGTAGCAAGCAGGTCATCAACGATTAGAACACGTTGGCCAGGCTTGATTGCATCCTTGTGCATTGTTAAAGTATCCACACCGTACTCTTTTTCGTAGTCAGCACTGATTACTTCGCGAGGAAGTTTACCAGGTTTACGAACTGGGGCAAAACCGATTCCAAGCTCTACAGCCACGGGACATCCAACGATAAATCCACGTGCTTCAGGTCCTACAATCATATCAATTTTTTTATCAGTCGCATATTGTACAATTTCACGCACTGCGTAGCTATAAGCATTCCCATCAGCCATAAGAGGTGAAATATCACGGAAGGTAATACCTTCTTGAGGGTAATTTGGGATACTTGCTATATAATCTTTAAGATTCATTTTTTTCTTCCTTTAATTCTTTATAAATTTCCTTAACAGGGCTTAGGGCAAACAATTCCTGCACCTTAACCTTTGCCTGTAAATCCTGGTAGATTTTACTTTCAGAAATTTCCTTTTTCTCTGCTTCCTTATTAACAGTCATGATACCATCAGATATGTCCACAAAACCAAGCTCCTCAAAAATCTTAACCATCTTAATTAAAAGAATATTTGGGATTTTTAGGTAAGAGGCAAGGGCTGGAATTTTATGGCGAACATCAAACTCAGGATACTGATAAATTGTTTTATAGAGTCTAGCAAACTGCCCCCGCGAGCCTGCTCCTGTCAAATAAAACTCATCTTTAATCCGATTTTCAAAGTAGATGGCCTTAAAATCATGGCTACTTATGAGCTCACTCAAGGCCTTAGGATTATCTGGTGCTGACTGTACATGTAAGACCCTGTCTATTATACCACTATTATCCGATTTTTCATCAAATAAATAAGCATTTGCTGGAATTTTTATTTTTTTAGAGCGGAGGTCAAAAAGTTGGACACCTTTGGCTCTTGCGTCAATAACCATCAGCTGGACACTACTTACCCCGTTCCACTTGTTTAAGGATAGAGTAAAGGCAAGCTCACTATTTACCTGCTCAAATTCAACCTTCTCTTGGCCATGGCCAAAGAAGACCGCATCGACCATCTTTTTATCTTGCTCAAGCTTAAGCTTGAGATGACTACCATCTTGACCCATGGACCTTGCATCCTTAACACTATAGTCAGTCAGTAAAAATCTTGGACGAGGATTATCCATCCCGTAGGGGCCAAAAAGGTCAAGGGCTTTGACCAAATCAAGGGAAATCTCTGAAAGACTGAGAGTACCGTCTAGTCTAAGAATGTCCTTGCGGCTTAAATCAACATCATTTTCACTTATAAAATCGACCATGCCCTCCTTGATTTTTGAAAGATTGTCAAGGGAGAAGGTCATCCCAGCAGCCTGGGCGTGACCGCCAAAGCTAATGAATAAGTCCCGCATGGGATCTAGGGCCTCAAAAATGTTATAGGCTAGAGGACTACGGGCACTTCCCTTAAGGATTCCTTCTTCATTATTTAAAATAATGATTGGCTTGCCTGTTTTTTCAAGCAAGCGACCAGCAACAATACCCAAGACTCCCTGATGCCAATTTTCCTTATAAAGGATTTGAACGGGCGAGTCATCCATCATGTCCAAGGCTTCTTTGGTAATTCTTTCTACCAAGGCCTTACGTTCAGTATTCTTGTCGTCGATTTCTTTAGCAATTTGGCTGATCAACTCATCGTCCCAGCCGATTAAAAGCTCGATGGCAGGATTTGGATCATCCAAACGACCCAGGGCATTAAGCCTTGGGGCCAGCTGAAAACCTACCGTGTCTTCATTGACATCAGCTAGGTCTACCCCTGAGAGATTCATCAACT
Organism: Streptococcaceae bacterium ESL0729; assembly: GCA_029391995.1. Taxonomy (NCBI): domain Bacteria; kingdom Bacillati; phylum Bacillota; class Bacilli; order Lactobacillales; family Streptococcaceae; species Streptococcaceae bacterium ESL0729. Next base: position 974,079 of record CP113924.1, read on the forward strand.
CAAGGAGGCCAAAGCGTTCTGTTTGAGCCAAAATCTGAAGGCCGTACTTGACTAAAATCCTATTTTCACCAGTCAGGCTGACCATGTCAGCAATGGTTCCAATAGCAACAAGATCAAGCATCTCCGTTGGAATATATTCAAGAAGGGCACAGGCTAGCTTAAAGGCCACCCCCACTCCTGCTAGGTGCCTAAAGGGATAACAAGCTCCCTTGTGCTCTGGATGGATAATGGCATAGGCACTAGGCAAAACTTCTGGCATGGCATGGTGGTCGGTCACAATAACATCAACCCCACGCTCCTGGGCATAATCGATAGCTTCAAGGCCTGCCACCCCGTTATCAACTGTGATAATAAGACTTATGGCCTCATTATCAATATAGTACTGGTAGACGTCACGGTTGGGCCCGTAGCCGTCGGTAAAGCGGTTGGGCAGGTAGACAAGGGACTCAGCCCCAAGCTCATCAAGGGCTGTTTTAAGAACAGAGGCCGCAGTCATCCCGTCAGCGTCATAATCCCCGTAGATTAAAATATTTTCACCTGCCTCAATGGCTGCCAAAATCCGCTCAACAGCTGGCCTCATATCATTAAGTAAAAAGGGATCGTGAAGGCCATCAAGACTTGGATTTAAAAAATCAGCCACCTTTTCTTGGTCATCAATTCCCCTATTCCAAAGAATTTGACCGCTCAGGGCATTAAGCTTGCTATCCTTGATTACTTGCTCAAAGCCTGCATCATAGGGCTTGTCATCAAGAATCCAGTCCTTACTAGCTTCTATCATAAAAATCTCCTCCTTATAGATATCGATTATTTAAGGTTAAAAAGGCCTCCGGCCAAAAAATCACCAAACCTTGGAAAAAGGTTGTAGGCGTAAGCTCCAAGAGCCATGATTTTAGGAAGATTAATCTCCCTTTTATTTTTACCAATATTTTTAACAATCTTTTGAGCCACCTTATTGGGGTCAAGAACAATGAAGCCCACCTTTTTCAGGTAGTCTCCTCCCTCATTTGCCCTTTCAAAAAACTTAGTATTAATGGGCCCAGGATTAACTGTTGTAACAATGATATTTGAATCCTTAAGCTCAAGCCTTAGGGCATTTGAAAAGCCTATGACCGCAAATTTTGTCGCCGAGTAAATGGTCGAGTTGGCTGTCGCCATCTTACCAGCCATTGAGGCAATATTTATGATTTGCCCTGATTTTTGCTGCTTCATCCCGGGTAAAAACTTACTGGTAACATTCATAAGGGCCAAGACATTGACCTCAAACATGGCTCTAATCTCAGCAGGAGAATAAGACATAAAATCCTTAAAGTCCCCGTAGCCTGCATTATTAATCAAAAGATCGACTGGACCAAAGTCCCTACTTATTTGGCTAGAGACAAGGCTTACTTCCTTGTCATCTGTAATATCACATTCGTATAAGTGAATATCAGACCTACCCTGATAAGACTCTAAGAGGGGCTTGATATTACGAGACAAAAGAATAATATTTGAGGCCTTGATTTGGTCTACAAGTGCACTTGCAAGCCCACCAGATGCCCCGGTAATTACTACTGTTGCGACTTTCATTAAACTAACCTCTCCCTTAAATTCTATTCCTTAAATCTCTATTTCCTCAAGGTCTTTGACCACATGGCTATTAGCAAAATACTTTTTAGCCTCTCCTTCAAGCCTTTTGGCCTCAGGGCCTACATAGCGGGCTGAAATATGGGTCAAAAGTAATTTTTTAACCTGAGCTGCTGCCGCAATTTCTGCCGCCTGCTTGGTGGTTGAGTGGGCATGATTCCTTGCAATCCTTGCTTCTCTCTCTTCATAAGTCGCCTCATGGACTAAAACATCTGAACCCACAGCCAGGCGAATGGTCGCATCACACCTTCTGGTGTCACCCAAGATGGTCACAATCTTTCCAGGCTTGTCAGCTCCGATAAAGTCTGCTGCTATGATTTTTGTCCCATCAGAAAGGACGACATCCTCACCCTTTTTAATTTTCCCAAAAAGTGGGCCAAAGGGAACCCCAGCTTCACGGAGGGCATTAGCGTCTAACTCACCCACCTTATCCTTTTCGACCACCCGGTAGCCGTAAGAAATAATCCCGTGGTCAAGAGGTGCCATGTAGACCTCAAAGGTCGCATCCTCAAATATCTTCCCCTCATCTTTGGGTGTCAGCTCATGGAAGTTGATGTGATAAGGTAGCTTGGTCTGTGACAGCCTAAGACTTGTCATCACATAGTCCTTAATACCCACTGGCCCATAAAGGTCAAGGTCAACCTGCTCGTCACCACTTAAGAAGCCACGGCTTGACAAAAAACCAGGTAGGCCGTAGATGTGATCCCCGTGCATGTGGGTAATAAAGATTTTATTGATTTTACGTGGTTTTAGGGGAGTTTCTAAAATTTGGTGCTGGCTGGCCTCCCCGCAGTCAAACATCCACATTTCATTGCGTTCATCTAAAAGCTTCAAGACCATGCTTGTTACATTACGCTGCCTTGAGGGCATTCCTGCCCCTGTACCTAAAAACTGTAATTCCATTTCATCCTCTATTCCTATCAAATACCTATTTTCAAACAAAAAGGTAAACAAATCGTCCATAAATACCCAAGAAAATAAAAGCACCTAGCCTGTAAGCATGGCTAAAGTCTTCCTTAAGCCAGGATAATCCAGGCCTTAATAAGGCTTATGACTTATAGCTAGAGTTCCAAGGTATTTCCTCCTGCCTACAACTAAGTTCTTCATTTATGTGACGGGCTAGCCCTAAAGCTTGACCAGTAAAAATGTCTACGATCTTGTTTGATCTAATTCGTTTTCTTATCCACCCTAACGGAGTCGAACCGCTGTCTCAAGAACCGGAATCTTGCGTGATATCCATTACACTAAGGGTGGATGATTTTTTCTGTTACCTGATAATTTTACTAAAAATTAGGGGCAAAAGCAAGGTTGATTGAATTTTTTTAAGGCCCTCTTAAAATCATCTTGTATATTTAAAAGTTAAGTAGGTTTATTTATGCTCTTTTTCTAAGATAATGCTAGAATTAGGACATGAATAATATTAATAGAAGAACAATCCAAGCACTAGCTCGTATTTTGCTTGAAGACCTTCCTTCTGTGAGTATTTTAAGGCTCATGGAAGAGGGTAATTTTACCAGTTACTCAGGCCAAGAAAGAAGACTTACCAGTAATAGACAAAGGAGACTGGAAGAGGCCATTATTGACATTTGCGACTATAGTAAATCCCCCTATCCTGTCCTTAAACTAATTGAGCAGGCCAACTACCCTGGCCTTTATGCCCTCAAGGAAGCAAGCTATCTTGAAGACCGCTTGGATAGGATTAATGAAATCCTGGCCCTTGAAGGCTACCTTTTAAGGGTAGACGGAAGGATTTCAGGCCCAGAGCTAAAAAGGGAAAGAAGGAACAGTAAGCTTCGCCTCGAAAAACTTAAAGAGGCCCTAAACACCCACATAATCAATCAAAGGGTTGAAGAGAGGTTGACAAAAGACTACCTCCTCTACAACTACTACGGCCTAGTCTCAAGTCTTGGGGCAGACCTTTTTGACCACCTAAGAGAGATAAGTCAAAGTAAGCTTTATGACCAAGCTCTGATAAACCTACTTTTAAATCCAGAAAACCCTGTCCTTGTCTTAAAGGAGACAGGAGCTCTCGGCACAAGTAAGCTAAATAAAGAATTAATTAAAGAGCTTGCAGGAGATCTAAAACAGGTCCAAAAAATCTACCGACCAAGTCCCAACTTTAAAGAAGATAGGTATTTTGACTTTTCAAACAGGCAGGATACCATAAATATTTTACTGGTCATCTCAAACATCCATGATCAGCTAGATCAGGCCTACATCCTTGAAAAATTAGTTACTGGGGATCTTTTTTCACAAGCAAATGAGACCAAAATTTAGAAAGGAAGGATATGGTGGAAAATAAGGAAAACAAGCAGTATTTCTCCCTGGAAAAGACAATTAAATTAGCCCTTGTGGCAACAGCCCTAGTCCTCCCCCTCATCTTCTTTCTTAGCCCAGGCCTTAAAAGGTCAGAAGCCAGCCAAAAGGAGTCTGAGGATGCTAAAAAGACTACAAGCTCTAATCAAAAGGAGAAAAAGACGGCTAATTCTGTCAAAAGGGCTAAGATTACAGCAAGTGGTGACATGCTCTATCACAACATCGTCTATGGAAGTGCCTGGGACGGGAATAGGTACGACTTTGACAATGACTATGACCTGGTTAAACCTCTCATTTCATCAGCTGATTTGGCCCTCGGAGACTTTGAAGGGACTATCAATCCCCAGAGGGAGCTTGCAGGCTATTCCATCTTTAATGCTCCTGAGGAAGTCCTTACAAGCATCAAAAGTGCTGGCTTTGACGTCCTAGACCTGGCACACAACCATATCCTTGATACGGGCTTGTCTGGTCTGAGCTATACGGCACACGCCATTAAAAATGCCGGCATGGACTATATAGGAGTGAGCCCTGATGAAGACCAGATTCTTGTAAAAGATGTAAATGGTATCAAAATCGCCCTTTTAGCCTACAGCTATGGCTTTAATGGCATTGAACAATCCTTAAGTTCTGAGGACTATAACAAGTACCTCAAGGATTTGAATCCTGAAAAAATCCAGGCTGACATCAAAAAAGCCAAGGGTATGTCTGATGTCGTAATTATCATGCCCCAAATGGGGGAAGAATATCGTCTTAGTCCAACAGATGAGCAGGTTCAGCTCTACCATCAGATGATTGATTGGGGGGCAGATATTATTTTTGGTGGCCACCCCCACGTAATGGAGCCAACTGAAACCATTGATAAGGATGGCGACAAAAAATTCATCATCTACTCCATGGGAAATCTTCTGTCCAATCAGCGTTATGAAACCCTTGAAAATTACTGGACAGAACGGGGAGTTATCATGGATCTTGACCTTGAGAAAAAAGGCGACAAGACTCAGATAGTAAGCATCAAGGCTCACCCGACCTGGGTATCAAGGGAGCCCATTCCTGGCAGGTATTTTGAAGGTTATCAGGCCTATGACTATCAGGTTCTTCTAGCTGAGGACTACCTTCCTGGTGGTAAGTATGCTCTAAGTGTTTCTGAGGAAAAAAGAAGCCGGATTGAGACCGCCTACCATGAAAGTATGGAGCTTCTAAAGCTTGAAGGCTCTAATTAGAGGCTAAGAAAGTCAGTCAGATAGATAAATCCAACTAAGACAAAACAAACAAAAAAACCGAGAAGATTTCTCGGCTTTTTTGCTATTTAGGAGTATAAGTACTAGCACTTGGCTACGGTCTTATCTTATCATAAGGCAATAATTAATCCATCAGACTTTAGACTGATATTTCACAAAATATTTTTGGGAATCAAAAAAAGCCAAGGAAAACTTGGCTGTAATTATATGTAGCGATTATTTACTAGCTTGGCTTTCTTCAAGGCTTTGACCATCCTTGTCCTTCCACTCTCTTGGCCCATCATAGGGGCTTCCAGCAATAATCTCTGCTGCCTCACTTGGTGACTTAAAGGTATAATCCTTTAAGAAGACAAGGCCAGGCTTATCAATGACACCAACCTCAATCAGCTCATCAAGAAGCTCATACTTGCTAAAGCTTGCACTGGTAGGCTTAGGTGTCCTTCTTGAACCCTCAAGAACAATCATCCTCTTGTCCTCTTTTGAGTAGGTCGCCTCAGCGTCTGAACCACGCACCTTGAGATAGAAAAGCTCGCTATCTGTTGGTTTTTCCTGCTTAACAATTAACTTATCGTGTGTCATCTTATTTTCTCCTTTAAGCCTAAAGCTCACTTGTAAGCTTGAAACTTCCGTGATAGTAGACTAGACCACGCCCTCCGTAGGACTTGTCATCTGGCCAGTTGACAAAGGACCAGACCCGTCCCTCTTTGAGGTTGATGGTGTGGGATACACTGGCTCCTGCCTTTTCAATCCAGTTGACCGCAATAATGCCCTCACTGATATCTGCTGGATAAATCTTGACCAGCTCAGTATTGCCCTTATCTTGATCAAGGGCTGTAAAACGCATGGAATCCTCAGTCAAATATTCTAGCTTGAAGGCGATATGTGTGTCATCAAATCTGACTTCAGCAGTCTTCCCCAGTAAATCCTTAAAGCTCTTTAGCATGTAAAGTCCCCCTTAGAATTCTTAGTCCCACTTCATCTCGCCAGTCACAACCTTGGCACTCATGTCAAGACTTCCTTCAGGCAGACTTGGATAGATGGCCTTCATTTTATCAATAATCTCTTGGCTGGTATGACTTTCTTCCTCCACCTTGATGAATTTTTCAATGTAGTCGCGAGTGGCCTTGATATTGGCCTTAGTAAAGTCAGCACCTGACTTAAAGTGACCAGGAATAACAATCTCAGGTTCAAGGGACAACAAGCCATCCAAGTCCTTAATCCAAGCCTTTTGGCTGTCAATGGTCTTGGTATCAGCCATCCACAAATGACTACCCACAGCAACTAAAATCCCGCCTAAAAGAAGCTTGTCCTTTCTTTCATAAAGGGTTTGTTTCTTAGGATCTGCCCCGTAGATTTCAAAATCAAGCCCTTCAAGGCTAATCTTGTCCTTGACCTCACTTGGAATAATAATCTCATCTGGTGCCCCCTTACCCAAGGTGTCAGCCCAGACAGCAAGCTTATTCTTGTAAGAATCCTCAATCCGCTCAATGTTTGCGGCAGTCGCAAGAACACGAGCCTGAGGATAGGCCTTCTTAATCTCAGAAGTACCAAAATAATAATCTGGATCACTGTATGAGATGTAGATGGTCTCAATATCAATCCCGCGGTCGCGAGCCACAGCCACAATTTTTTCTGCATCATGCTTTGAAAACTGAGTATCGACCAAAAGCCCCTTACCAGAACGCTCAACAAGAACAGCCGCCGCCCCAAAAACAGGGTCTGGGTTCATCACATAGTAAGTAGCTTCCTTACCTTTTATTTCCTTGTACATAACTTCTCCTTCCCATTTACCTAACATAAGTATACAGTTACACGGTCATTACACACTAGTCGCTAAGAAACAAGAAAGATTCCTATGAAAACACAGATATATTTTCATAAGAATAAATCTTCTTAACAACTAAATCTTATACTCTTATAGATTATAAGTCAAATAAGAAAGCCCTAACATAAGGGAGCCACCCGTCCTAGGAAGCAGTCACAAGCCTAGTAAAATAAGCCTTCAAAGCCTCATTTTCAGTCTCCGAAAGATTGAGATAGTTGTCCTCATTCCCCTGGTTTTGCATGGTCACAAAAACCTTAGGCACTCCCTCCTCCACGGTAAAGAAGTAGACATGCTTTTTCAGATAAGGCATGGTAGCCGCATCAGAATAGACAGCAACAAGGGCGTAGCTATCACCCGCATGACCATCTGTAGACCACTTAAGATTTAGAGGTTCGTTATTGAGTGCTGCCTTCCAAGTACTATCACTACTTATGACATCATCAGGCAGCTTGAGACCATAGAGGTCAACATCATTACCAGGCCCATATTCCTGGTAGGTCTGATTCATCTCCTGCCCCCAAGTTACCATAAAGTCCCGTAAGTCTTGAGCCTTGCCCTCATTCCACAAGTCCTTATCTTCTGTCCTAGCTGTAGACTGGCTAGATGATACCTCCTTAGTTGATTCAGTAAACGGCTCAGAAGATATTTGACTGGACGACTGAATTTCACTACTTGAACTAGTTTTATTAAGCCCAACAGTTGAACGCCCGCACCCTGTTAAAAGGGCAAAAGTAAGCAGCCCCGAACTATAAAGACCAACCCTTAAAAATCTTTTCATACACATCATACACACACTTCCTTTATAACTTGTTAGGTTAATTCTAGCAGAGGAGGGGGTAAATACAAGAAAAAGCACGTGGGTGCGTGCTTTTTATTGTGAACATAATTAAAAAACTATATCAAGGACTTAGTAAATTACTTCTAAAAGTACTATTTTGGATGCTAAAACATTCTCTATTTTTAAACAAGATTTTTTAGAGAATACCATATCTATATTTAAAATTATATAATGACAGTCATCCATAACCACCGTTATAGTTATTAAATATATAACACTAACATAGTATTTTTTATATGTAATAATCTAAAATTATACTCATCGCTGTTGCAAAATTATTACCAATTTCTTTATAATCTTTATTAAAACCAACATTTAAAACTTTAACAAAATTATCAAAACTATATATAGTATTAATATGTTTATCCGTAATACTGTTTTGAATAGTATCAGCTTTCGCCTTAAGTAAAAGTTCTTGATAAAATAAATCTATTTCACTAGTTCTATTGTTAGGATGAGCCTTATTAAAATGTTGCGTCGGTGTCAAAGCAATAATATTTTCATAAAATGCAGAAATCTCTGGATATTTATGTTGTGGAAAAATATGATGCATTTGTGTAGCTCCACCAGCACTGAATAAATCATGCATCTCTGAAACACCCCTATTATACTTATCATTAAACCTTCGTACGATTCTCTTAGCTTTTGCTGATTCATATTTGAGACTAGAATTTTTAGTATTTTGTACTCTTTTCTCCCAATCACTACGAGTCATATCTTTAGGTTTAGAGCTAGTAGAATCACGAAAATTAACTTTATTATACATTAATTCAGAATAGGTAATAACATTTTTAGAAATTCTACCTCTACTAGTTCCTAATTTTTTAAATTTATAAGCTAAAGGATTCAAAATTTTAGTAAAAATTCTTCCAATTTCAATACGTCCATTAATTGGTGTATTTTTTATAATAAATGTTCCATATTTATCTTTCAATAAAGAATATGATTCTTGAGTTTGATTTTTGAAAAATTTCGAAAATGAATTCCAAATCTCACTATCTTTCAAAACTTTTCTACAATATTCAACAATAAAATTAGTTGAAAATTTTTCTTTAGCAGCAATATATTCTAAAATATCAACATCATTGACACTATAAACATTCAAATTCTTGTTTTTACTTTTATGTAAAATATTTGCATTAGCTAACATTTCCAAAGGTTGTGCAAAAAATTTATCATATTCATGTTTAGACTTTTCATTACTAATTTCAGGTTTATTAAACGTATCAATTACATACTCATTTGCATAATCTGATTTTCTAATATCAGAAGCTGAAAATTCGAAACCATCCTCTTTTCCATCAATAAAATTTATCACACAATCTGCAACTGCACATACAACATCAGGTGTACATTTTTGATCAATCCAACGACCATTTTTATTTAATCTTATATCATAATTTTGAGAGTTTAAAAATTTAATCAAATAATCTTCACTAAACACAGGCATCCTCCAGATGAATTTTACACGATTATATCATTATTTTAAAAAAAAATCATCAACCTCACCATTGTAGAGACCAAAAAACTTAACAGAATTTGAATCTATATTTAAACTTCTCGTACTTAAATTTCGAGCAATACTATAAAATTTCGAAAACACTTCACTACTAAGAAATTTCAAATGCTTATCTGTAATTTCATATTCAGATATATTTTCTAAAATTGCTACAGATCCATTAACAATAACATCCTTAGGTTTTCTTATAACCCTTGGATAATAGGTCATATTAGGACTTAAAAAAACATCATCCCTTTCATAATAATTACCAACGGAAAACCTGTTTAAATCATCTTTATCAATATATTTATCATAGCCACTTATCGAAATAATTGACTTACCATCTCTAGCAATATTTTTACTTTTTAAAACACGAATATCTCCAGCATCTTGCAATACACTATTTGTCAATTGTCTATCACGAAAAACCTTAAATACAGAGAATATCATATTCGAATAAATTTTATCAAAAAAATCATTTCTATATATTAACCAAGTAGAAAATTCATTAGTCACTAATTTTTCTTGTTTTTGCTCATTATAAAAATCATTAGTTACCGAATAACTTATAGTTAAATCTGGTTTCTCAATTGTATTAATTAAAACTGCTATAGTTTCAATCAACACACCTTTAAATCCTTTTTCTCCAAAATCTATAATCTTTTCAATCGCATAAGTTGCGATCCTATTTCTAGTCTCTACAAAATCTGGATTACTTAAAAAATATTTAGGTAAAACAAAAGATACATAATTTGACATTGAAATAGCTTTTTGAACAAAAAAACCAGACATATTATTTGTAGTCATATCATCAAACATAATCGAGTAATCAAGTAAACCATTTTTTTTATTTAATTTTAAAAATGGAGGATTTCCAATAATTAAATCATATCTATCAAATTTAGAAGAAAAAAATGGACTCAGAAAATCGCCGTCATTGTAAACTATCTCTACATTATCTGGAATGTTTCTATATGTATTTAGAAGCTTCAATAACTCAATACTTTCAATGTCAATATCGTTAACTTCAATAATTAATTTATCAGCATATTTATACTTATCAATTATTAATTGTAAAAAATTACCTACTCCAACAGACGGTTCTAAAATATGTATTTCTTTCTTATCAATATACGGAAGAAATACATCTAGCGAATTTAAAATAGATTCACTAGTATAATACGCTGCCGTGTCACTTCTCATATTATTAACTAATTCAGCAATTCTTGATAATTCACTTATTGATAATGATTCTGGATTTTCTTTTACAAATTTCAAAACATCTTTTCTATTTTGAAGATTATTCTCATCTATAAGCTGATTTATTTTTCTGTCATTTAATCCCATCTAACGTCTTCCTAATATTTTTAGCTATTTTTTGCATTATAACTGTAGGAACTGCTTCTCCAATGCTCTGCCTAATATTAATTTCATGTTCTTTTAAATAATTCTCTTTCTCCTCCAAACTTAATTTATTTAGCACACTTTCTGAAACTTCACTCCACTTAAATTCATCTGGAATATTCATCATAATCATTAACTCTCTAATACTAAAAACTCTATCATCAGTTGGATGTACGGTATTTTGACTGGCCATTATATCATTTCTTGTATGAATACAAGGAGCAACATTATTCCAATTTTGTCTCATATACTTTCCACCATTCTTCTGAACATTTGGAACTATATTTCCATTTATAATCCTATGAGGACGCTGTAAAATATCATCATTTTCAAAAGCAGAATGTCCTTGTTCGACATCATGAATCCAAGAACGCATATCTTCTCTATATTTCTTGAAATTATGATATATATCAGATTCACAGATTTCACCCATAATATTCAAACTAGGTAAATAGCCAATAATTTCTTTCAAAGACTTTGATTTTTCCTCTGATGGGAATAGTGAATATAAATCCACAAAATCTGCCAAATCATTTCTAACACCAATAACTAAAGTACGAGTACGACTGCTATTAGCTCCAAAATCTTTAAAATTTATAATCTTAAAATCATAAAAATAATCTTCACCCAACCAATCATAAAAAGCCTCTGAAATATTTTTTTCAACATCATGATCAATACACTTAGTTTTCATGAAAGACCTAACATTTTCTGCAATAAAAAATTTAGGTCTAATTTCTTTTACAATTTCTAATGCCTCAACCACTAACGAATTACGTTCAATAGTTCCGTCATTTTTTTTATGATTTGCAACCGACATACCTTGACATGGTGCAGTAAAAATTATCACATCAACATCATCAACTTTATTTTTTGTTTTATAATTATTCGTAACGGAAAACAATTTATCTTTAATATCTTGTTCCGTAATATCTCCTAAAATATATCCCTCTGCAGATTTAACTTTACCATTAACTTTTTGTACATTTAAACGTCTTTCAATCAGTTCTGACGTAGCTATACAATCAAACATTTCCTGCTTGAAGCCAAAACAACCTACTCCCGAAGAACTAAATAAACTAATATAATTCATTATAATTACCTCTCACACTATCCTAGCCATTAATACTTCTAAATGACATGTGCTTCCCATTTTATCATACTTAACCTTCATTTTGAAGGATCTAAATTCCTTTTTTAAAATTAGCACAACAACAAATTGCAATACAATATAATTCTTAATTATATTGTAAATGTTTTTATAAATTTTATAATATAACACTTTGTGATAATTATTTAATCAAAATTTGGTCAAACTAATATATTTTCGTTTAAATATCTATAAACAAAAAAACTATAAATCACTGATTTATAAACATTTAAATTTTTTCAAAGTTATTTAATTTATTGTTATTTAATTCGTTTAATTTGCCACTTAAAAGCGAAATCCTTATTGAATTTATCAGCTGGAGCATTGGCCATGTACTTGATACTATTAGGAGTTAAGGCTACAAGAATCTGTAGGGTCGAAAAAATATCGCCATATTGACCCTCATAGGCGTACTGGTGCATCTGGTTGAGGGCCTCATTAGCGTCATGGGACGCCACCTTCTCCTCAATCTGAATAATCGGAAGCCCGTTAATCAAAAGAGTGGTATCAAACCGCCTCTGCTGCTTACCGATAAGAACTGGCTCCCGCCTGATTTGATTGACCACCTGATAGATGGTATTTCCCGCTCCAATCTCCCTTTGGTCAAAGACCGTAAGAAAAACCAAGTCGCCCTTATCAAGGGTTATCTCAAGCTGGGAAACCCCATTTAGGCCGTAAAGGAACTGGCCTGCCTGATAGGGTGACTCAAGGGAAGATATCCTATCCTTGACCTGGGCAAATTCCAGATCACTTAGGGGATTTTCCAACTTATCCTGATTGTGCTGATTAAGAATATTTCTAAAGTTTTGCCAAAGTCCTGCCGTGTCCTTGATATCTTCTTCATAGGACCACTGCTTACTACCATTAATCTCAGTTATGTATTTAATTAACTCTTTTTCAAAGATATCCTCATTCATGGCTTGCCCTTTCTAAAAATCTGCCTGCTAGGTCTATGTAAGCTAAAATTTACGCACTTATTTAATTCATTATAGCAGAAATCGTTTTATTAGAAGGCATCAAAAGAAAAAAAGCGGAAGTTACTTCCGCTTTTTTTATGACCATGTGGTTGTCTTATCCTCAAGGATGCCACTTTCTTGTAGGTAGTCTAAGAAAGGCTTGAGGGGGCTTGCAAAGTCAATGTCTTTAAGGTCTGAGACAAATTGAACCCCTTTAATCTTGCCTGGCTCATTAATGGTCACCTTCCCGCAAGCCTTACCTGCAAAGAAAAAGTGAGCCTTCCACTCTAAATTATCAAAGAGGAAGGTATCTGTGTAGACTTCTTCAAGCTCTGAGACCTCAAGATTTAACTCCTCCTTTAGTTCACGTTTGGCACAGTCTTCTGGAAACTCCCCAGCTTCCTGCTTACCCCCTGGAAAATTCCAAGGCCTTTCCCTATCCAAGGAGATTAGATAATCCCCGTCTGCATCTTTTATAATAACCCTTGAAAATTCTCTAATCATAAGTCCATCCTTTCGATTTTACTATCATTATACAAATTTTTAAAAATTTAGCCAAAAATAAAAAGATGAGACTAGATGTCCATCTTTTTATGAGCTAGCTAACTAGCTTTCTTTTCTTCTTCCTTGGCTTCAACCTGGATGATCTCGTCTCCAACGGCTACCTGACCAGTCGCAACTGGTGTAATTGCTTCATATTCCATGAAGTTTGTAACAATGATTGGAGTTTCAAGGGAGTAACCACGTTTTGAAATCTCGTCCATATCAAAGCTTACTAGAAGGTCGCCTTGTTTGACTTCTTGATTTTGAACTACCTTAAGGTCAAAGAATTCACCATTTAGGTTAACTGTGTCCATACCAATGTGGATTAGAATTTCAGCACCGTTAACTGACGTGATACCGATAGCGTGTTTGCTTGGGAAAATGGCTGTTATTTTACCGTCACATGGTGCGTGGGCCTCACCCTTGCTTGGTTTGATTGCAATCCCTTTACCCATGATTTCCTTAGCGAAGGCTTCATCTGATACTTGGCTCAAAGGAATGGCTTGACCTTCCATTGGGCTAACGATTTCTTCTGATGTGAAAGGTGTGATTTCATCAGCGAAGGCTACATCTGATGGTGCTTGTTCAAGTGTATCTTTTGCTACTTCATTTGTTACTTCATCAGAAGGTTTGTAGGCAATGTAGGCTAGGACAAAGGCAATAACTGTAGAAGCTACGATTGCGATAAGTGCGTTAATCACGTTTTGTAGGCTGCTTGATGCGGGATTTAGGAATCCTGGTAGGGCAAAGACTCCAAGTCCTGCTTGATTATAAACTTTAACATTCATAAGACCCATAAGTCCACCACCAATGGCACCACCGATACATGAAATAACAAACATTTTAATCCTTGGAAGAGTTACCCCGTAAATGGCTGGCTCAGTTACCCCAAAGATACCTGAAATCCACGCTGGGAAAGAAATTTCCTTAAGTTTTCTGTCCTTAGTTTTAAGCCAGATAGCAAATACTGTTGCTGTTTGGGCAAATGATACTCCGGCCATGAAGGCAAAGAGTGAATCTGGTGTTCCTTGAGCTAGACTTTGCATTGAAGGAGTAAGGATTACCACATGAACTCCAAACATTACAAATATCTGCCACATAGCCCCAAAGACTGCTCCTGCAAGTGGAAGGCTGACGTTTACAATTGAGTTGATTCCTTGTTCAAGAAGGCTTCCAATCCAGTTGGCAAAAGGTCCAATCAAGGTAAATCCAATTGGCACTGTAATTAAAAGAGTAAACATAGGAACCATGAAGGCCTTAACTACATCAGGAATAATCTTATTAAAGAAACGCTCAATTGGTGCTGCAAGAATTGCAATAAGCATTACTGGTAAAACTGTTGTGGTATAGGTTGCATTCATTGTGTAACCAAAAAAGGTTAAATCAACTCCATTAATGGCTGGGTAACATAAAATAAGACCCAAAAGCATCCCCACATAAGGATTTGTTTTTAGTTTCTTGGCTGCATTGAAACCAATCAATACTGGGAAGAAGTAAAAAATTGCATCCCCGATAGCATTTAATAGTAAATAATAAGAACTTTCAGCATTGTAAACATTGGCAAAGACAAACATGGCATTGATACCCTTGATAATCCCTGACGCTGACAAGAGGGAAATCATTGGCATCATTGTTCCTGAAATAAAATCAAGAACACGGTTAAGCGGGTTCATGTGAACCTCAGACGCTCCTTCTGAGCTTGCGGAACCATCTCCAATCCCAGCCACTTCAAGGACTGTGCTATAGACATCAGGCACGTGGTTTCCAATAACCACCTGGTACTGGCCTCCCGCCTTCATGACCGTTACCACACCATCCATATTTTTCAAGACATCATCATGAGCCTTTGACTCATCTTTTAAGACAAAGCGAAGTCTAGTAACACAGTGGGTCAAGGTCTGGATATTATCAGCTCCACCCACATTTTCAACAATTTTTTTTGCTAAATCTTTGTACTTTTCCATTCATACCTCCAATATATGCCCACCCTTAGGGCCACTAGTTTGGCTAGCACCGCTGCCATCAATTACTGGTACAATAAGCTACCTCCTTCACATCATTTACCAAATTTTGATACATAAGTTACTATTACCATGTGATTATTATATATTGTTCTGAAAACGTTTGCAAGAATAAGCTAAGATTATTGCAAAAAAATATCATTTTACCTTTTTAAATGATAATTACAGCTGAAATTTGCCTGTTTTTCCATAAAATAAGCTTTTATTTTCTGTTTATTTCATAATAAAATATGGTTCGTTTAAAATATTAGATTGACCAAGATATTTGTTTTTTAATGTTCTTAATCAATTTTTTCATATTTAATCAACTGATAATGTAATAATATTAACAAGTTCTTGTAGCACTAGGTATGCTAAGGATGGATTTATGAAAAAAATTACAGGTTTTCTTTTAGCCGTAAGTTTTTTAATGCTATAATAGCCAGTAAAATTAATGAGCTGCTAATGCCTATAGCCAGTAAAAAAGCAAATTAAGAAGGGAGCAAGCAGATGATTAAGGCAAAGAGATGGAGAGAAGGAGATAAGGTGGCTATTGTGAGCCTTTCGCGGGGGATTCTTGGCGAGGAGTTTGTCAGCCATAATCTTGAGATTGGCTGTGCGAGACTTAGGGCCATGGGACTTGAGCCTGTATTTATGGCTAACACCCTCAAGGGAATTGACTACCTAAGAGAGCATCCTGAAAAGCGGGCCCAGGATCTGATTGACGCCTTTTCGGACGCGAGCATTAAGGGGATTATTTGTGCCATCGGAGGGGACGATACCTACAAAACCCTACCCTACTTACTTGATAAGCCTGATTTTAAGGAGCTGGTCCGCAAGAATCCTAAGATTTTTACAGGCTTTTCGGACACAACTACCAACCACCTCATGCTTTACAAGCTAGGCCTTGTAAGCTACTACGGAATGGCCTTTATCACCGATCTGGGTGAGATTAGTGAGTCCATGCTGCCTTACACGGAGGAGTACTTCAACTACTACTTAGATAATGCTTACGATTTTCAAAAAATTAAGGCAAGCCCCGTCTGGTATGAAGAGAGGACCGATTTTTCTAAGGCTGCCTGTGGTCAGGAGCGGATTTGTCATGAAGATTCTAAGGGCTTTGAGCTCCTTCAAGGTCGACCAATATTTGAGGGTAAGCTTCTAGGCGGCTGCCTTGATAGCCTTTATGACATGCTTGTTCCCTACAGCCACCCTAACCAACCTCAAGTCATTAAAAAATACGAAATCTTTCCAAGTCTCAAGGATTGGCAGGATAAAATCCTCTTTTTAGAGACATCAGAGGTCAAGGAAAAGCCAGCCATGATCAAAAAAATGCTCCTTAAGCTAAAGGAGCAGGGCATTTTTGAGGTTCTTGAAGGGATAATCTTTGGTAAACCCCAAGACGAAGCTTATTATGATGAATATAAAGAAGTAATCAAGGAGGTCATAGCTAACCCCGACCTTCCTGTTCTCTACAATGTCAACTTTGGTCACGCAACCCCACGCACCATCATCCCCCTAGGTATCAAGGCCCGGGTCGATTTCCCCAGGCAGGAGATTGTGTTTTTAGAGGAAGTTTTTGAGAAATAATAAAAAACCAGTCTCTAGGGATTCGTTTTAATGATGCGGCGTCACAAGCTCACTGATTGAGTCGCAGATTATCAGGATGTAAAGGGTGGTGCAAAGGAAGATTGCACAGCTTTCAAGGGTCAGGTTGTTTTCAAAAACTGTCGAAAAAATATTTGACGGGAGCTCTGGCCTGCTATTTATAAGGAGTCCAGCCCCAAAGACGAGAAACATGAGACGGCAAACATTCCGAATAACATTCCAAACCTTTGATTTTTTCTTAAGTAAAAAGCTAATGACGATGTAGATAAAGGAAATGACGGCTAAGATTGGCCCATTCATAGGAGATTTTCCTTCCTTTCAGGTGGATTTGTAGGATTGATAAGATGTTTATAAATAAATGCTAGTTTTTCTAGCCTACAGGAGAAATTCTACACTAAGTTAGTGAATAGTTCAATATTTTTTTGATAATGATTTATCTAAGTTGCATGATGGTAAGGAAATAGCCTTGATCAAATAGAAGATTTTGTATAGAAAAAAAAGAGGTTTTTACACCTCTCTTCTTTTATTTATAAAATGAAACAAATCTAATTTCATAGGCTTTCATTAGACAGAAAATCTAACTAAATCAGATTTTAATAACAACATTACTTTTATAGTCCAATTTTTTCAATCAAGGCTCGTTTTATTAAGGTTTCCGACGATATCATTAACTATCAAATCAAGTTAATAAGAGTTTTTCTAGTAATTTAAAGAGCCAAGTTTACAAATGATTATTAGATTAAAATTGTCAAATATGAACAGCAATAGTATATTTTTGAAACAATGAAAAGGTCTAGATAACTAATTATTTTTTCTATCTAACATTGATATAAACACATTTTATTTAGGCAAACTTTTTTCAACGAAAGAAAGTAACCAATCTGTTGTTTCCTTTCTCTCAAAAAGTTTCCTGTCTTTCAAAATTTCATCTATATCAATACCCCCGTATTGTTCTTTAAGACAGGAATTTATTATTTCTATCGCTTCATCAAAAACTTTATTCGCTTGATTTTCTTTCAACATTATTTTTTCAATAATTTCACTATTTTTATTATTATTCTTATCTATTTTGTTACTAAGATTAATTTGTTTACAGCAAATATACTTAGCCAACATGATTATATGCCATCTAGCTCTTCTATATGCCCGATCATGATTGTTCAATACATATCGTTCTGCTCTATACCAAGTTAAGCCACTAGTGTAGTAAACATTTAACAAACCGAAATCTTTGCTATCGTCGAACAACAGCCCTCTAGTTTTCTTTTCTACTTTACCATATTGCCCTGATACTTCATGGGGTAAATTCAAAAACATAGCTGAAGTCGATTTTATCTGAAGTGGAATATTTATTATTTTAGTTTTAGGAATATTTTCATCTCTATATTGTTCTGTTCTTCTTTCATAAAATAACTCAAAATTATTTTCTATTTTCTTAGATTTATAGCATTCTTCAATGGCCTTTTGTATTGGTGCTAGTGCAGCTAACTGTTCAGGTTTTAATGTTGTTTGACTATTGGTTGCCTTGATAATACTATTTTTTGTTTCTTCATCATCAGTAGCAATAAATCTTGCCGGAATATAAACATCTTCCTTGTTTTCCAATTCATCAATTAATTCAAAAATTACATTACTTGTTTGACAACCATTTACCACCTGATAATTTATTAAAGTTAATTCTTCTGAGTTCAAATTTATTTCATCACTAATAATTGTTATTCCATTGTTTAATATCCCAAATAGGTAGCTATCTGTGCCAAGTAATTGCTCTCTCATACTATGATTAACTTCTATTTTTTCTTCTGAACCTAAATAATAACGTATATTATCATCAAATATACCTTTTCTTAAAATACGCTTTCCAGAAACTTCATCAGTTAAAATGTTAATAAAATCTTCCAACTTTATTAATCCATAGTATCCATTTTTAATTTTGCCTCTTTTATCTTTAGGATATGTAACTGGAGTTTTAGTCATGTTAACAACAATTTCAAGGTCTGAATTACTTTTTTTATGTAAATTCATAATTTCTTTTAAGCCCCAAAATTGTGGATGCGATACTTTACTAAACATAGCTAAATTCTCTAAATCTTCTATCTTTAAATCTATTTCTGATTTTAAGTGAATATCTTCAGAATTTATTTCTTTGGGAGATAAACTAGCAAAAATAGCATTTAATTTAGGATTTTCTTTAAACCTAATTGCTTTTGTATAGATATATTTAGCAGTTTCCCAAAATTCTTTCAATTCAGGTATTTCGCATTTTTCAAAATTGAAAAAGCGTCGAATACCTATTAAAAAATCGCTTATCTCAATCCTATTGAAACTATTTTCAGTTTTTGATTGGCTAAAATAAAATTCAACATCAATTTTTTTCAATCCCTCCAATACGTCATCCACGTCCTCTGGACTTTTAACAAATCTATCAGCAACAAAAATTGCTATCCCATCGATACCGAAAGCTGTTTTTGTTTCCATATCATAAAAATTTGCACTTGGATCATTTCCATATAAAGTTAGAATCATATCATTTATATATTTTTCAAATAGACCATGTTTATCTTTAGCTTTAGAATTAGATATTTCATATTTATCAATAAAATCATCTAAATAAGTGTTAATAATTGGATTCTTAATCTCTGTCTTTTTCCCCATCTAAAATTGAACTCCCTATCATTATTTTCATTCAACTTCGATTGTATCAAAGAAATATATTTATTTCAATTAAGATTGATAACACAATCTAAACTATGTGAAATATTTGTAGAGTTGTTTCATATGCAATAACCCCCCTCAACTATGTAATAATTTACAGCCAAAAAATATTTTTCGTTCCATTTACATATGAAACACAGAAATCCCAGTATATCAATACTAAATATACGTTTAATTTCTTTTCACATATCAAAATTTATTAACCATTTGCAAATTATAAAAGGGTTCTCTAAGTGAGCATTCTCTTCTATCTAAAAATATCTTTAGAATAATCAAATAACAACAAGGCGAAACCGCTATCCTATTCAATTAAATTACTTGTATAATTCTATAAATAGTATAATTATATTTAGTTAGTTGTTCATCAATTAAAACTGATTATTTATACTGTCATACATAGCAAAATAAAAAAGCCAGAACCCTCACATATCAAGGGTCCTAGCTATTATAACAGTTCTATCCGACACTACCTTCCATTTCGTAGCTGATCAGGCGGTTAAGCTCGACTGCGTACTCCATTGGAAGTTCTTTGGTGAAGGGTTCCACAAATCCCATGACGATCATCTCTGTTGCTTCTCCTTCACTAAGCCCGCGGCTCATGAGGTAGTAGAGTTGTTCTTCTGAAATTTTTGAAACCTTAGCCTCATGCTCAAGGGCAACTTGGCTATTATGGATTTCATTAAATGGTACAGTATCTGATTTTGAAATGTCATCCATGATGATAGTGTCACATTCAATGTGGGATACTGATTTTTTACTTGGCTTACCAAAAGTTACCTGGCCTCGGTAGTTAACCTCACCACCACCTTTAGCAATTGATTTTGAAACAATTGATGAAGATGTATGTGGGGCATTGTGAATCATCTTGGCTCCAGTGTCCTGGATTTGTCCTTCGTTAGCGAAGGCAATTGAAAGCATGGTACCACGAGCTCCAGGTCCATCAAGATAAACAGCTGGATACTTCATAGTTTTTTTAGCACCAAGGTTTCCGTCAATCCACTCAACTGTTGCATTATCAAGGGCACGGGCACGTTTGGTAACTAGGTTGAAGACGTTGTCTGACCAGTTTTGGATGGTCGAATAACGAACATAGGCACCTTCAAGGGCAAAGATTTCAACAACCGCCGCATGGAGGCTGTTTGATGAGTAAGTTGGTGCTGTACATCCTTCAACATAGTGAACGCTTGCTCCCTCGTCAACAACGATAAGGGTACGCTCAAACTGACCAGTATTTTCATTGTTGATACGGAAGTAAGTTTGAAGAGGTACATCGACCTTAACACCTTTTGGTACATAGATGAAGGTTCCACCTGACCAAACGGCAGAGTTTAGGGCTGCAAGCTTGTTGTCTGATGGTGGTACAAGTTTTGCGAAGTATTTTTTAAAGATTTCAGGATATTCTTTAAGGGCTGAGTCAGTATCTGTAAAGATAATTCCAAGCTTTGTAAACTCATCCTTCATGTTGTGGTAAACCACTTCACTCTCATACTGGGCACTTGCTCCGGCAAGATAGGCACGCTCTGCTTCAGGGATACCGATTTTCTCGAATGTTTCCTTGATTTTTTCTGGAACGTCATCCCAGTCACGAGCTGGCTTGTCAGATGGTTTTTGGTAGTAGATAATATCGTCGAAATCAACATCATCTAATCCTGGTCCCCAATCTGGAAGGCTCATTTTATTAAAGGCCTCAAAAGATTTCAAACGGAAGTCAAGCATCCATTCAGGTTCATTTTTTTCTGCGGAAATTTGGCGGACAATCTCTTCTGTTAGTCCTTTTCCTGTTGAATAAATCGGGTTTACGTCATCGTGAAAGCCGTATTTATACTCTTGTAGTTCAGGTACTCCTGCCATACAAATCCTTTCTATTTACATCCTGTAAATTATAAATTTTACTATATGATAGTTTTTAATGTTCGTCTAAGTTTACTGCTAGGGCTTCTTGATTATCAAGGGCCTTTTTAAGGGCATTCCAAGCAAGGGTTGCACACTTTATCCTTTGAGGGAATTTGGCAACACCTGCTAGAAGTTTGGCTTCGCCTAATTTATCCTGATCTGGGTCATCTTTACCTTGAACCATATCTGAAAAAATATCAGCCAAAGCCCTGGCCTCGTCTCTTGTTTTACCAAGAACAGCTTCTGTCATCATTGAAGCACTGGCTGTTGAAATAGTACAGCCGTTTCCTTCAAAGGCAATTTGAGAGATTTTATCATCTTCAAAGTCAACTGAAAGCTTGATTACATCCCCACAAGTTGGATTATTCAAATCAATCTGTGTGGCTGATTCAAGAACTCCCCTATTATGTGGATGGCTTGAATGGTCTAAAATCACTGCCCGGTATAGATTATCTAGTCTAGAAAGTGCCATTGAAAAACTCCTTTGTCTTTAAGAGGGCGTCGACAAGTTTGTCACAGTCCTCCTTGGTATTGTAAAAATAAAGGCTGGCTCTTGCAGTTGCAGCTACATTTAGGTAGTTGTTTAAAGGCTGGGCACAGTGGTGGCCTGCCCTTACTGCAACTCCTTCCATATCAAGGGCTGTAGCTACATCATGGGGGTGGATGTTATCAAGATTAAAGGCAATAACGCCACTTCTCTTTGATAGATCACGGGGTCCATAGATGGTAAGTCCTGAAATCTCATGGAGCTTGGGCATCAGATAGCTTACAAGCTCTGCCTCATAGGCATGAATTTCGTCCATACCGATGTTTTCCAAGTAGTCAATGGCTGCACCAAGACCGATAGCTCCAGAGATATTAGGGGTACCAGCTTCAAACTTCCAAGGTAAATCCTTAAAGCTTGAGCTTTGTTCATAGACAAAGTCAATCATCTCCCCACCAAATTCAAGAGGGGTCATCTCCTTTAGAAGACTTTCCTTCCCGTAAAGGACGCCAATTCCTGTCGGTGCAATCATCTTATGACCTGAGAAGGCAAAGAAGTCACAATCCAAATCCCTAACATCAATCTTCATATGAGGGACAGATTGGGCTCCATCAACGACCATCAAGGCCCCATGTTTATGAGCATGACTGGCTATTTCCTTGACAGGATTGATTACTCCTAGAAGGTTTGAGGCATGGGTGATGGATACAAATTTTGTCTTATCACCGATGGCATCATAAAGTCCTGCCATGTCAAGTTCTCCCTTGTCATCAAGGTAGACATACTTGAGGATGGCTCCTGTTTTTTTAGCAGCCTCCTGCCAGGGAACAATATTTGAATGATGCTCCATGATAGAGATTACAATCTCGTCTCCCTCTTGAAGAACCTGACCAGCATAAGTAGCAATCCAGTTAAGGGAGGTTGTTGTCCCCCTAGTAAAGATGACTTCTTTGGTTGACCCAGCTCCAATAAAGCTTCTAACCTTCTCTCTTGCAGCTTCATAATCATGGGTCGCACGCTCAGCTAAAGTATGAACACCCCTGTGAACATTGGCATTATCATGTTCATAGTAGGCTCTAAGCTTGTCTAAAACAGCCTTGGGTTTTTGGGTGGTTGCTGCATTATCCAGATAGATTAAGGGCTCATCATTAACGATTTGATCTAGGATGGGAAAATCCTTGCGAATTTGATGGGCATCAATCATCTCTTGTCCAGCTTCCTATCAATAACTTGAACCATCTCAGCTTGTACTTCTTTTAGAGGAATTTCTGTGATAACAGAACCTAGGAAGCCACGGATGACAAGTCTTTCTGCTGTATCAGTATCAAGTCCACGACTTTGAAGGTAGTACATATCCTCTGGGTCAACCTGCCCGATTGAGGCAGCATGTCCTGCTGTTACATCATTTTCATCAATTAGAAGAATTGGGTTGGCATCACTACGAGCCTTGTCTGAAAGCATAAGAACACGGCTCTCTTGTTGAGCGTCAGCACCCTTGGCACCACGAATAATATGACCAATTCCGTTGAATGTTAGAGTTCCAGCTTCAAGGATTACACCGTGTTGGAGGATGTGTCCGACTGAATTTTTACCGTAGTTGGTAACGCGGGTATCAATCCCTTGGATTTGCTTACCAGTCGATACAGCCACAGCCTTAATTCTTGCATGACTTCCGTCTCCCATAAGGTCTGAATCAAAGTCTGCAACAACATTTCCCTCATTCATGACACCAATGGCCCAGTCAATTGATGCATCACGGTCTAGGTGACCACGACGGTTCATATAGCTTGTATAGTTGGCTCCAAGCTGGTCAATGGCTGAGAATTTAATCTGAGCTCCCGCTTCAGCAATAACCTCAACAATGATATTAGCCGCAGTTTTTGGTCCCTGTCCTTCAGGAACTTCTTGGAAACGTTCAAGGTATGAGAATTTACTATTTGCTCCCGCTACAATCAAAACGTGTCTAAAGTCACGGTCATTTGTAGAACCTCCGTAGAAAAGTGACTCAAGGGGTTCTTTAATAACAACATCCTTTGGTACGTAAAGGAAGGCTCCTCCGTTCATAAAGGCTGCGTGAGCTGCTGTCATCTTGTCTTCATCAACCTTAACTGCACGAGTCATGTAGTATTTTTGAACTAAATCAGGATATTCCTTCATGGCTTCAAATAAGTCCATGAAGATAACACCAGCTTGGGTTAATTCTTCTGTTAGGTGAACAGATGCCTTAGCAGTTGCCTTTTGAATCAGGGTTCCATGGCTAAATTCCTCAGTTGCAGCATCCATCTCAAGCTCATCACTTTGACAAAGGTTAGTTTTATCAAAGTCAAAAAGTGGCCAGCGTTCATACTTAACACGCTCAATAAGTGGAAGCTTAAGCTCGTCTGCCTTATCAAGAGCATCTAAACGGAGCTCAGTCATCCAAGCAGGTTCATTCTTAAATTTAGAGAATTTTTCAACCGAAGTCTTGTATTCCTTATATTTTTCCTTCATTGGGACCTCCTTAAGCTTCGTCTTCTTTGTAGTCAATACCTAATTCACGGCTGATTCCTGAGTATCCTTCAGCTTCAAGACGGCGGGCTAAGTCAGCTGTTCCTGTCATTACAACACGACCTTCCATCATGATGTGGACAACATCAGGTGTGATGTAGTTAAGTAGACGTTGGTAGTGGGTGATGATAAGGGCACCAAAATCTTCTCCACGCATGGCATTGATTCCTTTTGATACAACCTTTAGGGCATCGATATCAAGACCTGAGTCAATCTCATCAAGGATGGCAAATGTTGGCTCAAGCATTAGAAGTTGAAGGATTTCATTACGTTTTTTCTCACCACCTGAGAATCCTTCGTTAAGGTAACGCTCAGCCATATCCTCATGCATGTTTAACAGATCCATGTTTTTATCAAGTTTTTTGATAAAGTCTAAAACTGAAATTTTATCATCTTCATCACGGCGGGCATTCATGGCTGCACGCATGAATTCAGCATTTGTGATTCCTGGGATTTCACTTGGATACTGCATGGCTAGGAAAAGTCCAAGGCGGGCTCTTTCATCAACTTCAAGTTCAAGGATATTCTCTCCATCAAACAGGATTTCCCCTTGGGTTACCTCATAGTTTGGATTACCCATAATGGCTGCTGAAAGGGTTGATTTCCCTGTTCCATTTGGTCCCATGATGGCATGGATTTCATTTGTATTGATTACAAGGTTAACTCCCTTTAAGATTTCCTTGTCCTCAATTCTCACGTGTAAATCTTTAATTTCTAAAACTGACATAATTTTCCTCTCTTAATAAATACTTAGTAAATACATTGTAAACACATTAACTTAATAAATATACTTGCAAAATGGCTTATAACCATCAAGCTTTATTATAAATAAATTCGGACAGGCTTTCAAAAAATCTGTCCGAACATTTTTATTCACTCTTATTGTTTTTTTCCTCTTTCTTGGGCTGGTCATGGGGCCCTTCAACATAGGTAAACAGGTTGAGAAGGGGCTGCCTTTTCTCTCCCCAGACACCCAGGGATTCAAGAAGGATTTCAAGACCTAAAAGACTAGCTACTAGAAGGAGGATTCCTCCAATTCTGCTCGAAAAGTTTAAGATAATTGAAATGATTGAAAAGATCAGAGCGATACCATAAATCACAAGGACAGCTGCCCTATGGCTAAGACCAATTCCCAAAAGCCTATGGTGCAGATGCATCTTATCAGCTTCGGATACCTTCTGGTTGTTAAGCTTTCTTCTGATGATGGCTGCCAAAGTATCTGTAACAGGCACTCCAAGGATAATCATTGGAGTCAAAACAGCCACTGCTGTCGCGTTTTTAAGACCCTGAAGGCTTAGAACAGAAATCATAAAACCCAGGTACAAGGCTCCTGTATCTCCCAGGTAAACCTTAGCTGGATTAAAGTTATAGGGCAAGAAGCCTGCGATGGCTGCGACCAGAATAAAGATGGTAATAGGCAAGTAAACATTGATATTACCAAGAAAGGCATAGGCAACAATTCCCATGGTTAAAAGGCTGATTAAAGACACGCCACTTGCCAGACCGTCCAAGCCATCAATAATATTTACGGCATTGGTAATTGATGCAATCCAAATAATGGTTAAAATTAAGGACAACCACCAGGGAAATTCAAGAAGGGGGCCACCAAAGGGAATTTTAAAGTTATCAAAACGAAACTTTGAAAAGGTCCAAATACTGATGGATGCAAGAACAATGCCAAACATCTTCCACTTGGGCGAAAGCTCCTTCACATCATCAATAAGCCCCGTAACTATAATAATCAAACTCGATAAAATAAGGGGGATGACATAGGTCAGGTAGGTCAAAAAGCCGTGGGGGCCTTCAATATTTCCGACAATTTGTGGCAGGATAAAGAGGCTTGTAAAGCTAAAGGAAATAAAAATAGCAAGACCACCAGCACTGGGCATGGGTACCTTATTAATTCTTCTAGCATTAGGGTTATCAACGGCACCAATTTTTTTGGCAAATTTTATTACAAAGGGGGTTACGACTAAACTTATCAAAAAAGTTGAGCCTAAAACGATTAAATATTTCAAAATAAAGGGCATATTCTCACTCAAATCTATCACTTGTTATTGTTTATTTAATTATCAATTTTCATTATAACAAAAAAAAGGCAGGAAGACCCCACCAATTTAATAAAATTACATCTGCCTTAGTAGTTCTAGGGCATCATACTCAAAGATAGGCCTACCATATTCAACCAAAGTCTCCCTTGGAGTCTTTTCATCCTGGCCAAATTCAAGCATCTGAGCATAGACACCCTTGACAAAATCACGCCCCTTAAGCTTTTGATTTTGCAAAATTGTCATATAATACTTGTCGGCGTACTTATAAAGCTCACTCTCTTCAACCTCTTGATTAACGGCCTTTGCCATATCAATGGCATCATCAAGCTGCCTAAATTTCAAGGTAAAATAGGTAAATTCAGGTAGTTCCTTCTCTTCAGGCTCTTCTTCCTTCTTATGACTACCATCAGGGCCAAACATGAATTCAGCGGCCTGGCTAATCTCTGGAAATTCTGGATGATCGCCACCTTCAGTGCGGTTTTTAATCATATTTTCAATGGCTTTTGTGAACTCTTCAGGATCTGATGGAAATTCTATCTCATCCATATCAACCTTTTCACCTCTTACCATCAAGTCAATTCCCTTAGAATTTGGTCTTACCTGAAAGCTTACAACGTCACTTTCTAAAAATTGCTCTGTTATATCAAGCTCAGATGAGATGTCATAAAACAACTCCTCAACAGCGTCTTGATTGGTTAGAAACTCAGAAAGATTTATTCCCCGCTCACGTAGGTCGTCAAATGTCATCTTTATTTTGATTGTATTTTCATTAATGTTTTCTAATTCCATAATGACCTCACTTTACTATAAGACTAATATTAGTAGTATACCACAATTTTTTTAGACTAGCTGATTCTTAACATCACTTAGGCTTGCAAACAGTCTTGTGGCCTTGTCTTGATTCATACCAAATCTCTCGTCCTTTATGGCCCAGACACTGGCACCTGCTGCAACTCCTGCCTCAATTCCCTTTTGGCTGTCCTCAATAATTAAAACCTCACTGGGCTTAAGACCTAGCTTGTCCATGGTTACCTGGTAGATTTCAGGATTGGGTTTAGTTTCCTTGAAATCTTCCCCACTTGAGATGACCTCAAAATAATCAAACAAATCATTATCAGAAAGCATGGTTCTTATATCATGATTGGTAGAGCTTGATGCTAGAGCAAGCCTGTAGCCGGCTGCCTTCAAAGCCTCTAAAACCTCCCTTGTATCAGGGAAAAGAAGGTCCTTATAAGGCAGGGGATTGTTATTTTTGTGGGCCAAATAATCTGCCTGTAGTTTATCCAAATCCCATTTATCATAGTCGTCTAAAAGGATTTTTGACCAGACATTTTTCATATTTCCTCCGATGAAAAATGAAGGTGGTAAATGGCTAATACTAATACCTTGTGAAGTCATAAATTCTTCACGCCTGTCATAATAAAATTGCTCTGTATCTACAAGGACACCGTCCATATCGAAAATAATCGCTTTATATTTATTCATAATTTATAATTATATCACAAATAACAACACATAAAAATAATATTGATTAATAGCAGTAAATCCTTTAAAACAAGGAAATATTAAAAATCACTAGGTATCTAATATATACTTAACCTATTTATAATTCTTTATTTTTGATACCCAACTCTTATAAAATATTTAACCATAAAAAAGATGACTGATAGTCACCTTTTTTATTTTTCAATACTAATATCACTCAAAAACTCAATAATCTTAAATATTTAAAGACCATAAAAGTACCCATATTAGGTAAAATAACTGTGATTAAAAAAACAGTCGACACAAATTTCATTTAAAAATTTTTTTACCTAACAGATATAGCATAAACACTAAAACGATGTAAATTATTGTCCATAACCAAAGTAATTTAGGTTCTTTATCAATCAATATCCTCAAGGGAATCATAGCGATAAAAACAGGAACAAGTATATAAAGAAGATCTTTTTTCATATCAATTTCCTCAAGTTATTTTTCATTGAGCCTATCCAGTACTAGGATTGTGGCGGTAATGAATTTCAACCTACCATTATTATTTGTATTTAGCCTATCAGCCAGCAATTGTCCTGGACTTTTAATTACTGCTAAATACCCAATATCTCTACCCGCAGTAAAACTAACGAATCATCCACTGGCAATAACCAAATACTCCATTTCTATAACAATTGCTCTGTAGTCTAACCAACTATCATAGATAAATTACAAATATTATCTAAATGTAAAATGCTAATTCCAGATATTCTAAAATATTATAATTATTTTGTCAAATAGCTATTCCAGTTTCATCTTCTACACCATATCTTTTTACTTTACTCATTTAGTAATTATTTATAACAAAATACATGTAACAATATTTTAAAAGCGGACTTAAAAAGTACCAACCTTAGTAATATTAAAATACAATCCTTCAAAAGCTTGAAAATGTTCTGAATTTTGCTATAATTCTTCTTAATATATTTGTTTTGGAGGAATTATGAAGGTAGTTAAATTTGGAGGTTCATCAGTTGCTAGTGGAAGTCAGATTAAGAAGATTTTCAACATTGTTAAAAGCGACCCACAGCGTAAGTTTGTTGTAGTCAGTGCACC
Source organism: Streptococcaceae bacterium ESL0729 (assembly GCA_029391995.1). Classification (NCBI taxonomy): domain Bacteria; kingdom Bacillati; phylum Bacillota; class Bacilli; order Lactobacillales; family Streptococcaceae; species Streptococcaceae bacterium ESL0729. Next base: position 1,003,360 of record CP113924.1, read on the forward strand.
AGGAAAAAGATTTCCTGAGGATACCAAGGTAACTGATGCCTTGATTAAGTACTACAACAGTGTTAAGGCTCAAGACGGGATTTTAGAAAGCCAAGAATGGCTAATAAACAGATATAAGGAAATCATCGAGGAACTTAAGCTACCTGAGACTACCCTTCTTACCATCAAGAAAAATATCACAGACCTTGCTGATTTAGACCTTGAAAATAATAAGTTTGCTTACGATAGCTTCTTGGCCGCTGGTGAAAATAATAATGCCATTTTAATTGCCCAGTATTTCAACCAAGAGGGCTTAAAAGCAAGCTATATCAATCCCAAGGAGGCAGGAATTATTGTCAGTAAGGAGCCTGGCAATGCCCGCCTCCTTGAATCAAGCTCTGATAAGATTAAAAAAATTAGAGATTACGAGGGGATTTTGGTCATTCCAGGTTTCTTTGGGGTAACTGAAGATGATCAGATTTGTACCTTCTCCCGTGGGGGGAGTGACATTACCGGAAGCCTTATTGCAGCAGGTGTTGGAGCAAGTATCTATGAGAACTTCACCGACGTTGACGGTATCTTTTCAGCCCATCCTGGTATCATAGAAAATCCCAACTCAATTGAGGAGCTGACCTATACTGAGATGCGAGAGTTATCCTACGCTGGCTTTTCTGTCCTACATGATGAAGCTCTTATTCCAGCCTACCGTGCGGGTATCCCAATCGTTATCAAGAACACCAACAACCCAGATCATCCTGGAACAAAGATTACCACCAAAAGGGAGGTCAGTAAGACTCCTGTTATTGGAATAGCTGCTGAAGGCGACTTCCTAAGTATCAATATTGAAAAGTACCTCATGAATAGGGAGGTGGGCTTTGGACGCAAGGTTTTACAAAGTTTAGAAGACTTAAATATCCGCTTTGAGCATATGCCAACTGGGATTGATAACCTCTCGGTCATTGTTAGAAACCGCTTTTTAACGACTGATTTTGAGGACACAATCATCACCAGCCTGAGTCAGGAATTACAGCCAGACACAATCAGCATTGAAAAGGATCTTTCCATCATTGTAATCGTTGGTGAGGACATGAAGGAGCACATTGGGGTAACCTCTACTGCTACCAAGGCCCTGTCTGATGCTGGTATCAACTTAGAGATGCTTAGCCAAGGGTCAAGTGAGGTATCTGTCATGTTTGTTGTCAAAGGTGAGCAGGAACAAGAAGCTATCACAGCCTTATATAATGCCTTCTTTAAATAATAAAAAAACTTTGCCTAGGCAAAGTTTTTTTATTTACAATTATTTGTCGTCTTCACTGTCTTCGTCATCATCTTCATCGTCAGTATCTTCACCGATGTACTCACCGTCTTCGTCATCATCTTCAACGACAACCTCAGCAAGTTCTGAATCATAAGCTTCAACTTCAGTCTTCTCATCATCAGGATTTTCATCATCATAATGAATGTCTTCTTCAGTGTAGTCATCATCTTCAGGATCATCATCAGAGTAGTCAATAACATCATCGATGTCAGCAAAGGCATTAACCTTCTTGCGTTTTTTCTTCGGACGATCTTCATCATCAACTTCATCAAGGGCGATTACTTCCTCATTGATTTCGTCAATTGCGTACCAAGCACGAAGGGCCCAAACATTTCCACCTAGTGGAATGAAGCTTCCGTCAGTGTTTAGGTCAGTGTAAAAGGTTGAAAGGTTAGCACGGATGTCAGCATCGCTACGTCCAAGATAATCTTGAATGGCATTTACAAGAACAGAAAACTCCATCTCTTTTCCGTGTTGCTCAAGCATGGCATGAGCTACTTCAATCATTGAAAGTTCGTTCTTATTTTGTCCTTCAAATACTTTTATTTTCAAATCTATTTCCCCTACAATTTTTAATTATGGTTTTCTGATATACCTCATGTGAATTTTGCATATCATTCAAAAACAGGCTAGGAGTTCCTAGCCTATCTGAAATTATTTAACTACTGCAGTTTCAGTAATTGCATTTACTGCTTTCTTCATAGCGATATCGTGTTTAAGCATATCAGCTGAAAGAAGTGATGCAACTTGCTCTTTAGGCATGTTGTATTGGTCAGCAAGTGATGAGATTTCTTCTTCGATTTCTTCATCAGTTGTTTGGTAACCTTCAGCCTCAGCAACTGCTTCGATTACAAGACCTGTACGAACGCGTGCGTCAGCATCTGATTCGTATTGTTTGTGAAGATCTTCTTCTGTAGTACCAGTGATTTGGTAGTACATTTCAGGCGAGATACCTTGTTGTTGCATGTTGTTGAAGAAGTCATTCATTGCACGGTGTACATCTTCTTCAATCATTTCAGCTGGAAGTTCAACGATTTCAGCGTTTTCAACTGCAAGCTCGATTGCTGCATTTTCAACTGCTTCCTTGTAAGCTGCTTCTTTAGACTCAGTTAATTGAGTTTTGTATTTAGCTTTAAGCTCGTCAAGGCTTGATACTTCATCATCGATGTCTTTAGCAAGTTCATCGTCAAGAGCTGGTACTTCTTTAGCTTTAACTTCGTGGATAGTTGTAACGAATACTGCATCTTTACCTGCAAGGTCTTCAGCTTGGTATTCAGCTGGGAAAGTAACCTCAACATTTACAGTTTCACCAGCCTTGTGGCCAACTAGTTGCTCTTCGTAACCTGGGATGAATTGTCCGCTACCAAGCTCTAGTGAGAAGTTGTCTGCAGATCCACCTTCGAATTCAACACCGTCAACTGAACCAACAAAGTCGATTACAACAGTATCGCCTTCTTTAGCAGCGTCTTCAGTTACTACTAATTCTGCAAGGTTGTTACGGGCAGCTTCGATTTTAGCTTCAACTTCAGCGTCAGTTACTTCTGTATCAAAATCAACAGCTACTTCAAGGTTTTTGTAGTCACCAAGTTTAACTTCAGGTTTTACGACAACTTCAGCAGTGATAACCCAGTCAGCACCTTTATCCATTGATTTAACATCAATTTTTGGTTGAGCAACTGGATCAATTCCAGCTTCATCAATTGCTTTAGTGTAAGCTTCAGGAAGAACAGCGTTTAAAGCTTCTTCGTAAAGAGCTTCTTCTCCGTACATTTTATCAAATACTGAACGAGATACTTTACCCTTACGGAATCCAGGTACGTTAAGGTTTTTCTTAACTTTGTTGAAAGCTTTGTCTAACCCTTTGTTGATTGTTTCTTGATCAATTGAAAATGTTACAACACCGTTATTAGTGCCAGTTTTTTCAAAACTTGCAGTCATTATATATTTTCTCCTTTATTATAAAATCCATGCCTAGACACAGAGATATTAGTATAGCTTCTATTATAGCATAGAAAGCCTACTGCCACAATATTTTTCCTTGAATTGCTACTTAAGTTTATCAATTATACTCATCCATTTTGAGGGCTCTAATATATCTTTAGCAGCCCCGCCACCGATAAGCCCGTAGCCGACCATTAAGCCTGCTGCTACGGCAACGATTGATAAAACAACGACCAGAAGAATAATATTTATTCTCCATCCCAAATATCTTATTACTTGCATATGAGCTCCTAAGAAATTGTTATTCTTTCAATATCTGCACCCAGTGATTTTAACTTGCCGTGGAAATTATAGTAGCCTCGGTCCAAATGCTTTAATTCACCAACCAAGGTTTCACCGTGGGCAACCATTCCAAGAAGGATGAGGGCAGCTGATGCTCTAAGGTCAGTTGATTTGACCTCGGCTCCTTGAAGGAGGCCTCCCCCTTGAATAAGGGCAGTATTCCTTGAAATCTCAACGTCAAGTCCCATCCTACGCATCTCTTCCAGGTGCTGGAAGCGATTTTCAAAGACAGTCTCAACTGTTGTGCTCTCCCCTTGGGCGATAGCCTGGAGGGCAGTCATTTGAGCCTGCATGTCTGTTGGAAATCCTGGGTGGGGGATGGTTTTAACATTGGTAGCCTTGATTTTTTCAGGCCCAATTACCCTAACACCCTCTTCCTCATCAAGAACCTCAACTCCCATTTCAAGTAGTTTGGCAATTAAAGGGCGATTGTGTTCGCGAATGGCATCCTTAATCAATACATTTCCCTGGGTCATGGCTGCTGCAATCATAAAGGTTCCTGCCTCAATGCGGTCTTGGATGACTGAGTGACTAGCACCATGCATTTTTTCAACACCCTTGATAACTAAGGTATCTGTTCCTGCACCTTGCACCTTGGCCCCCATCTTGTTTAAAAGGTTAGCAAGGTCAACAATCTCAGGTTCCCTGGCAGCATTTTCAATGGTTGTAACGCCTTCAGCAAGGGTTGCAGCCATCATCAGGTTTTGCGTTGCTCCAACGCTTGGAAAATCAAGGTAAATATCTGCTCCCACTAATTTTTCAGCATGGGCTTCAATGTAGCCAGCATTCTGAATAATCTTAGCTCCCATGGCTTCAAAGCCACGTAGGTGGAGGTCAATCGGACGACTTCCAATTGAGCAGCCCCCTGGCATGGAAACGCGAGCTCGACCGTTACGGGCTAAAATAGGTCCCATAACAACGATTGATGCTCGCATTTTACTAACGTATTCATAAGGGGCCTCAATGGCAACTTGGTCTGCGGCCTGACTTCTAACAATCTTATTAACCTCATCAAAGGCCACATCAACATTCAGGTGACGAATCACTTCATTCATGGTATAGACGTCTGATAAGATGGGAACATTGGTAAGCTCAGTCTCACCCTCACTAGCCAAAATTAAGGCAGCAAGTAAGGGAAGGACGGCATTTTTTGCCCCTTCAATCTCAACAATTCCTTCAAGGCGTGTATTGCCTCCACGAACTTTTATTTTATCCATTTAGACAAAAATCCTCCAACAAGTAGTTTATTATCCGATTATACCATAATAAAAATTTTCATTAAGTGTTTTTGTTTTATTTGATAAATTCCCTGACCAAGGGAAGGTGTTCTTTTGCTACCGTAAAGACCTTCTCCCGGCCCTCGTAGCTTGGAAGTCCGCCATCCATTTTTTCCGTCACATAACCAAAGGCTGATAAAATGATTGTCCCAGCAGCATAATCCCAAGGAGAAAGATTAGAAAAATACCCACTAATCTTGCCTTCAATAAGTTTTACATAGTCGATTCCCGCACTACCAAAAACCCTGATACCAAGTGTCTTTCTTGAGTAGTCATAAAGACCATGATCATTAGTACGGTACATAATTGAATTAACCCCAATCAGGGAATGCTTTAGATCAAGCCGCGGCTTTTCAAGCTTGTGGGCATTCTTATAGACCGATTTACCGTCTCCCCAGTAAAGATTATCATTCATAACATCAAGGATTAGACCAAACTGTCCTTGACCCTCTTCAAAATAGGCCAAAAGAACCGCAAAATCATCTCCTTGGGCAACAAAATTTGCTGTCCCATCAATGGGATCAATCACCCAAACATTTCCTTGATCAATGGGAGCCTTTAGGTCATCTTCTTCCGCCAAAATATTGTCTTTAGGGAAATTTTTTCTGATGTGTTTGACAAGCCTTGCCTGTACTGCTCGGTCCATGTTGGTTACAAGGTCTGTTTGGCAGCTTTTTTCATCAATTTCAAGCTCCTTATTTAGGCTCTCTTTAACAAAAGTCCCTGCCTCTAAAATCCACTCACGTGCAAGATTAAACTTATTTTGAACTGCTGATAAATTTTCTATCACTTTTCTTTGCCTCCTGTACGGCCCTGTAGGTTGAATAGCCGCTAATTATCTCAAATTCTCGGTCCAATTGCTTTTCCTGCATTTTACTGGGCACAATTTTTTTAAAGTTGTTGTAGGACTTTAAAAAGTCTTCCCTTAAAGTCTTGCTTTCATAATATTTTTCCACCTGATTAAAAAAAGAGAGCACGTCGGTCATTTCCTGCGTGCTCCACGAATAATCAATCGGATAGCTGTAATTTGAATTCATCTTATCCTCTTATTATTTATATTAACTTTCCATCTCCGCACGATACTGGGCATCACGCATCTCTGCACGACGGTACTCACGCGGGAGAAAGGCTCTTATTTCATCTTCATTGAATCCGATTTGCATCTTCTTGTCATCAACGATTATCGGACGCCTTAAAAGACTTGGATATTCGCTAATTAGTTTGATTAATTGGTTTAAGGTAAGTTCATCAATATCAACATTTAATTTTTGGAAAATTTTAGAACGAGTTGAAATAATATCTTCTGTTCCATTTTCTGTTTTTGCAAGTATTGCCTTTAAATCATCTGCCGTCATGGGCTGAGTCATGATATTGTGCTCCCTGCTTTCAACATTATGTGCAGCTAGCCACGCTTTTGCCTTACGACAACTAGTACAACTTGGGGAAATATATAAATCTATCACACAAAGTCCTACTTTCTATCCTTTAATACTATTTTAACAAAATTAATACATAAAAAAAAGACCTTATTAAATCTTTTTTTTAGGGCTTCCTACTCACTTAAATTAATTCTTTTAGAAATGGCATCAATAATTAAAGAACCAACAAGAAGGGATAGGAATTCTCCAAGACCCACTGTCAACCAAGTGAAAAAGAAGGGAAGGTCAAAGAGGATTTTAAGCTCAAGGGCAATGGTAAACATGCTTAATGAAAAGAAGATTGAAAAGTAAAAGAAAGCCTTATTAAAGAGTCCTTTAAGGATTCTATCTTTCATGTAGCCTGAAAAAAGCTTGGTCCCAAGACTTACAAAGATGAAGGTTGACAAAGATCCAACCACCGCATCAACTGGACCTGACACCATCCAGTTTGCGATTATACATCCTAGGGTTACAGAGTAAATATATCTCTTGTTATAAAAGGCTAGGAAATTAAAAAGTTCACTCAACCTAAATTGGATGGCTCCACTTCCAAGAGGTCCTAAGACTACCGTGATTGCTACGTACATTGCAGTTACAAGTGCCATCTTTGTAAAAGATAGGACACTATTTTTATTATCTTCCATGATTTCTCCTTTGTTACGCCTAAACTTTTATCTTAGGACATAAGTATAATATGCTTGCCCAAAGTGAGTAAGTGGCAAGGGGTCAAAGACCAACTTGTATATTAACATAAATTAATAACTTTTGGTATAGTATATCTATGAAATCACTTAAAAAATTATTCCAAGGGGAAGTCTTCTCCTACTTATTCTTTGGCGTCCTTACTACCCTTATCTTTATCATGGCCAAAATGCTTGCCTACAAGCTTCTCAAAAGTGGTTTAATGAGTGAGATTATCGCTCAAGCTTTAGCCATTATCTTTGCCTTTTTGACCAACAAATTTTTTGTCTTTAAGACCTCCCAAAAGAAAAAGACCTATGTTGAATTTTTTGAATTTTTAGCTACAAGGCTTCTTCTAACCTTTCTAGCCTCTCTTGCCAACTGGTACTTTATCGATCAAAATCCTCATTTACTAGGCAAAATTTTTGCAACAAACAAGGAAGCGACAGTCCTTCTTCTAACCATTATCCTCCAGGTTTTTACAATCGTAAGTAACTATCTTTTTAGTAAATTTTTAATCTTTAAGAAAAAATAAAAGGAAATCAAGTGATTTCCTTTTATTTTCTTCTGATAAATTTTTTTGGCTTCCTTACGGCCTTACGCTCACCCTGACCAAAGCTCCTTATGATGGACACAAATTCACCGCGTCTGGTCTCAAATTCATCAACATAAAGACTTTGAACGGAAGCGTTAATGATTGCTCCAAAAATGAGAATTTTTGCGATGAAGATGAACCACAGCATAAGAGCAAAGGTAAGTAAGCTCCCAACCATTCGAAAGTCCATCATCTTGTTGACATACCGGTTAACATAATCTCCAAAAAGTTTGGTTAGAAAAACCAAAACAAAGGTCGAAAATGAGGCTCCAGCAAGCACATAACGCCACTTCTTTATTTTTACATTGGGAAGTAAAAAATAAAGCAGGGATAGGGCTGCGAAGACCAAAAGGGTAATGACCGGAAGGGTCATATTATAAAGGGCCTCATAAATCCCTGAATCAAAGCTGATATTGTTATAAACAAGGGTTAGGGCAGTCTTTCCAAAGGTTAAAACCATAATTGCAAGAGTTATTAAGATTATAATCCCAAAACTACTGGCTAGACCAATCAATCTGCTTAGAATAAAATCCCTGTGCTTGTCTACCTTGTAGGCCTTGTTCATAGCCTTTTGCAGGGCTGAAAGTCCCTTGGAGAAGGTCCAAAGTCCTGAAACAACCGCAATCCCCAAAAGTCCAGGAGAGGGTTTGTCAAGGAAACTTTTAATCAAAACTTCTAAAATGCTGTAAAGCTGCTCGGGCAAAACATCATGAAAGAGCTTGAGGACGTAGCTACTATCTAGCTTAAGATAGGGCAGGATATTTGCAAAGGTCATCAGGATGGGAAATGTCGACAAAAGAAAGTAGTAGGCAACTGCAATACTTGAAAGATCAATTTCTGAACTCTTGTAAAAATTCACCAGGGGATTGATGAGAGGAATTTTTTTAATTCCTCCAAATATTTTCTCTAACTTTTTCATAATATCATTAGCGGAGTAATTACTAGTACCTTTTAGGTAGGTCATAGGTAAAACAAAGATTAAATAGACCTAGTAAGTTCCTTCTTCTCCCTGACTTGTCATGATGACAGGTCCATCTTTTGTGATAACAAACTGGTGTTCATACTGGCAAGATAAACCACCATCAAGGGTTTTATGCATCCAACCAGTCTTAAAGTCGGTATCAATTTCCCAGGTACCTGTACTGATCATAGGCTCAATTGTGAGAACCATTCCTTCACGCAGGCGAATACCCTTGCCTCTTGTTCCGTAGTGGGGAACCATTGGCTCCTCGTGGAAGGTAGGTCCTACCCCGTGACCAACTAGGTCACGAACAACCCCGTAACCATGCGATTCTGCATATTCCTGGATGGCAGCACCAATATCTCCCATCCGGTTACCAACGCGAGCTTCTTTAATCCCGCGGTAAAGACATTCACGGGTAACATCCATCAGGTTTTTAACCTCATCAGATGGAGTTCCTACAGCATAAGCCCAGCATGAGTCAGCAATATAGCCTGAAAAACCTTCAGTAAGTTTTTTCATGGCCTTAACATTATTAAAATCAAGTTTAGCAACATTTAAAGATTCAGGTGCTTTACCTAAAACCATATCAACCTTGATTAGGTCACCATCTTTAAGGGTTAGATGGCGTGGGAAGGCGTGAGCTACCTCATCATTAAGGGAGCAACAAGTAGCATACGGATAATCCATAAGTTCACCATCTACTCCAATTTGAAGGGGCAGGTAATTAGCTTCCTTACAACGTTTTCTCACATATTCTTCAATATCCCACATGTCAATTCCTGGTTTAATCACATCACGTAAACCAATGTGAACGCTGGCTAGAAAGCTTCCAGCCTCATCCATCATGTCTACTTCCCTTTGACTTTTTAAAGTAATCATTTATTTTTTCCTCTTCTATTGTATTATATATGCTTTATCAAACTTTTCTTATTTTACCACGCTTGATAAGATTTTTCAAAAAGGGCTCCCTAAAGGGAACCCTTTTACTAGGAAAGCTCTTATCTGACGCTTCCCATTAATTTTTCAATCTTCTTAGAGATGGCAAGAACGATTACACCAAAGACTAGGGTAATGGCTCCAAGGATGATGAAGTACATAACCTCAGTATCTGCTGTATAAAGTTGAACCACCTGTGCATTAAGGGCTGATCCAACTGCACTTGATAGGAACCACATTCCCATCATTTGAGCTGTAAAGGCCTTAGGTGCAAGCTTGGTTGTTACTGACAGACCAATCGGTGAGATGAGCATTTCACCAACAATAATTAGAGCCCATGAAGCTACGAGCCACCAAGGTCCAACCTTAACGCTTGTTCCGTGCATAAGTCCAGGAACTGCCATGATTAAGAATGATACGGCTGTAAAGAATAGACCGATGGCAAACTTAACTGGTGAGCTTGGTTGCTTTTTACCAAGTTTAGTCCAAAGGACAGCAAATAATGGCACATAAAGCATGATAAATAAAGGGTTTAAACTCTGGAAGTATGATGCTTGGAACCAAGATGGATAGTTAACACGATCAGCAGCAAAGGTTGCAAGAACGATTGATCCCTGCTCCTCAAGAGCCCAAAAGATTACGGCTGAAAGGAAAAGAGGAATGTAAGCTAGGACGTGTGATTTTTCTTCCTTGCTTGTCTTATCAGAGCGGTACATCTTAACAAAATAGTAGACTGGTGCAAGGACCGCAAAGACTGTAAGAAGGTTGATGAATAGGCTAAGGGTCAAGACCTTAAGGGCTGCAAGCACACCAAAGGCAAGAATCAAGGCTACACTTATTACCACTGTCTTGATGTAGAAGCTTTTCTTCTCATCTGCTGATAATGGATTTACTGGCTCAAGGCCTTCTTCTGGCAAGTATTTTTTGCCATCAAGGGTATATTGAACAAGACCTAGGAACATTCCAACGGCCGCGATTGAAAAGGCCACATGATAGTTCCACTGAGCCTGAGCCCAACCTACTACTAGAGGGGCAATAAAGCTTCCAAGGTTGATTCCAAAGACAAAGATTGAAAAACCTGAGTCACGGCGTGGGTCTTCGGCTGAGTAAAGCTCACCAACCAGACTTGAAACATTAGGTTTTAAAAGTCCTGTACCAATAATGATAAGAGCCATTGATACAAAAAGGGCAGGTGCTCCAAAAGGTGTAGCAAGAGCGATATGACCCAACATAATTAGGACACCACCTAGGAAAACAGCCCTTCTTTGCCCGATAAGGCGGTCAGCGATGAAACCACCACCCATACCAGTAAGGTAGACTAAACTTGAATAGATGGCCATAATTGAAGCCGCCGTTGTTTTAGGAACATTCAGCTCTCCATTATCAATCATAAACCACATGTAAAAGAGCAAGATGGCTCTCATACCATAGTAAGAGAATCGCTCCCACATTTCTGTAAAAAATAGGGTCTGTAAGCCACGTGGCTGCCCTAAAAATTCTTTTTTAGAATTCATTAAATAATACCTTCCAATCTGAAATATCTTGTATATTTTACCATATTATTCTGAAAGTTTCAAAATTATTTTTAAATAAAAATTATTTAAAAGATTTATATTCTTTTATTTCACAAAGACTTAGCTCCTTTATACAAGAATATGCAAAAAAATATCAATTTATATTATTTGTATATTTTTTCATTAATTAGCATAAAAATTACTTTTTCATAATCTATCTAAAAAGTAGGATAGTTAGCTTTAGTAAACTTAAACTAAGTATTTTTTTCTTTTATTTTGCCAAAAAGCTTGCTATAATTCGCTTATAGACTTAGAGGAGGTTTTTATTTTGGCAACAGCTAAGATTGTATATGCAAGTATGACAGGTAACACAGAGGAGATCGCTGATATCGTTTGTGAAGCCTTAGAAAATAAAGGTATTGAAGTTGAGATGGATGAGTGTACATCTGTTGACGCTGAGGATCTACTAGATTTTGACATTAACATTGTCGCTACCTACACTTATGGTGATGGTGAATTACCTGATGAAATCGTTGACTTTTATGATGACCTAAAAGACCTTGATTTAGACGGTAAAATTTACGGGGTAGTTGGATCAGGTGATACCTTCTACGATGAATTCTGTAAATCAGTTGATGACTTTGACAGAGCCTTTGCTTCTACTGGAGCAACAAAGGGTGCTGACAATGTTAAGGTTGATTTAGCTGCTGAAGAAGACGACATTCAAGCCCTTGAAAAATTTGCTGACGAACTTGTCGCAAAGCTTGGATAAAGCATATTAGTAATAAGTAAAAGGAGGCTTGTGGCCTCCTTTTACTAACTCTAAAATTCATAGAAAAAACCAGGACATGTGTCCTGGTTTTATACTTCTTAATCCTTATTACCAAAGATTCTTACAAGATAGATGAAGAGGTTGATGAAGTCTAGGTAAAGACTTAGGGCAAGACTAATAGCTTGTCCATCAGTTACATCTCCCTGCATGCTATTGTAAACATTTTTAATGGTTTGATTATCATAAGCGATAAGGCCTGAGAAGATTAGAACCCCCGCAAAGCTAATTAAAAGGTTAAAGACTTGTCCTCCAGTAAAGATAAAGACGATACCTGAAAGGATAAGACCAATTAATCCAGCACGGGCAGCCTTACCAACTCCTGTTAGACTTTGTTTGGTACGACTTCCGTAAAGAGCCAGGGCAAAGAACATAACAGCAGCTACCACGAAAGCTTGAGTCACTGAACCTAGTTTATAATAGGCTAGGGTAAAGCTTAGGGTAAAGCCATTAAGGGCTGAGTAGAAGATAAAGCCAGGTAGGGCTAAACTACTATCACGCCTTGTACTAGAACTTAGGGCAAAAACAACTGCCAGCTCAAGAACCCAAGTAACTGGAAGAATCCAGAAATGGTTATTTAAGATATTGACCATGTTGGCCTGGAAGACCGTTAAGGTCAAAAATGATACAACAGCACTAACTGTAATACCCATACCCATCAAGGCATAGATACGTGCGTAAAAATCGTTTAAAGTAAACTTTCTTTCATTAATTATTTGGTTATTCATATAAACCCTCCTATTTGCTCATTAACTAGGACTATAGATTTTAAATTATACATTTTTCTAAAACCTAGTGAAACTTCTTTCCCATAAGGATACAATAAATCCTTAAATTTTTCATCCGCCCCGGGACCTAAATTCTTTGTAGCTGTTATACTTAAGAATCAATACCAATCTTCTTTGAAGAACCTCTAAATTCACGCCACTTATTGGCTAGGGGGATATACCTTTCTTTAACAGCACAATACTTGTCAATAAAGGTTACAACAAAACTTTCCTTGTATTTAGGTGGGGCAATGGTTGCTCCCCACATGTGCTTAATGATAATATCACGCTCAAGATCAGAGAGCTCTGTTAATTTGAGGGCATTTCCATAGGCAATCCTTGGATGAACGTAGGCATGGCTCCCCTCAGCAAACTTGGTGTCTCGCCAATCATAATAAAAAAGGTCATGTAAGAGACCAGCTCGGGCAATCTCCCTGGTCTTCCAACCAAACTTTCTTGCCACCCTAAAGCTTTGGTAGCTAACATTTAGAGAATGGATGAGCCTTGTTGTATGGTGGTGGTGGACATGCTCATTGAGCCTTTGGACTTCAGGTCTTACAAGCAAGTCTTCAATCAAGGCCATATATTCTGGATCATCTTCCCAAGGTTTATCGTAAAATGTCATCTAGCTTCCTCTTCTTTGGTCATATCAAGCGATATGTAATAATTGCGGTATGAACCCAATTATACCACTATTTTTTTATTTTTCTTTCTTTTATGATTGTATTTTATTATCTTTTCCTAAAAGAAGACTAAAAGCTAGCCATCTTTTTCTTTTTATTTGTTTTTATTCGCTTTTAAGGGAAGCAAAGATTAAAATCCCACCAGCTACAGCTACGTTTAAGGACTCTGCCAAACCTGGCATGTCGATATGTACAATTTGATCGGCACAATCCTTACTCAAAGCTGACACACCTTGACCTTCATTTCCAAGAACAAGGGCAAAGTTATGGTCAAAGTCCACTTCCTTATAGGACACAGAATTCTTTTCAAGGCTTGTGACAAGGATATTAAGTCCTTGATTTTTCAAAAAGTCATAGATTAACTCAAGCTCCATTGAAAAAATTGGCAAATGAAAATTACTGCCCTGCATGCTTCTTAAAACCTTGGGGCTGTATAAGTCAGCACAGGCCTTTGATAAAAAGACCGCATCATAAGCAGCTGCATCAGCCGTCCTAATCAGGGTACCAACATTGCCTGGGTCCTGGACTCCGTCAAGGACCAACACCTGCTTAAGCTTAGAACAATCTGCCAAAAGGCTGCTGTCTTTTTTTACTACTGCCACCAAGCCTTGAGGGGTCTTACTGTCTGTCATGGACCTTAAAACTTCCTCAGATACAGGACTTGCCTCTGGGTATTCTTCCTGGTAATTTTCAAGGACAAAAACGTCCTCAATCTGAGCCTTAGATTTTTTAGCCTCCTCATAGAGGTGGAAGCCTTCAATCAGGTAGGAGTCCTTCCGATGTTTTTTTTGTAATAATTTTCTAGCTGCCTTAACGGCCTTATTATCCTTTGATTTTATAGTATTCATAAGAAAGATTATAAGTAAAAATCAAAATATTTACAATCACTTTTTGATACTCCTGACATTAAAATACGAGATATCTGCGGCACAATGTAAAAATTATAGATATAAAAGCCTTTGTGCTAAAATGATAAAAAAGGAGGTCGTTATGATTAAATTAAGATTTATTGTTACAGGTAAGGTTCAAGGGGTTGGTTTTCGCTGGAGCACCCAAAGTCTTGCCATGGAGCTTGGGATTTGCGGGCAGGTTTGGAATAATGATGATGGTAGTGTCGAAATTTTGGCTCAATCAGACTCAGCTACAAGGCTCCTACTCTTTGAAAAGAAACTCAGGCAGGGGGTCAACTCCCTTGCTCGAGTTGATTATTTAGAAAAAAGTCCAGCTGACTTTAAAAACTTCAATAACTTTAGCGTTCGCTTATAATCTAGTCCCTGGGACTTATTGAATAAACCACTGTTTTAATATATAATTAAGCGGTCTATAAAAATTAGGAGAATGGATCGAAATTGAAAAAAAATATTAAAAGAATCATGTATTCAGGATTTGCCCTAACAGCGTTACTTATGCTAACGGGTTGTGTCCAAACAAAAAATGGTGAGCCAACTGGTAGTGGTTGGGTTTACAACCTACTGGTAAAACCCATGTCATCAGTCATTGAATACTTTGTAAACAACTGGGGTTGGAGCTACGGACTTGCTATTATTGGTGTAACCATCATCGTCCGCCTTCTAATCCTTCCCCTTGGACTTAACCAGGCCTATAAATCAAGCTACCAGCAGGAAAAAATGGCCTACCTAAAACCAATCCTTGGTCCCATCCAAGATAAACTTAAGAATGCTGCTACACCTGAAGCTAAGATGGCTGCCCAACAGGAGTTGATGCAGGTTCAAAAGGATAACGGCATTAATATGTTTGGTGGAATTGGGTGTCTACCCCTTCTAATCCAAATGCCCTTCTTCTCAGCCCTCTTCTACGCAGCTCGTTACACACCAGGGATTGACGGAAGTACCTTCTTTGGGATGAACCTTGGCCAAAGGAGTATTCCCTTTGTAATTATCGCAGGTATCCTCTACTTCGCTCAATCATGGCTTTCAACCTATGGAATGTCTGAGGAACAAAAGGCACAGATGAAATCAATGCTTATTATAAGTCCTTTGATGATCGTCTTCATGTCTTGGTCTTCTCCTGCTGGAGTTACCCTTTACTGGGTTGTCGGTGGAGCTTTTGGAATCATCCAACAGTTGATTACAACCTTCATGATTAAGCCTCATCTTAAGAAGAAAATTGACGCAGAATTTGAAGCTAACCCACCAAAGGTTAACACTAAGGACATTAAAGATGTTACCCAAAGTGCTGCTCAAGCTCAAGTTGAAGCTAATATCAAGCGTGATCTTAAGTCTAGCAAAAAAGGACGCAACTCAGGCAAGCAAAAGAAAAAATAAGTTTTTAAATTCCTTCAAGCAATTGGGGGAGTTTTTTTGTGGCTTGAGGTTACAAAAAAGGAAGCAGCTGCTTCCTTTTTATTTTATAGATTATTAAATTTATCTACGATATTTTCAACAGTAAAGCCGTATTCTGCAAATACCTTTGTACCTGGAGCACTTGCCCCCCACTTGTCAATGGTTACAGTGTCACCATCAAGGCCGACATATTTTGCCCAACCAAAGCTTGATCCAGCTTCGATGGCAATACGTTTACGAACTGCTGCTGGAAGAATCTCTTCACGGTATGAAGCATCTTGTTCATCAAAGATATTTTGTGAAGGCATTGATACCACACGGACTGATTTTCCTGCTTTTTCAAGTTCTTTTTGGGCTTCAATGGCAAGGGCCACTTCGCTACCTGTAGCAATAAGAATTCCATCAAGATTTCCTGATTCTTTTGCGATAATGTAAGCACCACGGCTTAAACCTTCTTCAGCAAGTTCTTTGGTATAAGGAATTACAGGTAGGTTTTGACGGGTAAGAACAAGAGCTGTTGGGCGAGTTTTACTGTTAACAGCGTGTCTCCAAGCTGCAATTACCTCATTGCCGTCAGCTGGACGAATGACATCGATGTTTGGCATTGAACGAAGGCTTGCTAGCTGTTCAACTGGCTCATGGGTTGGACCATCTTCACCAACAGCAATTGAGTCGTGCGTTAGAACGTAAGTTACAGGTAAATCCTGGATGGCAGCCATACGAATAGCTGGTAGCATGTAGTTTGAGAAGACAAAGAAGGTACCACCGTAAACACGAGTTCCTCCGTGGAGGGCAATCCCATTCATGGCAGCAGTCATAGCAAACTCACGAACACCAAACCAGATGTTACGTCCCTTATAGTTTCCTGCCTCAAAGTCTTCGTAAGCCTTCATCATAGTGTTGTTTGAAGCAGAAAGGTCAGCAGAGCCACCCCAAAGATCAGGCATTTGAGCGGCTAGTTGTTGGATGACTTCCTGGCTAGTCACACGGCTAGCAGCTGAGCTTCCTTCTTCATATTTTTTGATTTCAAGTTCAGGAGTTAGACCATCAAAGGCATGAGCGTATTGTTCAGCTAAATCAGGATATTCTTCTGAGTATTTTGCAAAAAGTTCATTCCATTCAGACTCAAGTTTTGCTCCGCGTGCCTTAAGGTCTTCTGCAAAGCGAGTCTTAACTTGCTCAGGAACTGTAAAGTCTGGATACTCCCAGCCGTAAGCTTTTTTGGCAAAATCATTTCCTTCTTTTCCAAGGGGAGCTCCGTGAACACCTGATGTTCCTTGTTTTTCAGCTCCAAAACCAATGATTGTCTTAACTTCAATGATTGTAGGTTTTGTACTTTCAGCACGAGCTGCTTCAAGGGAACTTGCAATCTCTTCTAGGTCATTTCCATCCTTTACAAGAATGTGCTGCCAACCATAAGACTCAAAACGCATCTTAACGTCATCTGAAAATGACTTGTCAAGTGGTCCGTCAAGGGAGATATCATTTGAATCATATAAGAGGACTAATTTTCCTAATTTAAGTTGACCGGCAAGACTTGCTGCCTCCTGAGAAACACCTTCCATTAAATCCCCATCTCCATTTAGGGCATAAGTATAATGGTCGACAATATCAAAACCTGGTTTATTGTAAGTTGCAGCCAGGTGAGCTTCAGCCATAGCCATACCTACAGCATTGGCAATCCCTTGTCCTAGAGGACCAGTTGTTGCTTCCACACCGTCAGTCCAGTCCACTTCTGGATGACCTGGGGTTTTAGATTGCCACTGGCGGAAGTTTTTAAGGTCTTCAATTGTTAAGTTATAGCCAGCTGTATGTAAAAGGCTGTAAAGAAGGGCTGAACCATGACCTGCTGAAAGGACAAAACGGTCACGATTTGACCACTTACGGCCAGTATTAGGGTTAACATTTAAAAATTTATTCCAAAGCACATAAGCCATAGGAGCTGCACCCATTGGAAGCCCTGGATGACCACTATTAGCCTTTTGAATGGTATCAATAGATAAGGTTCTAAGCGTATCTACTGCAAGTTGATCGGTACTGTCAAATTTCATGATTTATTCTCCATCCTTTTATCAAAATAACCAAAAATTTTAGTTAAATTCCCTTTCATTATACCATACATTTAAAAAAATAATCCCCTGGAGCAAACCAGGGAATCATAAAAAATCTATTTGTTGTCGTCAATATCTTCAAGGGTTCTTCCGTGGATTCCCTTTTCAGCCTGAACTTGTTTTAGTTTTTCAGGGGTTACATCATTGCCTTCTTCATCGACAACCTTAACACCTTCAATTTGTGAACGCAGACTACCTTTAATACCCTCAATGTATTGTTTACGTAGTTTAGCCTGCTCCTCAGTCTCTTCAGGAGTAAGACCTTCAGCCTTTTTCTTACGGGCTAACTCGTTAATGCGGTTAATATGTTCATCAGTAATTGCCATAATATTTATCTCCTTTAGTAAATTCTACGACCAGTATAGCGGACTTATAAACTTCCTGCAAAGATTTAAGACTATTTGGTATTAATCTTTGTAAAATCTGCAATTGTTGAAGCTTTTGCAGCAAGAGTCGCTAGGATACTTAGACGATTATTACGAACACCTTCATCTTCGGCCATAACCATTGTGTTGTCAAAGAAGTCTGCAATGACCTCTTCAAGGGCAAATAGGCTTGCGATACTTGCAGCTACGTCATCAGATAATTCAAGCTTGTGAACGGCTGTATAAAGGGCACGCTCACTATCGTTTTCAAGAAGCTCTTCTGATACTAAAAGCTCAGTTTCAAGTTTGGCAGCTATATTTGCCACACGGGCCAAAGCTTCAACAGAAGTTTTAAATCCTTCTTCATTTGCACGCTCTGTTAGAACTTTTGCGGCCTGAGAAATTGCTGAAACATCAAGGTTAGTTGACTCGATTGCAGCCTCAATAAGGTCACGACGGGCACTTCCTTCAAGGATTTTAGCAACACGGGCACGGATAAATTCAACAACAGCTGCTTGATTTTCATAGCTAAAGCCATTGATGTCAAGCTTGTAAAGAGTATTAAGAAGCTCATCAAGTTTAAGGTCAAGGTTCTTGTCCTCAATAATACGAACTAGCCCTTGGGTTGCACGGCGGAGGGCATAAGGATCATTTGATCCACTTGGCGTAAGCCCTACTGTGATGAAGCTTAGAAGGGTATCAAGCTTGTCAGCAATTGAAAGGACTGCTCCTTCCATTGTTTGTGGAAGAACTCCGTCTGCTGAAAGTGGTAGGTACTGCTCGCGAATGGCTGCAGCAACTTCCTTGTTTTCGCCAGCAAGAAGGGCATATTTCTCACCCATAATCCCTTGAAGTTCAGGAAATTCACCAACCATGTTTGTTAGGAGGTCAAACTTATAGATCTCGCTCGCACGGGCAATGTTCTTGCGTGCATTGTCGTCAAGACCAAGTTTTTCAGCGATGATGTCAGCGATAAGCTGAGTACGCATCATGTGCTCATAGATTGAACCAATTTTTTCATGGAAGGTTACCTTCTTAAGTTTTTCCACAAGTTCAGGGATCGAAAGTTTTTGGTCTTCACGCCAGAAGAATTCCCCATCTTCAAGACGGGCTACAAGCACTTTCTCATTCCCTGAGATGACATTCTCCAGGTGTTCAGCGTTACCATTACGGACTGCAACGAAGTTTGGTAGGAGGTTTCCTCCTGCGTCACGAACCTCAAAGTAACGTTGGTGCTCACGCATGCTGGTTACAAGGACTTCGTCTGGTACCTCAAGGTACTTGTCTTCAAAGCTTCCAACAAAGGCTGTTGGGTACTCAACGATATTGTTAACCTCTTCAAGGAGACCTGGTTCAAGGTACATGGTCCAGTCGTTCTTCTTAGCCAGCTCGTCAATTTGACCAGTGATAAGGTCGCGACGGCTTGTAGCGTCCGCAATAACAAAGTTATCAAGTAGTGCTTTTTCATAGTCTGAAGCACTTTCAATGACAATATCGTTGTTTGCTAGGAAGCGGTGGCCACGGCTAGTGCGTCCAGCCTGGTCCTCAAGGATTGAGAATGGGACAACTACTTCATTGTAAAGGGAGATGAGCCACTGGATTGGACGGACAAACAAGAGGGTATTGTTCCCCCACTTCATATAGGTCGAGAAGTTCATTTTTTCGATAACTTCGCGTCCTACCTGTTCAAGAACCTCGCTTGATTTAACTCCTGGCGTGTGCTTGTCGGCATAGAGGTAGCCGTTTTCTTCGATTAGGGTTTCAGGATCAACACCTTGACCACGTGAGAAACCAAGAACGGCCTTCGACCAATTTCCTTGGTCGTCACGGGCAATCTTGCTTGAAGGACCCTTAACGCGTTCAGTCACAGCCTCAGTTGACTCGCTCATTCCCTCAACAAGGACCGCTAGGCGGCGTGGTGTTGAGAATTTCTTAATTGTGTTAAATTTGATGCGGTTTTCTGAAAGGAATTTTTCCATCCTTTCTGCTAGTTGATTGATTGAAGGAGTAACCAGGTGTGCTGGCATTTCCTCAAGACCAATTTCAAGTAAATATTCTGCCATTATTTTTCTCCCTCAGCTGTTTTTTCTGCGTATTTTCCATTTTCTCCCAGATACTTGTCGCGAAGCTTTTGATCCTTAAGAAGAGGGAAGCCAAGTTTTGCACGCTCTTCGATAAAGGTTCTTGCAACCTTTCTTGCCATTGCACGAACGCGGTGGAGGTAACCTGCACGCTCCGTTACTGATACAGCTCCGCGGGCATCAAGAAGGTTGAAGGTGTGTGATGACTTAAGGATATAGTCGTAGGCTGGGTGGACAAGGCCTAGGTCAAGAAGTTTTGTTGCTTCACGCTCATAGGTGTCAAAAAGAGTTAGGAGCATCTCTTGGTCACTTTCTTCAAAGGCAAATTTTGAATGCTCATACTCAGGCTCGGTAAAGATGTCCCCGTAGAGTACGCCATTTCCCCACTCAAGGTCGTAGACGCTATCTGTTTTTTGGATGTAGCTTGCTAAGCGTTCAAGACCGTAGGTAATCTCAGATGTTACTGAGTCAACCTCAATTCCTCCAACCTGCTGGAAGTAGGTAAACTGGGTAACTTCCATGCCGTCAAGCCAAACTTCCCAGCCGATTCCTGCACACCCCATTGAAGGGTTTTCCCAGTTGTCTTCAACAAAACGAATGTCATGTTCAAGTGGATTGATTCCAAGAGCTTCAAGAGACTGAAGATACAATTCCTGGATATTCTTTGGACTTGGTTTCATGATAACCTGGAACTGATGGTGTTGGAAAAGACGGTTTGGGTTTTCCCCGTAACGCCCGTCAGCTGGACGACGACTTGGTTGCACGTAGGCCGCATTCCATGGCTCTGGACCATTTGCACGCAGGAAGGTATAGGGACTCATGGTTCCTGCCCCTACCTCATTGTCATAGGCCTGCATTAGGTTGGCACCTTGGTTGCTCCAGAATTCCTGGAGGGTTAAGATGATATCTTGAAAACTTAATTGTTCACTCATAGTTTCTCCCTTGTCGTATTTACTATATCTATTTTTACATATAAAAATCGCCCACTGTGCCTAAGCACAGGGACGATAATATCGCGGTTCCACCCTGATTTACAGATTTCTCTGCCTTCATTCGTGTGATTTTTCAAAGTTGTGAAAACAGCCTCGTTGTACCTTGTACGCTTTCACTGGCCGTACTCGCTTGTGTGGTCAACTTCTATTGTCTTCTAATAATTAACAGTTTAACAAAATTTGTTAGATTGTCAAATCAAATTTGCTCAAAAAGTAATTTATCTTCCTAAGCTATGAATAAATATAGGTCTATGATTTATTTTTTCTTGCGACCTTTTTTCATCTTCTTCTGAGCTCGCTTCATGGCAGCATTCATGGCCATCTTACCCATTTTACCCTTGATTCCACCACCAAAAAGTTGAGACATGTCAGGCATACTTCCTTGACCCATCATTCCTTCAAGTTCAGACATGTCGGGCATGCCAGCCATATTTTTAGGCATGCCCTTCATGTTTGGCATCTGATTACCACCCATGCCCATCTGGCTCATCATGGCATTCATGTCGCCATTCATGATACCCTGCATCATCTGCTTAGACTGGTTGAATTGCTTGATTAATTTATTAACTTCAACAAAAGTATTTCCACTTCCTGCTGCAATCCGACGCCTGCGGCTTGGACTTAGGATGTCTGGATTCTCACGCTCCTCAGGAGTCATTGAAAGTACCATGGCACGTTTTCTAGCGATTTCCTTAGGGTCAACCTTAACATCAGAAAGACCTGGAACCTGGTTCATTCCTGGAATCATCTTAAGGATTTCATCAAGTGGGCCCATGTTGGTCACCTGGTCAAGCTGTTCAATGAAATCATTAAAGTCAAAGGTATTCTCCTTCATCTTCTTGGCCAGTTCAAGGCTCTTTTCTTCATCAAAGTCCTTTTGGGCTTTCTCAATCAGTGTTAGAAGGTCACCCATCCCAAGAATCCGGCTACTCATGCGGTCTGGATAAAAGACTTCAACGTCAGTTAATTTTTCCCCAGTACTTGCAAACTTGATTGGCTTTCCAGTAATCTCACGAATGGAAAGGGCTGCTCCTCCGCGGGTATCACCATCAAGTTTTGTAAGAATAACCCCTGTAATATCAAGGCGGTCATTGAAGGTTTTAGCCACTTGGGCTGCAACTTGACCTGTCATTGAATCGACAACCAAAAGGATTTCCGTTGGCTGAGCAAGCTCTTTAATTTCTTCAAGCTCATTCATGAGGCGGTCATCAATCTCAAGGCGACCTGCCGTATCAATCAGGACATAGTCATTCTTGTTGGTGCGAGCAAGGTCGAGACCGTGTCTTACAATCTCAACTGGACTAACCTCTGTCCCCTCTTCAAAGACTGGGACATCAATTTGAGAACCTAAAACCTTAAGTTGTTCAATGGCTGCTGGACGGTAGATATCCGCTGCAATCATTAAGGGTCTTGCGTTTTCTTCAGTTTTTAAGCGGTTGGCAAGTTTCCCGGCAAAGGTTGTTTTACCAGCCCCTTGAAGACCTGCCATCATGATGATGGTTGGAATTTTTGGAGACTTCTGAAGCTCTGACTCTCCACCACCTAAGATTTCAGTCAATTCGTCATCGACAATCTTTAGGACTTGTTGGGCTGGATCTAGGGCCTCACTGACCTCAACGCCTTGGGCTCGGGTGCGAATTTGCCTTACAAAGCTTTTTACGACCGGTAGGGCAACGTCGGCTTCAAGGAGGGCCAGGCGGATTTCCTTGGTAACCTGAGCAATATCGTCCTCGGTTAGTTTTCTTTTGCCGCGTAGTCCCTTAAAGACATTCTGCATGCGTTCTGTTAAATTTTCAAATGCCATTTCTTTTCCTATCTGTTACTTAATTTATTTGTTACTCTTCATCAATGAGTTGAAGCTCTTGAAGTTTTTCCTTCAGATGGTCATCGCCTCTATACTCCTCTAAAAGTTCATCAATCAGTTGACCCCGAACGATGTAGTTAGAATAAAGGTGAAGCTTTTGCTCATAGCCTTCAAGAACCTTCTCAGTCCTCTTAATATTATCATAGACAGCCTGGCGGCTGATGTTATACTCCTCTGCAATCTCTGCTAGGGAATAATTATCAGCATAGTAAAGCTCAATGTAGTTCATCTGTTTTTCAGTCAAAAGAGCTGCGTAGAATTCAAAGAGGGAATTCATTCGGTTGGTTTTTTCGATTTCCAAGATTCGCTCCTTTTGTAAAATAATTAAAAATAAATATTTTCAATTTCCCTTTCCATTATAGCAAAATTTTGATTATAATAAGAAGCATAAAATTAAAAAATTAAGGGCAAATTATGAAAACCAGAGTAAAGAACCTCTTAACCTATGCTATCCTCTATTTTTTGTCAGTTTTATTGGTCGTAGTCATTACCAATAACTACTATCTGGCTAAGGATACTGATAATCTCGCTGATGTGGCCTACAAGATTGATGAAGACCTAAATTCAGGTATCACCAGTCGCTTTGATGACATATCTGTTGAGACCTTTTCCAAGAGTGAGAATACAGCTTCTGATATTAAAATCCTAAGTCAGGGTGCACAAACTGCTCGGACGGTTAACGGTAAAAATATCTCCGTAGCCATTCCCCGCTATGAAAATAGCCAGCTTATAGGTTATTTGAGGGTGACAGGACACAAGACTGATACTTTTTTTATTAAGGCTATTTTTGTTATCTTTGCAAGCTTCTTCTATCTCTTATGGATTGTGCAATACTTTATCAAGGCCAGGCGTTATCAGATCTATCAGGAGGCTATTGTGGCTAAAATCAAGGCCATCTCCCGCAATCCCCTTGAGCAAAGTTACATCATCACAGAGGAGACTGACCCAATAACTAAGGAGCTTAACCGTTTGGGAGAAAAGATTCAGCAGCGGGCTGAGTCAACCAAGCCCAAGAAGGAAAATCTCTATGAATTTATAGAGCTATTTAACTTTCCCATCTTCATCTACAATGGTAAGGGAGCAATTAAGCGTTATAATAAAGCCTTTGCCCAGGACTTTTCAAAGAGCGAAAGCATTGATATGTTCTCATCAGATAGCGACTTTCTTGGTTTTTTAGTTGCCAAACTAGTTGACCCCAAGGCCTCAAAGCAGGAATTTCACTTTGGTTATAAAAAAGCTGACTACCTGGTTCATTTAGCACCCATTCCTGATTTAACCAATAATATCTTGGTTAGCATGGAAGAGGTAACCAGCTATAAAAAATAAGTTAAGAATGTTCTTAGCTTATTTTTTGATATTTTTAAGTTTTTTATATACAATGTGGGACAAAAGGGAGGATGCAGATGAAAAAAGCACTTGATACGACAGGAAAAATTATTGGCTTGGTTGTTCTAATCCTATCCATTCTAATTATTGCAGCAAACTCAAAAGATGTTCTAGTTTCACTACTTGCCTGGTCAATAAAAACACCTCTGGCCCTTTTAATGGGAGTTGTCTTTACCTTGGGTCTAATTATTGGTTGGATTTTTAAGCTAGGAGATATCAGCCGCAGGTCAGAGAGAGTTCAAACAAGCATTGATGAAGCCATCAAAAATATCAAAGACTTAATTGATGACTAACATGTGACCAACAAAAAACAGCCTTCTGGGCTGCTTTTTTGTTTTATCGTTCTAAAAAGAATTCAAAGCGGTCACCAACATATTGGCTGAGGACAAATTCAAAGGGTCTACCATCTGAAAAATGAGAGGTTTGAGTCAGGCTTAAAATGGCCTGACCTCTTTTTATTTGTAAGTGCTCTGCTATCTTGCTACTTGCATTTTTAGCTGAGATTACCTGTTCACTTTTACCAATCTCAAAGCCATTATCCTCTAAGGTTTTGAAGAAATGATGGGTAATATCCTGCTTGTCAAAGTTTGCAATCAAAAGATAGGGGATACTTGCCACCTCATAGCAGATGGGAAGATTATCAGCATAGCGAATTCGCTCCATCCGTATGATTTGAGACCCTGGCTTAAGCTTTAATTTTTCAAGCTCAATTTCATTTGCAAGAGTCTTAGTATAGGCAAGGACGATACTTTTAGGCGTCTTTCCCTGTTTTTCTATAATCTCTGTAAAACTCGTTGTGCCCCGCATTTTTTCTCTGACACGCTTACTGGATACGTAGGTACCACTACCTGCCCTGCGTTCCAAAATCCCTTCATCAACAAGGGCTGTCACGGCCTGTCTAAGGGTCATCCGACTGACATTGAATCTCTCAGACAAGGTTCGCTCACTTGGAATCCGAGCTCCAAGCTCCCAACTTTCATTTTCAATTTCCTTTTTGATGGCATCATGGATTTTTATATAAACAGGTTTCATTTTTTCTCCTTGTTGATCCTCTTAGGCTCCTTTTCTTCAACAACTTCTACTAAATCAACCTCAAGTTCCTTGTTTTTACCAAGTCGTATAATTCTTTCCTTAACAATCCGAGCTGGAGCATCATGGGTTCCAACCAGATTAACAACGATGGCAAAACCTACTCCAATAAAGGTATCAAGCACACGATTTATAACGTACAAGACTGTCTCTCCATCAGGAGTTCCCAAAGAAATAATTAAAAATGATGAACATGCTCCAACAAGACCTGTATTTAGGTTATAACCATCCATAATTACAATGATGATTAAAAGGGCTAAAGGAACCATAACAAGCTTAATCCAGAAGCTGTGATCAAAATGCGAATAGGTCATGTAAAAGATGGTCGATAAAATCCCCCCGAGGGCCGCTCCTGCAAACCTTGCTCCTGAAACACTAATGGTTGTCCTAAAGTCTCCTCGAACAGCGACCACAGCAGATACTCCTGCTGCCATCACCCCTTGGGGTCTATTAGTAATTTGGAAGAAAATTATAATTAATGCTATTGCAACTGCTGTCTTTATTGTTCTCAAACCTAGCCTAAAACGGCCAATCTGTATACTCATACTACCTTACCTTTAATTTTTTCTTCATTGTAACATATTTTTACTGATAAGTTTAGACTAGATTGGCTTTTCCCTGCATATTTATTTATCCTAAATGCATAAATCCTGGCTATTTTTAAGCTTATTAATCCATTTATAAGATATTGTGTATTTTTTATCATATTTTCCATGAATAAGACTTTTTTGGGCAAGGTAAAGAAAAAAACTTGACAGGTCTTGTCAAACATAATTTTTTTCTGTATAATTGGCAAGTAATATTAATAATTGGAGGAAAATATGGCTAATATTAAATCTGCTATCAAACGTGCTGAATTAAACGTTAAAGCAAATGAATTAAACTCAAAACAAAAATCAGCAATGCGTACTGCAATCAAGAAATTTGATGCTGCTGTGGCTGCAGGAGCTGACGATGCTCAAGAGCTTTTCCAAAAAGCATCTGCTGCAATCGATAAAGCTGCAACTAAAGGTTTAATCCACAAAAATAAAGCAGGCCGTGACAAATCTCGTCTAGCTGCTAAACTTGCAAAATAATTCGGTTTACCGACTTATTTTTTTATGAAAAAGGTTTGGGAATATCCCAAACCTTTTTTGTCTTTAATTTTTCGAAAAAATCGCTAAATCCTCTGGACTGAGACCAATCAAGGGATCTATTTTATGCTCTTCTACAAGCATTGCTGTCAAAATTTTCCCTGCCTTCTCATCTTCCTTGTGATCAGTAAAGGACGGCGTAGCCTCCCTTACCTCCTGGCCAGATAAGTCCTTAGCCTCTAAAGGGTAAGAAGCTTGATAGGTCTTAAATTGCTCTAAAAGATAGGTTCTTCGATTGCAACCAACCCTCATAACAGCCTGATGAAAGGCCTGGTACTCTCCGACCAAAATCAAGCTCTTTTTGGCCCGGGTGATGGCTGTATATAAGAGATTACGCTCGAGCATGCGGCTATAGCTTGCAATCATGGGTACTAAAACGGTAGCAAACTCGCTTCCCTGGGACTTGTGAATGCTCATGGCATAGGCAAGGGTTATCTTATACCACTCACTTCTTGGGTAGGAAATCTCAGAGCCATCAAAATTCATCAAAATTTCATCCTGCTTGCTATCGCTATCCTTGGCAGGAATTAGGTCGATAATATAGCCCAAATCCCCATTAAAGACGTTCAAGCTGGTCTCATTAACCAGATGTAAAATCTTGTCTCCTCGCCTGAAGAGCTTGTCCTGAAATTCAAACTGGAGCCCTCCGTCTAGGGGATTAAATATATCTTGGAGGATGGTATTGATATTAATAATCCCAGCAAGGCCCTTATACATAGGAATTAAAACCTGAAATTCAAAGGGATCATTACCCTTATTCTTCCAAGACCAGGCAATTTGTCTAATAATTTCTGGAATCTGATTACCAAAGGCTTCAAAATAACTACGGTCGGCCTTCCTGTCCCTAAAATCAGCAGGTAAGTCACCGTCCTTTATCGCATGGGCAAGACTTGTAATGGTCGAACTTTCATCCTGGCGAAAGATTCGTTCAAGCTTAATTGAAGGAAGGTCAGCCACCTTCAAAAGATCAGCTAAAACCTGACCAGGACCTACTGAAGGAAGCTGGTCAGCGTCTCCAACAATAATGACCTTCATGTCCTTAGGGATACTATCAAAAAGCCTATTGGCCAGCCAAGTATCCACCATGGAAAACTCATCAACAATCAACAGCCTACCGGCTAGTTGATCAGAGCCTTCATCCAGGTTGGTATCCTCATCCGTTCCGATTTTTAAGTGCCTATGTAAGGTAGCACTAGCTAGACCAGTGAGCTCATTCATCCGCCTTGCAGCTCGCCCTGTCGGAGCTCCCAAGAGAATGGGGAAGACCTCCTCATCATAGGAAGTTGGATCAAGATCTAGGCCATTAATCCTTGCAAAAGTATGGATAATCCCATTTAAAACAGTTGTTTTACCCGTTCCAGGGCCTCCTGTTAGGACAAAAAATTGGCTATTAAGAGCCTCCTTGATGGCTTGTTTTTGTAAGTCATCATAGCTGATTAAAAACTCTTCTTCAACATCCCTAATTACTTGGTCAAGTTTTTTAGGTTTAATTTTTTCTGCCTGCTTCCCTAGCAATCTTTCGATATTTTTAGCAATCCCCGCTTCAGCAAAAAACAAGGAATTCTCAAATAATTTTGTCCCCTCTTGCTGAATTTTACCCTCCTCAACTAATTCAAGGATGGTTTGGGCCAAGTCATCGTAGGAAACCTCAATATTTCTTGCATCTTCTAGTAAATTAACCGTCTTATCAAGTAACTCCTTGGCTTCAATGTAGGTATCCCCCGTCTCCTGGGCACTTTCAAAAATAAGGTGGAGGAGACAGGCCCTGTAGCGAGCCCTTGAATCAGCCTCAATGCCAATTTTTTCTGCCATCCTATCAGCTGTCTTAAAGCCGACACCCTTTATATCCTCCACCAGTTGGTAAGGATTTTGGTTGATGACACTTAGGGCCTCCTCCTTGTAATAATCATAGATTTGGAAGTTAATCTTGGTTGAAAGCCCATAATCACTTAGCTGGGCAAGTATCTTTTCCATGCCATGATTTTCAGACAGACGTCTTAAAAGGCTTGTTTTTTTGGCCTGAGATAAGATTGAATCAAGCTTACTACTATCACTTAAGATGCTATCAATGGTATCTTCTGGATAGCTTGCGACAATCTTTTCGGCCGTTTTTTTACCAATCCCTGGAAAATGCTCACTGGAAAGATAGTTTATGAGGCCAAGACTATCAGACGGGGCATCTTTTTCATAACTTGTAACCTTCAGCTGCTCCCCGTACTTGGGGTGATTGGTCAGCTGGCCAAAGAAAGTATAGGAGCTACCCTCAATCACATCTCCAATGATCCCATTTACAACAATCTCCGTCCCAAGATAGTCAGAATTTGTATCCCTTATATCTATAAGAAGAACCTTGTAAAAATTACTTGGATTTTCAAAGAAAACTGCCTCTATGGTTCCTGTAAAAAATATTTTATCCATCATCTTTCTTCCTATATTTATTTTAACTATTTTGGTTGCAAACAATCTACCTAGACGGTCTTATTCCATTCAACAAGTTCGATTTGATCTTGGCTCTTAACATCAAGAATGGTCAAGCTTGAATTTGATAAAATTCCATCTTTACGAAGCCTATCATGGGGTACCCGTAAAAGACTTTGAAGGGCAGAGGTTAAGGCTGCACCGTGACCAACCAAGAGAAGCTTGTCATCATCTTTAAGGTCCTCATTTTCAGCCAACTCTTTTACGAGTTGGCTAATTCTTGCAATCACATCATCCACATTTTCAGCATCAAAGGGCTTACCGTCAAAGGCTTGAGGATTATTTCTAAAGGCATGGAGGGCCTGAGGGAACTCTTGACCGACAAGCTCTATCTCACGTCCCTCAAGGCTTCCTAGATTCCACTCATAGAGGCGGGAATCAAGCTCTATCTCCTTAGGAGAGGAATTAACAGCAATAATACCCTTGGCCGTATCGTGGGCCCTTTTTGAAGGACTTGACAGGACTTGTTTGAAGTCAACATCTGATAGATATTGACCCAGGGCCTTAATTTCTTCATGACTTTCTTTCAAAAGGGGTGAATCTCCTGTCATCCCTTGAAAGCGTCTTTCCAAATTCCAGACGGTTTTTCCGTGTCTTACAAAATATAATTTCATTTTAATTTATCTCCTTCATAGGTATGGCTCAGCTCAAGATTTGGAAAACCTTGCTGCCTCAAGCAGTCATAAATTAAGATGGCTGCCGCATTTGAAAGATTGATACTTCTTACATGCTCGTCATTCATGGGTATTCTTAGGGCCTTGTCAGGATTTTCCCGCATGAAATCTTCTGGTAGCCCCGTATCCTCACGGCCAAAGAGAAAGTAATGGTCAAGCTCTTGGCTGGAAAGGTCGGCATCTGAGTAGATCCTTTCAGCAAACTTGGTTATTAGATGAAGCCTTCCATCAACCTGGGCCAAAAAATCCCCTAAATTTTTGTGATATCTAATATCAACCTTGTCCCAGTAGTCAAGCCCGGCCCTTTTTAGATTCTTATCAGTGATTTCAAAACCATAGGGCTCAATTAAATGTAGGACGGTGTTAGTTGCAGCACAAGTCCTTGCAATATTACCCGTATTAAAGTGAATTCTTGGCTCAAATAAAACAATATGATTCACAACAAGTCTCCTTAAAAATTTATATAATAAAAAAACTAGGATGCTCGGAGTCAGTCTCGGCAAGCACCCTAGTTACGTGTTAATTTGCTTTAATCATAACAGGAAAGATTGAAACAAACTAATTCATTGGTAATGATAACACAGCACATAAGCCTTGTAAAGGGACAGTTAATTACAATATTATTTCAAAATGTTTTTTTGTGTTCTTTAGAAATCTTTTTTAACAAAAAAATCTAGGCTTTTCACTTTGAAAGCGTTTTAAAATAAGGCTGTATAGACCATAAAAAAATATTTGAAACCGATTTTATATCCTTTGCATGTCTCAGACTTTAGTTGTATAATGGCAATGTAGTTAGTATGTCACTGGTTTTATTAGGATTGTTTTTTTATGAAGAAGTCTTTATTATTAGGCCATGTGGCATACGCCAATATATTTTTAGGAGGAAACACAATTGAGTATCGGAATTGTTATTGCGAGCCACGGTGAATTTGCTGATGGAATCAAACAATCTGGTTCTATGATATTTGGTGATCAAGAAAAAGTTCAATCTGTAACTTTTATGCCAAATGAAGGACCTGATGACTTGTACCAAAAGTTAACTAATGCTGTCGCAACTTTCGAGGCTAGTGATGAGGTTTTATTCTTAGTTGACCTATGGGGAGGTTCTCCCTTCAACCAAGCAAACCGCATCTTTGAAGAAAGTAAGGACAGAATGGCTATTATTGCAGGTCTCAACCTGCCTATGTTAATTCAAGCCTACACTGAACGTTTTAATCCAGATGCTAAGCTTCATGATGTTGTAGGAAACATTATGAAAGAGGCAACCGGTGGTGTTCGTGTTCGCCCAGAAGACCTTCAACCGGCTGAGACTTCAACTGAAGCAAAAGAGGTTCAAAAGGCCAGCGGTCCTATCCCTGAAGGCACAGTCCTTGGCGATGGAAAAATTAAGATTCCACTCGCTCGTATCGACTCTCGTCTCCTGCACGGACAGGTGGCAACAGGATGGACTCCAGCTGTTAAACCAGACCGTATCATTGTTGTTTCCGACAAGGTTTCTAAGGATAATCTGCGTAAGAAGTTGATTGAACAAGCTGCTCCATCAGGAGTTAAGGCAAATATTGTTCCTATTCAGAAGATGATTGAGGTTGCCAAGGATCCACGTTTTGGAAATACCAAGGCCCTTCTATTGTTTGAAACACCAGAGGATGCCCTTAAGGCAATTGAAGGTGGCGTGCCAATTACTGAACTTAATGTTGGTTCAATGGCCCACTCAACTGGTAAAACAATGGTTAACAATGTTCTTTCAATGGATAAAGAAGATGTTAAAACCTATGAGAAACTTAAAGATTTAGGAATTAAATTTGACGTCCGTAAGGTGCCAAATGATTCTAAAGCTGATCTATTTGCCCTTATTAAAAAGGCAAACGTTAAATAATTTTAAAGGAGAAACTAAAAATGACATATGGTTTGATTAGTGTAATCCTGGTTCTTCTCTTCGCCTTCTTTGCAGGTCTTGAGGGGATTCTTGATTCATTCCAACTTCACCAGCCTATTATTGCCTGTTCTTTAATCGGTATTGCTACAGGACATGTTGCACCTTGTGTAATCTTAGGTGGAACCCTACAGATTCTTGCTGCTGGTTGGGCTAATATCGGAGCGGCCGTAGCACCTGATGCTGCTCTTGCTTCAGTTGCCTCAGCAATTATCCTAGTTCAATCACATGACTGGGCTGAATCTAATACAGTATCTCTTGGAGAAATCAACTCAATCATCGGTATTGCTGTTCTTCTTGCTACTGCTGGACTTATCCTTACAACCCTAGTCCGTCTTCTATCAGTTGCCATCATCCACAGGGCTGATGCTGCTGCTGAACTTGGAAGCTACCGTGGTGTTGAATTTTGGCACGTTGTTGCCCTAATGATGCAAGGACTACGTATTGCTATTCCTGCAGGACTTCTTTTGGTTATCGAGCCTGAAATCCTTACTAACGCCCTTCAATCACTACCAACTTGGTTTACTGATGGTATGGCTATCGGTGGAGGAATGGTAGTTGCTGTAGGTTATGCTATGGTTATCAACCTTATGGCTAGCCGTGAAGTTTGGCCTTTCTTCTTCCTAGGTTTCGCCCTTGCCCCAATTAAAGAACTTACTCTGATTGCAATGGGAATTATCGGCCTATCTATGGCCTTCATCTACCTTGCTCTTCAATCATCAGGTGGTTCAAATAATGACTCAAATGGCGGTGGATCAGGTGATCCAATCGGCGACATCTTAAATGATTACTAGAAAGGGGAAAATCATGACTGAACACAAAATAGATAAAGCGACTCGTCGTAATGTTTTAATTCGCTCATTCTTCCTACAAGGTTCTTGGAACTATGAACGTATGCAAAATGCTGGTTGGGCCTTCTCAATGATTCCAGCCCTCAAAAAACTTTACCCAGGTAAAGAAGAGGCTGCATCTGCCCTTAAACGTCACCTTGAGTTTTTCAACACTCACCCATACGTGGCATCACCTATTCTTGGTGTAACTCTTGCCCTTGAGGAAGAACGTGCTAATGGTGCTCCAATTGATGATGCTGCCATCCAAGGGGTTAAAATTGGTATGATGGGACCTCTTGCTGGTATTGGAGATCCAGTCTTCTGGTTTACAGTTCGTCCAATCCTTGGAGCCATTGCTGCAAGTCTTGCTGTTAGTGGTTCTCTAATCGCCCCTATCTTCTTCTTCCTAGCTTGGAATATCATCAGGATTGCCTTCCAGTGGTACACACAAGAGCTTGGTTACAAACAAGGTAGCAAGATTACAGAAGACCTCTCTGGTGGACTCCTACAAAAATTAACCAAGGGAGCTTCAATCCTTGGAATGTTTGTTCTTGGTGTTCTGATTCAACGTTGGGTAAATATCAGCTTTGATGCCGTTAAAGTATCTGAGATTAAACTTCAAGATGGGGCTTACATCAACTGGAAGGAAATTCCTGCTGGAGCTGAAGGAATCAAAGAAGCCCTTCAACTTCAATCAGGTGGACTTGCCCTTGACCAAACCAAGGTTACAAGCCTTCAAGACAACCTTAACCAATTGGTTCCAGGTCTTATGGCCCTACTACTTACCTTCCTATGTATGTGGCTTCTTAAGAAAAAAGTTTCTCCAATTGCCATTATCTTCGGTCTATTTGCTGTAGGTATCATTGGAAAATACTTTGGTTTCATGTAATAAGAGCGCTTTGGCGCTTTTTTACTTATTATAAAAATTGATTGGAGAAAGTAAGTAAAATGGTTCAATCCCTAAATACGAAGGCTGAATATTCAGGTCCTGCTATTGCTTATCTGGGTTTTGCAAAATATGGCAAGGTGCTTCTTGGCGACCAAGCCTTTGAATTCTTTAATGACCGAAGACTCAAGGATAATATTGTCCTACCTTGGGCTCAAATCAAAAAAATTGAAGGTTATGTTTCTAGGGGTAAGGTTGATAGGCGTTTTAACATTATTTTAAACAATAATTCAAGTATCAGCTTCTCCTCTAAGGATAGCGGTCATATCCTAAAAATTGCCAGAGAGCATCTGGGTAACGATAAGGTAGTTAGGGGGCAAACTTTCTTAGCTACAATCTTATCTGCCTTCAAGCGAAAAAATAGATAATTGACAAGCAAAATAAATCTGTTACAATTTACCTAGATAAGATTTTATAAACTTAAAAATCAGCGAAAAAAATATTAGGGGAAACCTTTAGAGAGCTTGCGGTTGGTGGGAGCAGGTGGTGAAACCTAAGATATCTACTTCGTTAACTTGTTTTGCAAAACAAAACCGCTAGCTTACGTTACAGCTTTTAAGGCCTACTTTTTGTAGGTGAAGATAGGTGGAATCGCGACAGATCGCCCTGTTATTACAGGGGGACTGTCGTTTTTTATATAAAATGAAGGAGCTATTATGTTAGACATTAAAAAAATTCGTCAAGACCGTGAAGAGGTCGCCCGCAAACTTCAAACAAGGGGAGTTGATAGCAACATCCTTACTGAACTTGAAGATCTTGATTTAAACCGCCGTGAGCTTATCATCAAGACTGAAGAGCTTAAGAAACAAAGAAATGAAGAAAGTGAAGCCATCGCCCAGGCTAAACGCAACAAGGAAGACGCAAGTGAGATCATCAAAAAAATGCAGGCTGTGTCTGGTGAGATCAAACAACTTGATGCTTCCCTTCTTCAGGTAGAAGAAAAAATCAACGACATCATCACAATTCTTCCTAACCTGCCGCATGATGATGTGCCTGTTGGGGCTGATGAGGATGACAATGTTGAGGTCCGCACTTGGGGAACTGCTCCAGAATTCTCTTTTGAACCAAGACCTCACTGGGAAATTGGTGAAGACCTTGGGATTCTTGACTGGGAACGTGGAGCCAAGGTTACTGGAAGCCGCTTCCTTTTCTACAAGGGTCTTGGAGCACGCCTAGAACGTGCCCTTTACAACTTCATGCTTGATGAGCATGCAAGCGAAGGCTACACAGAGGTAATCCCCCCTTACATGGTAAACCACGATTCAATGTTTGGTACTGGTCAGTACCCTAAATTCAAGGAAGATACCTTTGAACTTGCGGACTCTGACTATGTTCTTATCCCAACAGCTGAAGTTCCCCTAACTAACTACTACCGCGGGGAAATTCTTGACGGGAAAGACCTACCAATCTACTTCACAGCCCTTAGCCCATCATTCCGTAGTGAGGCTGGTTCTGCGGGACGTGATACACGTGGATTAATCCGCCTCCACCAGTTCAATAAGGTTGAGATGGTTAAATTTGCCCGTCCAGAAGAGTCATACGCAGAACTTGAAAAAATGACAGCAAACGCTGAAAACATCCTCCAAAAACTTGGACTTGCCTACCGCGTTGTTGCCCTTTCAACTGGGGACATGGGATTCTCTGCTGCCAAAACTTATGACCTAGAAGTTTGGATTCCAGCCCAAAATACCTACCGCGAAATCTCAAGCTGTTCAAACACAGAAGACTTCCAGGCACGCCGTGCCCAAATCCGCTACCGTGACGAAGACGGGAAGGCTAAACTCCTTCACACCCTAAACGGTTCAGGGCTTGCAGTTGGACGCACTGTTGCAGCTATCCTTGAAAACTACCAACAAGAAGATGGGTCAGTCCTTGTCCCAGAAGCCCTTCGTCCATACATGGGTGGGGTTGAATTCATCAAATAATAGCAAAAAAATAGACCAGCGGTCTATTTTTTTTTGATAAAAACACGAGTGCCCTGATCAACCTGAGAACTTACTGAAATGCCTAGTTCAAGTTTATCAAGAATCGTTTTTGATAGATAGAGTCCAAGGCCTGTTGATTTCTTACCCAAACGACCATTATAGCCTGTAAATCCATGTTCAAAGAGCCTTGGAATATCTTCTGAAAGAATACCAATCCCTGTATCTTCAATCAAAAGGGAATTTTTTTCCAAAATAAATTTAACACTTCCCTGATTGGTGTATTTAACAGCATTGTTGATTATCTGCTCAAGAGCTACCGATAGCCACCGCTTATCCGTCACAAGAACCCAGGAGCCAGTAATTTCAACTGTTAAATCCTTAGCGATAAACTGATTGGCATATTTTTTGACCAACTTGACCACAAGATCTTTCACATCAAACTTATCAAAGCGAAAGTCAGTTGAGACATTATTTAATCTTAAGTATTCAAGTAGGATTCCCAAATAGTTATCAATCTGAAAGGCCTGATTCTTAAGAACCAGGGGATCAATTTGACCAGTTTGAACCATTAGATCAATTGAGGCAAGGGGCACCTTCATCTGATGGCTCCAGATTCTTACAATATCAGTTAGATTTTTATCAAAGAGAATTGTTTCATCCAACTTATCAGAAATATTCCTAAGTTCTTCTAAAAGGGCTTCTTCTTCAAGCTTCTTTTTACGCCAGCGTCTAAAATCAAAGATGAAATAAAGGCTAAAGGTCAAAAGGGCTATCAGGCTGGCACTGACTAGAGGCTCCGAATCAAGATTCCAAATGGTAAAAAAGGTCAGATAGATTAGGAAAATAAAGAGTAAAACCCAAATTAAGGGAAATTTTTCCTTTAAATAATCTTTTAAGTGTCTTCTCATTTTAAAACATACCCCACTCCCCTCACCGTATGAATGTAGTTGAAGTCTATTTCAGCAAGTTTTTTTCTAAGCCTTGCGATATTGACCTGGAGGGTATTGGCATCAAAAAAGTCATCCCCCTCCCAAAGTTTGGCCAAAAGAGCTTCCTTGGTCACAACTGAACCTGCCTTTTCAAATAAAAGACGCATGATTCTGTTTTCTGTTGCCGTTAGATTGATTTTTTTATCATCCTTTTTTACCTGGCCATCAAAGGACAGGTTGAAACCTAAGAAGTTCAAAGAAGAGCTTGAAAAATCAGAGCTCCTTCGAAGGAGGGCATGAATTTTAGCCCTTAAAACCTCCAAGGAAAAAGGTTTCGACACAAAATCATCTGCACCCATATCCATAGCCATGATGGCATTCATTTCATCAGTGGCACTTGATATAAAAATAATCGGCACCTTACTGTTTTTTCTGACCTCTGTCGTCCAGTAAAAGCCATTAAAATAAGGCAGGGTCATGTCCATCAATATCAAATCAGGAGCGTATTCCTTAATTTCCTGGCTAACACTCCTAAAATTTTTGACACTTTGAGAGTCAAATTCACCATCAAGGGATAGCTTGAGACTTTTGACAATTGACTCGTCATCTTCAACAATAAAAATTTTTTTCTTGGTCATCTTACTTACCTACCAGTCTAGTATGGCTTATCCGCTCAAACCACAATCTTTTAGAGCCATTGATAAAGGCCAAAATTACATCCAAAATTTCAATTAAAAATAAGGATAGACTCATTACAAGTTCCAGATAAATTTCTGATATATTTTCCCCACTACTAATGGCTAAAAGATTGCTTGCATGGATAAATAAGGCTAGGGGGATCAGATTACAGGTCATTAATATTAATCTCAAGAAAATCCTCCCCCTATTTTTCCCCTCAATCTGGACTTTAACGACATACTGTCCAGGACTTGCCTTAAATATTAGAGGAATAAGGACAAAAATCAAAGCATAGGCCAGATAGTCCTTAGTAAAAAGACTAAGGAGAGCTAAGATTGCAAGATCGACAAAGAAGGCGGTAAACCTTCGAGTCAAACTAACCCTTGAGCTGTCAAAATTATTTTTATCAAGGCTGGGCAAAAGAGGCATGATAAGCCTACTTAGACCGTAACCAATCATGGAACCTACAGTATTTAAGAGGAGGTCATCGACATCAAAGAGCCTGTACGGCCTTGGATAATAACCAAATAGGGCTGACCTTTGAATTAATTCAAAGGACAAGGTTAAAAGGAAACTATAAAGGAGACTGGTCCAAAAACGCTTCTTAAAGAGGTAGGCCAGATAAAAGCCAAAGGGAAGGGTTAAAAGAACATTAAAGAAGGGTTGGAAGAAGGTCCAGTGCTTTAGGGCAGGAAGCCAGGTCGATTTGTCTGATAGAACTAAAGGATTATACTCCCTAAAATATTTGACAAAGGCAAACAGATGGAGGTTTTCCGTGGGGCCTGTCATCTTTTTCACCGCATCAATCGATGGGAGGGGGAAGATGGTCAGGGCATAGGAGCAAAGGATGTAGAGGATAAAGGAAAAACTAACCAAAAGCTTCCAGGAACCAACTCCACCATTTTTGCGGTATTGAATAATAAAATAAGGCAAGATTGCTAGTAGGGCCACCCCAAAAAAAGCCATGGCCCCAATCTGAATGGGTTCTATGTAAATTCTCATCTGTCCTCCTACTTATAATTGATGATAACTGAAAGCTTAAGGACACTAGCCCCTAGATTAGTATAGGTATGCTCCTCCTTAGCATCAAAGGAGATTACATCATCCTGAGAAAGCAGGTAATTTTCTCCGCCAACGGTCATTTGAAGCTCTCCTTCAAGAACCATCAGATACTCCTCAGTATTCAGCGAATGACCAACTGAGGTATGGCTGATGCCAGGTTCAATCTCCATTTGAAAATAATCAAAACTTCGTTCAGCACTCTCTCCGTAGTAAAAAAAGAGGGAAATCTTATCATTAATATTTTGAGTAGAAGCTTCTGACTTTCGAATAACCCTGACCTGATCTCCTTGTTTTTCTTCCAAAAGGGCAGTGTAGGGGATATTTAGGCCGCTACAAATCTTCCAAATGGTATTTATGGTCGGATTGGTCTCCCCATTTTCAATTTGAGACAGCATCCCCTTACTGATAGATGACAGCTCAGATAAGCTGGCAAGAGACATCCCCTTACTGGCTCTAATTCTCTTTAAATTTTTACCTATGATGCGATTAATATCCACGAAACTCTCCTAGCACATGTATTGACAATGCTTTTATTTTTAATATAATAAACTTAAAGTTTTGTTTATTAAACAAACACCTTATACATTTAATCGGTCTTATTTACTTTAATTATAGAGCTTTAAGCCCTAATAAGCAAATTACTCCTAGGAAAGCTTGAAAATAATCCTAGGAAAATCACACGGAAGGGATTAATATAATGAATAATAGTCTTGATTTTAAATCAGGAATAAAGGAAACCCTGCCAACTATTTTTGGTTTTATCGGAGTTGGCCTTGCCTTTGGGATTATTGGTCATGCGGCCAATTTGTCAGTCCTTCTTATCGGGCTTATGTCGGCTTTGGTCTATGCAGGAGGAGCCCAGTTTATTGCCGTTAGTATGCTTGCGGCAGCTAGTCCAATCCTTCCAATCATTCTTTCAACCTTTTTAATTAATTCAAGGATGATTTTAATGAGCATGACCCTTGCCCCTTATTTTAAGGGAGAAAGCTTGACTAAAAATATAATCATTGGTAGTTTTTTAACTGATGAAAGCTTTGCCCTTGCCATCAACAAGCTCAATTTTACTGGTAACAAGCTAAGCTTCAGCTGGCTTAATGCTTCCAATGTAATTGCCTATCTCGTCTGGTTTTTATCAAGTGTCGCAGGTGGTATTCTAGGAGGATTTATTGAAAATCCTGACAAATTGGGCCTTGATTTTGCCATTGTTGCCATGTTCATTGGCCTTTTGTATCTGCAAGTAATCTTTGATCAAAGCATGGCCAAAAGCCTGCAGGTGATTGTTATCCTCATTACCTTAATGCTTGTTTATCTGGGCCTTATCTTCCTACCAGCCTCTATTTTAATCATCTTTGTAACAGTAATTTCATGTGGAATTGGAGTTTTCATAAAAAATGCCTTCTTTTAATTATGTCATCTTAACCATTCTGGGCTGTACCTTGGTGACCTGGTTGTCACGGGTCCTTCCCTTTATTTTATTAAAGCACTTTGATCTACCCAAGGCTGTTAGTGAATACCTGGCCTTTGTTCCTACCGTAATCATGTCAGCCCTTTGGTTTAATAGTCTTTTTGTTCAAAGACTTGGCCACCTGCCAGGACTTAATCAAGAAAATTTACTTGCATCCCTACCGACCGTACTTGCTGCAGCCATTAGTAAAAGTCTTCTAGTAACTGTTCTTATTGGAGTCCTATCCCTTGCCCTTATTCGTATGACCATGTAAAAAATCCCATCTCTTGGAGATGGGATTTTTTCTTTAATTTCTTTCAACAATATTGTAGTAAACTTTTGATGTTAACTTATAGATTAGGTAGTAGATTAGGGCTACAACGAAAATTGTAAGCAAGCTAACCATTAAAATAAGACCACCATTGGTTACTCCAAAAATTGCTAAGAGCTTCTTAATCATGACAAAGGCAAAGGTAAAGTGCATGATAGCAAGGGCGATTGGCATGAAGAAGACCATGACAACCTGGCTCTTAATGGTTGAGGCAACTTCATCTTTTGAAAGACCAACCTCTTGAAGAATCTTGTAGTTACGCTTGTCCTGAGCTCCTTCTGATACCTGCTTGTAGTAGATAATGAGGGCTGCTCCCAGGATAAAGGTCACACCAAGGGTAAAGCCGATAAAGAGGAAGCTTCCAGTAAATTCATTCATGGTTGACTTAAGATCAGACTTGTAAAGCATGGTAAAGTTACTTGGACCAAAACCTTCTTGAACAGTCCCTACATTCCTAGTAAATTCCTCTTGGAATTTTTCTTGGTCAGAAGATGAAATATTTGTAAATCCTTGCATGCTTGTAAGCATAGTTTCATAAGAGATTCCATCCCCTGCTCCTGCTGCTTGATTGCTTGCATTAGAAGCTGCAACAAAGTTTTTAAGAGCAACTTCTGTCGGGAAAATAACATAAAAGCTATTCACACCAGACATTTCATTTGAAACATTTTTAATGTCAGTTACTAAATCCTTAACGACAAGTTTTTGACCATACCAATCAATGCTCTTAAGTTGTGTTTTACCAACAACCGAAGCTAGTAGGACCTGGTTCCCAGAAATTTCAGGAAGGTCTTCATTACCTATTTTGACTAGGTCCTCGCGGGCCAAGAACTTGATACTTGCAAAATTATTAATACTTACATCGTTAGATGCACTACCAACGACTAAATCAGACTGGTCAGGGGCAATATTTGCTGAAGAATTTGCTTCCATATACTTAACATTAAGCTTGGGTGCAGCACTTGTAGCTTGGACAAGGAGGTCAAACTCATCTGCTGAAACGCCTGATGCTCCCACATGAGTGTTGGTGTCTTGCGGAAAGGCTTGATTTACAACATCCTTAACCCCGGTATGAAGACCTACAGTTACAGCCAAGGTCACAAAGGTCATGGCAACTAGGACAGTAATATTTGCAAGTCCCACAGCATTTTGCTTCATCCGGTAAAGCATAGAGCTTACTGTGATAAAATGCTTGGGCTGGTAGTAATATTTTTTATTGGCCTTCTGGCGTCTTAAAAGCCAGATGGTAAAACTAAGGTAAAATAGATAGGTTCCCACAATAACAAGAACTACTGCAATAAAGAAGTTGGTTAGGGCAGCCATCGGATTTTTTACTGTGACTGCAATATAGTAGCCTGCACCGATTAGGATAAGACTTAGGATAGCAAAGATAAAGTTAGCCTTAGGCTCTTTCTCACCGCGACTTTCTTCTTTTAGTAGGTTGAGGGAAGAATTATTTTGGATGGTCAAACTGCTGATGATTATCAGGAGGAAGAAAATGGCCAAAAAGATTAGACTTACCACTAAAAAGGCCTGACCTGAAAATGCAAGGCCAAAATTACTTCCATCAATCAGACTAACCAAAATCAAAAAGAGGAATTTGGCTAAGATTAAACCAATAATAGTACCAGCAAAGACAGTTAGTAAAAATAGGATAATCAGCTCATCTAAGGAAACATGGGCAATTTGAGTCTTACTAAGCCCTAAAATCTCATAGAGACCAAACTCCTTGGTCCGCCTCTTGATGAGGAAGCGGTAGCCGTAAACCATGATGATTAGGGCAAAGGCTGAGATTATGACCAGCCCCATCCCCATCAAGGTTCTTACCGTATTAGCCCCACTTTTCATATTGTCAATACTTGGGCTAAATAGGATGGTCGCAATGATTAAGTTCATCACATACATAACAGTTGATGCTAGAAGGAAGGGGGCAAAGTTTGCAAAGGACCTCCTGATATTATTTACAGCAAGTTTTAGATAAAACATTTACTCACCTCCTAGTAAAACGCTCATTGTAAGGTTGATTTCCTTATTAAATTCAGCAGCTGACTTATCTGACTTATAAAGCTGGTGGAAGATTTGACCATCTTTAATGAAAAGAACACGCTTGGCATGGCTGGCCGCAAGGCTTGAATGGGTTACCATAAGAATTGTTTGCCCCTCATTGTTGATTTCTTCAAATAAATCAAGCAGGTCTTCACTGTTTTTAAAGTCAAGGGCAGCAGTCGGCTCATCAGCTAGAATTATTTCAGGCTGGGTAATTAGGGCACGGGCTACAGCCACCCTCTGCTTTTGTCCACCAGACAATTCAAAGGGTTGTTTGTTAAGTAGCTCTTTAATATTTAGCTTGGGTGCTAAGATATCAAGACGACGCTCCATCTCTTTAACCTTGGCCCTTGAAAGAACCATTGGTAGGTAGATATTGTCACGGACTGATAGGGTATCAAGTAGATTGAAGTCTTGGAAGACAAAACCTAGGTGTTTACGCCTAAATTTGGCTAAGTCCTTTTCCTTAATCTTTGTAATATCCTCACCATTTAGGGCAACACGACCGCCACTTGGCTTCTCAAGCGTAGCCATAATATTTAAAAGGGTTGTCTTACCTGATCCAGATTCACCCATGATGGCAATATATTCACCCTCTTCGACTGTAAAATTAACATCGCGAAGGGCAGTTGTCTCCTCTTTTGAAAAACGAGTTTTAAAAACTTTTTGTAGGTGATTTACTTCTAATAACATACGATAGCTCCTTTTCTTGCTTATTATTTGGCCTTGTCAGGTACTTGACTAGGAGAAACTTCATTCCAGCTGGTTACTCCCTTATCCTTGTTGTAGGTAATCTTGAGCCAAGCATCTTGCTTCATTGGCCTGTCTTCAATGTTTCTAAAGGTTAAACTTTTACTATTACCAGACTTATCTTTTCCATCAAGAGTATATTCATAAGAACCATAAACCTTACCCTTAGAGTCAGTGTCAGTCTTTCTTTGACCTTCACCCTTGATTTGAACATAGTAGGTTTGTCCGCCGTAACTTGCTTGATACCAAGCACGCCCCCCAACAAAGATTAGGGCAAAAATTACAACTAAACTAGCTAAAAATTTTTTCATATATATAATTTCTCTCTTTCTTACACTTTTATGTAGCCATTATATACCAAAAAAAGGTATCAAAACTTACATGATACCTTTTTTTCCTTACAAATTTGTCAGACTAAATACTTACAAGAGATTATCCATAGAAAGATTATAGACCTGATAACTTCCCAAATCCTTAACTCTTGCACCTCCCTGGCTTATAGCCCCTATGACCTGATCTGCCTCTTCTTTTTGACTAATAAAGTCAATCAAGAAAAAATATTCGCCAAGTACTGTCTTTAAGGGTCTTGATTCAATCTTTGATAGGTTAATTTTTTTATCGGCAAATATTTTTAAGACCTGATACAAGGCACCTGGATTATTATTTGGCAAGGTAAAGGCAATGGACGATTTAACCTCGCTACTTGCAAGCTCAAACTCTGGAGCCTGATCTCCAAGAACCCAAAAGCGGGTATTGTTATCTTCCATTTCCTGAATGTCCCTAGCTATAATCTCAAGGCCATAGGTCCTCGCAGAAAGTTTGGGAGCAATGGCTGCAATTTTTAGCCCTGGATTTTCAGAAACATATTTGGCAGCAAGGGCTGTACTTTCAGTTATTTCAAGGCTGGCCTTGGGATAATTTTCCTGGATAAA
This sequence comes from Streptococcaceae bacterium ESL0729, assembly GCA_029391995.1. Lineage (NCBI taxonomy): Bacteria > Bacillati > Bacillota > Bacilli > Lactobacillales > Streptococcaceae > Streptococcaceae bacterium ESL0729. The sequence continues at coordinate 1,046,883 of CP113924.1, forward strand.
TTTCTCACTTTGGGCTAGAGCCTGAGGGTGAGAATAAATTTTTTCGATATCTTTTACCTGTCCCTTAACCATCAGCTGCTGCCTAATAGGTAGGACCAGCTCAGCCACTGTTTTTAAGTCACCCTGGTGAAAAAGATAATCGACCGTTTGATGGACACTACCTTCTATCGAATTTTCAAGGGGAACAACGGCATAGTCAAGAAGACCTGCCTCATACTCCTTGATAAGGCTTGTAATACTCGCTAGGGGGACTAATTCAGCCTGGGGGAAGGTTAGGTGGCTAGCCATATAAGTAAATGATCCCTTGGGACCTAAAAAACCTACTTTCATCATCTACTCCTTCCTTAGATAAGTTAATAGCTCTTGGGTAATCTCCTCCAAAGGACGATTGACATCAATCTTTAGGTGGGCAAGATCTTGATAAAAAGGACGCCTTCTTTGGTAAATTTTCTCCAAATCAGCCCGACTATTATTCAGGAAGAGGGGGCGAACATTTTTTTCATCATTTTCAATCCGCTCATAAAGCTTGGAAAAATCAGCCGATAGATAAATATTCTGCCCATTGTCTGCTAGAATATCACGATTATGAGGAAGCTCAACAATCCCACCACCTGTAGCAAGAATGGCCTCCTGGGCTGATAAGTCCTTTAAGACCTCCCCTTCTATCTTTCGAAAGGCTGCCTCCCCCTCTTGATCAAAGTATTGGGAGATACTAGTTCCAAGAACCCTTTCAATCTCCTGATCAAGATCAATATAGGGCAGGTCAACTTCCTTGGCTAATTTCCTTCCAAGGCTTGATTTTCCACTAGCCATAAAGCCTAAAAGAATAATTGCCATCTATCTTTCCTCTAAGCTTGTAAGGTCTTCAAAAAAGTTGGGATAACTTACAGGAATTGCTTCTGCACCTTCAAGATCAACTGAATCATCTTCAACCATTAAAGCTGCAATGGCACCCATCATTCCAATCCTGTGGTCATGGTAGCTTAAAAGATTGGCTGCTCCCTTAAGCTTGGTTGGACCTGTGATAATAAGACCATCATCAGTTGGTTTTATATTAGCCCCAAGTTTAGTAAGTTCAGTCGCAACGGCATCTATCCGGTTGGTTTCCTTAACCTTAAGCTCTGCCGCATCCTTTATGACTGTAACTCCCTCAGCTTGAGTTGCCAAAAGGGCGATGATAGGTAATTCATCAATTAATCTTGGAATGATATCTCCTCCAATCTCAACTCCTTTAAGCTTACTGCTTTCAACAGTAATTGTAGCTGAAAGATTGGCCTTGGATGGATTTTCCTTGATATCAATTTTTCCACCCATCTTTTTAATAACATCAAGGATTCCAGTCCTTGTTGGATTGATTCCGACATTTTCAAGCTCAATCTTACTATTTGGGATAATTAGACCTGCGACCAGGAAGAAGGCTGCACTTGAGATGTCACCAGGAACTGTAATTTCTTGGCCTACAAGCTTTTGACCTCCCTTGACCTTGATGGTCTTACCATCAATATCAATCTGACCACCAAATTGGATAATCATATCCTCCGTATGGTTACGGGTCAATTTTTTCTCAATAATCGTTGACTCCCCGTCAGCCTGGAGGGCAGCAAAAATCAAGGCTGATTTTACCTGGGCACTGGCCACAGGAAGCTTATAATTAATGGCCTTAAGACTTGAAGTTCCTTTTTCAACCAAAGGAGGAAAGGCTTTTTCAGTCTGACCATGAATGTCAACTCCCATTTCACTTAATGGGTCGACCACACGGTCCATGGGTCTTTTAGAAAGGGAGCTGTCACCAAACATTTCAACTTCAAAGTCACTTCCCGCAAGAACGCCTGAAATAAGCCTAATACTTGTACCAGAATTCCCCATGTCTAGTGCCTTATTAGGCTTTTTAAAAGCACCAAAGCCCCTACCTGTGATTGTTACCACCTGACCATCATCTTCAATCGGAACACCCAAGTCCCGAAAGACTCCGATGGTGCTTAAAACATCCTCTCCCCTTAGAATGTCATAAACCTTGGTCTCACCTTCTGCAATTGATCCGAAAATAATCGATCTGTGCGATATGGACTTATCTCCAGGAACCTTAATTGTCCCCTTAAGTCCCTTACTATTTGTCTTAAGCTTCATATACCTTGTAACCTGTCCTCTCCTTAATAATTGTCTGAGCCATAGCTAAATCCTTGGAGCTTCTAAAAGATATCCTCAAGCCCCCCATGATTTCCTCCCTATTCTCAATAATTCTGATATTGATGATAGAGATACCAGCATCGGTTAAATAACCCAAAATTTCATGAATAACCCCCGTCTTATCTGGAACATTAACATAAAGATCATAAAAATTAGGGATGACTCCATTATGGATTTGCATGGTTTTTCTTTGCTTACGAGCCCCATCAAAAAAATCGTATAGGGCTTTTTGATCGTCAGTAATAATCTTACCTTTTAAATCTTCCAAGAGGCCTGTAAAATCATCAATTCTCTCAGCCACGTACTCCTTGTTGGTCATTAAAATATCCGTCCACATCTGGGCATCACTTGAGGCAATCCGTGTCATATCCCTAAAACCTCCAGCAGCTAAAAATTCAGTTGCAGGATGGTCCTTGGAATAATTATTTGCCTGCCTAACCAGCATGGCTGCTAAAACATGAGGGAAATGACTTAATTGACTGGTTACCTGGTCATGCTCTGGGGCAGCTAATTCAATAAAGCTTGCCCCACTCCCTACAAGAAGGGCCTTGATTTCTTCAAGGTCCTCCTGGCTGGCCAAATTACTTTTTGATAAAACATAGTAGGCATTTTCAAAAAGACTTAGGTTGGCGGCAAGAACGCCTGATTTATGACTTCCAGCCATGGGGTGACCTCCGACAAAGCTTACATCTTTTCCTGCAAATAAAGCTTCTGCCCGCTTGACAATTAGAGCCTTGGTTGAAGATACATCTGTAATGATAAGACCAGCTTTAAGCTTGTAGTGGCTAATAAATTCCATAAATTCAATTGATTTTTCAACCGGTAGGGCTAAAATAATGTAATCAAAAGTTGCTAGTTGAAGGGGCAACTCCTCCTTGGCTACAGAAGCATCAATCATGGCTAACTCTTTAGCTGCCTTGAGTGATTTTTGATTAGAATCAAAGGCCACCAGCTGGTAATCAGGATGATTTTTCTTGATAGCAAGAGCCAGGGAGCCACCAATTAAGCCAAGACCTGCAATTAGGACTTTTTTATTCATTTTAAAAGTCCTTTAGATCTGCCTTATAGGCCTCAAAACTTGCCCTTAAGTCAGAAAAGTTATCACTAGTGAATTTATCTAAAATTTCTCCTGCAAGCACTGTCGCTACAACATTTTCCATGACAAGACCCGCTGCTGGAAGAGCCGTTGGGTCACTTCTTTCTACCTGGGCCTTGTAAGGCTCATGTGTTTCCATATCAACACTCATCAAAGGCTTATAAAGGGTAGGAATAGGCTTCATCACCCCTCTAACAATGATGTCCTCACCATTGGTCATCCCGCCTTCAAAGCCACCAAGCTTATTAGAAGAACGAGAATAGCCCGCTTCTTTGGACCAGACTATCTCATCCATAACCTGGCTACCAGGCCTTTTACCACTTTCAAAACCTAGGCCAAATTCAACACCTTTGAAGGCATTGATTGAAAGAACAGCCTGAGCGATTTTTCCATCAAGCTTTCTGTCCCACTGGACGTATGAGCCAAGACCTGCTGGTAAATTCTCTGCCCTAACCTCAATGACTCCGCCAATGGTATCCCCATTCTTTTTAATCTCATCAATATAGGCCTTAATCTCAGCCTCATGAGCAGGGTTTACAATCCTAACCTCGGATTTTTCAGTCTCCCTTTTAATATCAGCTACCGTAAGCACCTCTGGTAGGTCAACCTCAATACCCCCGAAGTTTACCACGTGAGAGGCGATATTTATCCCAAGCTCAGCAAGAAGCTTCTTGGCTACCGCCCCAATAGCCACCCTCATAGTTGTCTCCCTGGCACTTGATCTTTCAAGGACATTTCTCAAGTCATCAAACTTGTACTTCATACCACCTACAAGGTCTGCATGCCCGGGTCTTGGCTTAGTAAGCCTTCTTTGTCTCTTAATCTTATCATCAACCTCATAGGAAGCCATAATCTCAGTCCAATTTTTAAAGTCCTTGTTTTCAACCACCATCGTCAGAGGACTTCCCAAGGTTTTACCATGACGAAGGCCACTCGTAAAGCGTACCTTATCGCTTTCAATCTTCATCCGACCACCACGACCATAGCCGCCCTGTCTTTTCTTTAATTCAACATTGATGTCCTCATCAGTCAGGCTAAGCCCTGCTGGCAGTCCTTCAATAATTGCTGTAAGTTCTGGTCCGTGGGATTCACCCGCCGTAAAATATCTCATGTCTTCCTCCGCTTTATTTATTTTTTGTGGCCTGTAAAAAATACTCACGCCTGTATTTTCTAGTAAAAGTAAAAGGATAGAAAATAAATTTATCCTTTTACAAGCCTGTCCATTTAATCTTTTATTTCTTTAGGTAATCCTTCATCTGGCTAAGATCAATGACGTTGATTTTAGCTTGGCCAATCTCTGGCACAATGATGGTCTTAATCTTGCTACCACGTGCCTTTTTATCAAGGGTCAAGGCTTCATATAAAACTTCTTCATTCCAATCATCCTTACTGGTAGGAAGGTTGAATTTTTCAAGCATGTCGGTAATCTTTTGGGTGATTCCTTGAGCCATAAGTCCCTTTTCTTCAGCAACCTTACTCATCTGGCTCATACCAAGGGCCACGCCCTCCCCGTGGGTCACAACCCCGTAGCCTGACGTTGCTTCAATGGCATGACCGATAGTATGGCCAAAGTTTAGGGTCAGGCGTTGGCCGTTATCAAATTCATCTTCAATTACAGCTGCCCTTTTAACCTCACAAGCTGCAAGAATCACTTCCTCTGCATGGTTGTTCAAAAGGTCATGTTCATCGGTCATAGCAAGAAGTTTTTGCCAAAGGTCTTCATCGGCTATCAGAGCTGCCTTTACAATCTCTGCAATTCCCTCTCTGATTCTTCGATCATCCAAGCTTTTTAAAAGATTGGGATCAATTAAAACCCCATCAGGCTGGGCAAAGGCTCCAACTAAATTTTTGGCCTTCTTGGTATTAACCCCCGTTTTGCCCCCAACAGAGCTATCAACCTGGGCTAAAAGGGTTGTTGGAACCTGCAAAAAGTGAATCCCCCTCATGTAAGAAGAGGCTACAAAACCTGCCAAGTCACCAACAACTCCACCACCTAGGGCAATAATTCCATCTGAGCGGGTCATCCCAAAGTCTGCTAGAAAATCATAGGCAAGGCTTACTGTAGTAAGATTCTTGCTGGCTTCTCCTTGCAGAAAACAGAAAACTTCCGTCTCAAACCCTGCTTCTTCTAAAAGTAATTTGGCCTTTTCAGCGTACAGGTCACCGACATTATTATCAGTGATAATGACTATTTTTTGTGGTTGCCAAAGGCTTTTAACCCACTTTCCTAGACTGTCAAATGACCCTCTTTCAATCAGGATTTCATAGGGATGGGTCTTTAAATTAACTTGTAATTTCATAAATTTTTTTCTCCAGTTCTTCTCTTATAAGTTCACTAGGCATCACTTGATTTGTCCACAGTTCAAAACTTTCAGCTGCCTGATAAACAAGCATACCTAGACCATTTACAGTTCTTACACCCTGCTTTTTCGCCCAGGCAAGAAAGGCTGTTTCAGCCGGTTCATAGATAATATCAGCCACAAGTATGTTAGAAGCCAGCTTTATTTTTTCAGAAAGGGGCAAGGTCTTATCCTTCATGCCAATACTTGTTGTATTGACTAAAAGACTTGAGTTACTAATGGACCCTTGCAAATTAGCTTGATCAGCCAAATCCCCTAGAACAATTTGACAGTCGCTTCTTTGGGCGATTTGGTCTAATTTTTCCTTCAAGGGAAGAAAATTTTGTGATTTCCTATTGAAAACATTAATTTTTTGGGCACCCTGAAGGCAGGCTTCAGCAATTATGGCAAGCCCTGCTCCTCCACCACCTAAAACAGTTATTTCCTGATTTTTAACCTGATAGTCACCCAGGCTTTTGAAAAAGCCAATCCCATCAGTGCTGTGACCATAGAAGCTCCCATCTTCCCTTAAGACAATGGTATTTATGGCACCAATCAAGGAGGCTACCGGACTCAGTTCATCAACATGACTGAGGGCTGCTTTTTTGTAGGGCATGGACAGGTTAACCCCGTACATATTTAAGGTCTTAATATTTGAAATAAGGCCAGCAAGCTCATCTTCTTCTATCTCAAAGGCCACATAGACCCCATTGACGCAAGTTTCTTCAAAGGCCCTATTGTGGATAAAGGGAGAATTACTGTGTTTTATAGGCTTTGCGACAACTGCCGCAAGTCTTGTATAACCATTTATTTCCATCTCATCTACCTACCTAAGATATCAAGCATTTTTCTGGCATCATTCAAGGGAATTTGTCCTGGAGCTGTCTCCTTACCAAGGTTAACAAAGGTCCAAGCACTACCAGTTAGATAACCTGAAACCCTTGAAAGTTTCCCAAGGTCACCCATGGCAATGGTCGCAAGTCTCTTGCTGGGACGATTTCTGGTCAATTCTTCTGTCAGACTCATCAAATCAAGGACATCTTTTTTAGAGGTAGGCATGCCAGCAAACTTACTTAAATAACAGTCTTCTGCAAGCATTTTATCAAGCATGCTTGCTAAATCACGGGGAATTTTAACGAAGTCATGGCAGCTTAGGACAATCTGATCCTTATAGTCAGAAAGGGCACTTAGGGCTTCTGGATAAGAAAAATATTCAATATCAATAAAGCTTGGCGAATAGGCCATGATTTTCCTTAAGATGTCTATGTATTCCTCACTGGAAACATTCATCAGTCCCCCTTCGTGGATGGTCCTTAGGGTAAAGAGGATATTTAGGCCACTAAATTTTTCAAAAATAATGGGTGCCAGCTCAAATATCTCCTCCTGGCTACTCAAGTAGTCAGCCCTCCACTCAATCACGTCAGCTCCTGTAAGACTTTTTACCTGGATGGAGTTAATATCTTGGATATTTCTTGGGTTAATGGATACAACTATCTCTGTCATTTGGCTACCTCTAATAAATAAACTTTCAAATAGTCACTGAATTTATCATGCTGGTTGATGGCAAAATCAGCTGGTAGGGACATCCTTTCAAGAATTTTAAAGGGTTTGTTCCCAAAACCAAGCTGCAACTGTTCCTCAAATTTTTTAGGGGTCAGATTTTGAGCATTGGTGCTTGCAATAATCTTTCCACCCTTATTTAAAAGGGCTAGAGACTCAGAAATCAGCTTGTGATAGTCCTTGGCTACTGAAAATACCTGCTTTTTATTCCTTGCAAAACTTGGCGGATCTAAAATAATCAAGTCAAATTTTAGGTCATGTCTCTTAGCATATTTGAAATATTCAAAAATGTCCATGACAACAAACTTGTTGTCCTCCAGGCTAAAACCATTGGCCAAAAAATTATCTTTCGATAGTTCAATACTTCTTTTGGCCAAGTCCACACTAACAGTTGACCTTGCTCCACCAGCTGCTGCTGCTACTGAAAAGGCTGCCGTATAACTAAAGGTATTTAAAACATCAAGCCCTGCAGCAAATCCTTCAACCAGCTGATTTCTCACCTCATGTTGGTCCAAGAAAATCCCTGTCATAAGACCATCGTTCAAAAAGACCGAATAGCTAACGCCATTTTCAAGGATGGTAAATTTATCCTCTTTCTTCTCCCCGTAAAGATGGGCCGATTCAAAGTTTGCTGGCTTAAATCTTAACTTTTCATAGGCTCCTGCAAGTTCTGGAAATACTTGCCTAAAGGCCTTAACAATAATCTCCTTTTGACTGTAGATAAAGGGATTGTACCAAGAGAAAAGTGCAAAATCATCATAGAGGTCAATGGTTAGACCACCAAGATGGTCACCATCTTGATTAAAAAGGCGAAAGGCTGTGGTTAAATTGTCCCTAAAATAGTGACTTCTCCTGTCCTTAGCCCTTATAAAATTTTCCTTAAGCAGGTCTAGGGACATATCTTTTTCTGTCCTACTTACAATCCACCCAATCCCCTTATTTTGGGGAGAAAAATAGGCCAAGGCCGTAAATTTTCCGTCAAAACTTAAACTAGCATAGCCATCAGCTGGTTGATGACCAAGATCACGCTCATCAATCAGCTCCACACCGGATTTAATCTTTTGATTAAATTTTTTACTTATTTGTAAATCTATCATATAAAAAGTTCACTCCTCAACTCCAAAAAGCTTCTTTTTGCTTTAATTAGTTAACATTATAACATAAAAATCAGCGAGCTTCCTTAATAATCAACTAGTCTGGGCCTAGCCAAAAAAGCACCTACCTCCTCGATTTTTTAAGAAAATTTTAAGGAAACTTTATGGATACAGGACTAATATGTAGGTCGCATCCGTAATTTACTTTGCTTTTTGTGAAGGTAAATAGTAAAATAAGGGGTGACTGTGTCCTTGAGACATAAATGTTCATGACAGAAATATTTTATAGAATTCAGGTGTTAATTTTGTTGAAAAAAATAAGAAACATTATCGGAACGCGTCTTGGTTTTGTTCTTTTACTAGTTATTTTATTGTGGCTAAAATCAATGTTTGCATACTTTGTTGATTTTGACCTTGACCTTGAAAATTCCTACCAAACACTTTTGGCTATCTTTAATCCCCTACCAACGGCCCTCTTTCTTTTGGCCATTCCCCTATATTTTAAGAATTCAAAAGTTTTTTATAGCCTGGAGTGGATAATCTTCATAGCCCTATCCCTTTGGCTCTTCTCTAATTCTGTATACTTCAGGGAATTTTCGGATTTCATCACCTTAAATACCATCAAGGGGTCAAGCAAGGTGTCTGCAGGACTTGGTCAGTCAGCTGTTAATCTATTTCGCCCTTGGGATTTACTCTATATTATCGACTTTCCCATCCTGGCCTTTTTATGTAAAACAAAATTTATAAAAAGTGACCCCCGTCCCATCAAGAAAAAAGCAAGTGTGGCCATTTCTATTTTCTCAATCCTTCTTTTTTCAATGAACTTAGCCCTAGCGGAAATTGATCGACCAGAACTTCTAACCAGGGGATTTTCAAATACCTATATTGTTAGGTATCTGGGTCTTCAACCATTCATTACCTATGACGCCATCAATACCTATAAGATTAATCAAATCAGGAATGTGGCCACCCCAGAAGATTTGAATTCCGTTGAAGAATACGTTAATAAACACTATGCTAGTCCCAATCCCGACTACTACGGCTTAGCCAAGGGACGCAATGTTATCTATATCCACCTAGAAAGCTTCCAGCAATTTTTAATTGACTACAAGCTAAAGGATGAGGCGGGTGTTGAGCACGAGGTTACTCCCTTTTTAAACTCCCTCTTCCACGGCAAGGAAACCTTTGCCTTTGATAATTTCTTCCATCAAGTAAAGGCAGGTAAAACGTCAGATGCCGAAACCCTCATGGAAAATTCCTTCTTTGGTCTAACCCAAGGGTCTCTCTTCGTCCAAAATGGAGGCAAGAATACCTTCCAAGCAGCTCCTGCCATCCTTGGTCAGACAGCAGGCTACACTAGTGCCGTTTTTCACGGAAATGCTGGAACCTTCTGGAATCGTAATGAGACCTACAAGCATTTAGGCTACGACTACTTCTTTGATCAAAGCTACTTTGATGTAACCAAAGACAACTCCTTCCAGTACGGTCTTCACGACAAGTACTTCTTTAGCCAGTCCATTCAGTATCTGGAGCACCTCCAACAGCCTTTTTATACAAAATTCATCACCGTAAGTAACCACTATCCTTACTCACAGTTTAAAAACGAGGATGAGGGCTTCCCACTTGCTAAGACAGAAGATGATACCATCAATGGATATTTTGCTACAGCCAACTACCTAGATCAAGCTGTTAAGGAATTCTTTGATTATTTAAAGGCCACAGGTGTTTATGAAAATTCAATGATTGTTCTTTACGGAGACCACTACGGAATATCAAATTCAAGAAACCCTGACCTTGCAGCCCTCCTTGGTAAGAAAAAAGAAACCTGGTCATCTTATGACAATGCCATGCTTCAAAGGGTTCCTTACATGATTGTCCTACCTGGACAAGACAAGGGCTATATCAACCACACCTTTGGTGGCGAAGTCGACAATCTTCCTACCATGCTCCACCTTCTTGGAATTGATACAAGTAAGTACCTCCAGCTAGGTCAAGATCTACTGAGTCCGGATCATGAAAATCTTGTAGCCTTCAGGGACAATGGGAATTTTGTTGCTCGTGACTACAGCGTTTATAATGACCGGATTTATAAGACTGACACAGGAGAGGAGATTACAAACCCGACCCCTGAGACTAAAAATCTGATTGACAGCTATGCAAGTAAGGCCAGTGAACAATTGTCCATTAGCGACAAACTAACTCGAGGGGACCTTTTAAGATTTTATGACAAGGATAATCTAAAGGCCGTTGACCCTGATGATTATGCCTACAACCACGGTTACAAGAAAGAGCTTGAAATCGAGGACAAGCTGGGAAGTCAGTCAACAAGTATCTTTAGTAAAAATAATAATACTTCGACTGTTGAACTCTTTAAAAACTATAGTTATAAGGAACTTCACCCAGAACTTAATGTAAATCAAGCTACATCAGGTAGTGAGAGCAGCCAAAATCAAGAAACAGCCCCAGTTGAGGGCAAATAAAAAACCTAGAATATTCTAGGTTTTTTATTTGTATCCTGTTTTAAATATCAATGGTACTGTATTTAGCATTAGCTTCAATGAAATCACGGCGGGGTTCAACTCGGTCCCCCATCAGCATGTCAAAAATCATATCAGCTTCCGCAGCATCTTCAACGGTCACACGGGCCATGGTCCTATGCTCTGGATCCATGGTTGTTTCCCACAATTGATGGTCATCCATCTCTCCAAGTCCCTTATACCTTTGAACAACTGGCTTGGTACGGCCATTTGACATCTCTTCAATCATCTTTTGGAGCTCAATTTCCTGGTTTTCACCTGGTTGGATGTAGTTGATGGTCTTACCAGACTTAACCCCGTAGATTGGAGGTTGGGCAATGTAGACATAGCCAGCCTCAACTATCGGACGCATGTAACGGTAGAAAAGAGTTAAAAGAAGGGTCCTAATGTGGGCTCCGTCAACGTCAGCATCAGTCATGATGACTAACTTTTGATAGCGGGCCTTCTCAACATCAAAGTCCCCGCCAAAGCCAGTTCCCATGGCCGTAAAGAGGGAGCGAATCTCCTCATTGGCTAAAATTTTATCCATCGTAGCCTTTTCCACATTCAAAATCTTACCACGAATGGGTAAAATGGCCTGGAATTCTCGGTTTCGTCCTGATTTAGCAGAACCTCCGGCTGAGTCCCCTTCGACAATGAATAACTCAGTCTGTTTGGGATCATTTGAAGAACAGTCAGCAAGTTTCCCTGGTAGATTTGATATTTCAAGGCCTGACTTCTTGCGGGTCACTTCACGAGCTCTTTTGGCAGCTATTCTAGCCTTAGAAGCAAGGATTCCCTTGTCAACAATCTTTCTAGCAACCTGTGGATTTTCCAGGAGAAAACGCTCCAAGGCCTCAGAAAAGAGGCGGTTTACAATTCTTGAAACCTCACTATTACCAAGCTTTGTCTTGGTTTGTCCCTCAAACTGTGGGTTGGGATGCTTAACTGAAATTACAGCCGTAAGACCTTCTCTGATATCATCTCCTGTCAGATTGTCTTCATTATCCTTAAGCAGCTTGTTCTTACGCCCATAATCATTCACAACCCGGGTCAGTGCTGTTCTAAAGCCCTGCTCATGTGTTCCACCCTCATGGGTATTGATATTGTTGGCAAAGCTTAAAACAGTTGAGCTGTAGTCGCTGGTATACTGCATAGCAACTTCAACTGAAATATTCTCCATCTCCCCTTCAGTGTAGATTGGTGGGTCAAAAAGAACTGTCTTCTTCTCATCGATGAAGGATACATAGGACTGGATTCCACCTTCATAGTGGTAGCTTAAAATCTTCCCATCCTTATTCCTTTTGTCTTCAATCGAAATCCTAAGTCCACGATTCAAGAAGGCCAGCTCACGTACCCTGGTTGCCAACTTATTGAAGTCAAATTCAGTTGTTTCCTTAAAAATCTCAGCATCAGGAGTGAAGTGGACTGTTGTCCCTTGAAGGTCTGTTTGACCGATAATCCTTAAATCATCGCCTACAACTCCTCGGTGGTATTCCTGATAGTATTTCTGTCCATTTTTATGGACTGTAACATCAAGCTGGGTTGAAAGGGCATTAACAACACTTGACCCTACTCCGTGGAGACCGCCTGAAACCTTATAGCCGCCTCCGCCAAATTTCCCTCCAGCATGAAGGACCGTAAAGACTGTTTCAACAGCCGGACGTCCTGTTTTTTCCTGGATATCAACTGGGATACCACGCCCATCATCAATAACTGTGATGGAGTTATCCTCTTCAATTATAACCTCAATGTGACTTGCAAAACCTGCAAGAGCCTCATCAATTGAATTATCTACAATCTCCCAAACTAAATGATGGAGACCTTCCTTACTGGTTGATCCAATATACATGCCTGGACGCATCCTAACTGCTTCAAGACCTTCCAAAACCTGTATTTGGCTAGCATCATATTCCTGTGCTTTTGCTTTTAAATCTTTGATTTCATCAGCCAATTTACTTACTCCTGTGTTCACTTTATTAGTCCCATTATACCATATTATTGAAATTTTTTCTTGGCTCTGGTTTTCCATGAACTGGCTATCAAGCAAGAAAAAAGAAATCCTTCACAGGGAAAGGATTTCCTTTAAATTTTTAACATTATAGCTTGCGTCCGTGTCTTCTTGGTCAGAAGAAAAGAAAATGGTTGGGACTGACGCATTCTTACCCGCCTCAATGTCTAACTTCCGGTCGCCAATCATTACAGGCCTTGTCATCTCATACTTATCAACCAGATAGAGAATTGACTTGGGATCTGGTTTTCTTGGAAATCCATTGTCACTGGTAACCACTTCCGTAAAAAATTTATCTATACCGGCCGCCTTTAAAATATCCAAAACATGATTATTCCGGTGACTAATCATAAAATTCTTGCCGCCAGCTGCCTTAATGGCTGCTAGCACCTGGCTTGCACCATCAAAAAGAACAGGCTTTTCAAGGGAAAGTCGCTCTTCTTCCTTGTAGCTTGCCAAAAATCCAGGAACAGAGCCTGCAAATTTGTCCACTGCATAATCAGTTGATTTTCTTAAGGCATCATAAATTTCCTGATGACTTACACTTATTCCAAATTTTTTTAAGGTTCTTTCGAATGCTTGAGCTGATGTTTCATAGTTATCTAAAAGCGTTCCGCCCAAATCCCATATATAATCATCATATTTCATGTGCTCATTATATCACAAAAAAGATTTTAAGGAAGGGATATTTCCTTAAAATCTTTTTTATCAACTTATTTAGCTTCTAAAAGCTCAATGGCAAAGTCAAGACCCTTGTCACCTTGCATTAAACCGTACATTTGCATAGGAATATCCTTGACTGGAATTTCTGGGAATTTTTTAGCAACATCATCAAGAATGTAGCGAGCTTGCGGGCCAATCATGATGACATCAGCTTCTTGTCCCCTATCATCAACCTCAGCAAGTCCATAAGCTGTAACCTTATAGTCAAGACCACGTGTGTTGGCCTCATCTTGCATTTTTTTAGCAAACATTGATGTACTCATCCCCGCTGAACAAAATAAATTAACAATCGTAGACATTTCTTTTTCCTCCTTATTTCCCCTGGGAAATATTTAATAAGCTTTACCTATAATCTACCACTTTGATAAAAGATTATCAAATATTTATCTATAAAAATCACTTATTTTTTTATAATAAGGCTTGAAAAAGACTTATAAAAAGAGGACAAGCTACTTGCTTATCCTACTTCTACGATATATCTTCTTCCCGCTAGCATCAGCTTCTACGGGAATATCTATACTTTCATCAGTTTGATTAAAGGTCATGGACATGACTAGTCCCACACCGATTAAATTACTAATTAAACTTGATCCACCTTGTGATATAAAGGGAAGGGGGATTCCTGTAAGGGGTAAGACTCCAATTGTTGCCCCGATATTTTCAAAAACGTGAAAGAGAATCATCATAATAATTCCCGTTGAAATATAGGTATAAAACTGGTTATTTGACTTGTAAGTTGCCCGAAGCATTTGGTAAATAAGGAAAAAGTAGAGAAGAATCAAAAGAGTCCCCCCAACAAAACCAAAATTTTCAGCAATTACCGTAAAAATCATGTCACTTTCCCGTACAGGAACGGGGATGGTTGCCACATTAAAGCCGTAACCAAGAAGGCCACCGATACCAATTGATATCTGTCCCTGGGCCTGTTGGTAGGTTATACTTTGGGCACTTTCAAAGGGATGGAACCAGGCATCAATCCTTTGGAGTTGATATTTTTCAAAACCGATGGACATCAGGAAGCTTCGGCCCCAATCAACTGTTGTCAAATAAAGGATACCACCACCCAGTAAAATCACCGTAAGGGCCACAGGTACAATAATTTTCCAGGGAATACCTGAAACAAAAATAACACCTGCATAAATAGCCAGAAAGACCAAGAGGGTCCCAAAGTCATTTTGGAGCTTCAAGAGGATAATGACCGGTAGGGTCACTAGAAAAAGCCTAAAAATCAGATTGAAGGAATCCTTTATATTGTCCAAATCAAGCCTTGACTGCATGCTAGTCACAACCCTTGCCATCATCAAAATATAGGATATTTTCATCAACTCCGATGGTTGGAAGTAGGTCTTTCCGTGGTAGGATACCCAGTTCTTTGCCCCGGTGCTCGCAACTATTTGGTTGTCATAGAAAACAAGGGGAAGAATCATCAAAATAATCCCTAGGATATAAAATAAGGGGGTCATCTTCCACAGGTACTTGGAATTAAAGTGCATGACCACCACTGCGACCAAGACGCCAAGGAGGGCCCAGATACCCTGCTGGCTAACAAGCCTTATGGCCTGGCTTGGATGGTCGTGACTTATGGCTATATAGATTGAGCCAAGTCCTATAATTAAAAGAAGAAGGACTGGTAGTATTAGGGCGTAATCAATTCGCAAATCCCAAGATTTTTTATTATTTTTCATGAATAATCCTTTCAACTTAAAATATTATACACTATTTTGGCCACAAAGAAAAAGGCAATCTGCCTTTTACCTTAGTCTTTTAAAACAATTTTTGTAGCCACTCAAGACCTGAGGTCCAAACGTAACTATAGATACCCACACCAAATATCTTACCAATCAGGATTGAGCGGATAAAAAATTTATAGGACATCCTTGTTTGGCTGGCAACTAAGACTAGGACATCATCAGGTGCCAGGGGAGCAAAGATTGCCCAGAAGAAAAACCAATCGAATTTCCTTCCCTGATCAACCTTTGATAAATACTTATTGTAGGTTTTATCTGGCACAAAGGTCTGAACAAAGGGCTTACCAAACTCCCGTCCCAGATAAAATAAAATGATACTTCCAATAACAATGCCCAAGTAATTGTATAAAAAACCTTGGATGGGACCATAAATGAGGACGGCAGAAGCACACAGGATACCTGAAGGGAGAAATGATACCACCACTTGGATAATTTGTAGGCCAATTATCAACAAGGCCCCTAAAAATGGATGCTCAGCAGCTGTTGATTTAATGATATTATCATCGTTAAATATTCCCAGTCGGTACAAATAATACCCCAAAACGAGGGAGCCCAAAATAGCTAAGATTGAAATCACCTTAACAAGATGTTGCCTGTACTCTATACTTTTCAAACTATCCTCCAAATGCTTTTATTGATTATTGACCTTACCCTGCCCCTTTAAGTATTCTGTATTTTCCTCAACCCACTTGTCCAGTTGATTGGCAAGGCTCGTAAAGCCGGGTTGATTATACTTTTGCTTATAGCGTCTCTTTTTTTTATTGTGGTGCAGCTGGGGTTTGTCTTCCATGGTGCGAAGGGAGAGACTTATTTTCCCAGTGTACTCATCAATATCAATGATTTGAGCCTCAACCTCCTGGCCCAAACTTACGGTATCCATGATATTTTTTGTATAACCAGATTTAATCTCCGAAATATGGATTAGCCCGTGGCAGTTATTTGCAAACTTTACAAAGGCTCCGTAGGTCTGAACACCAGTAATGGTCGCATCAACAATGTCACCTATCTTTAGTTTTTTTTTACTTTTGAGCTGTCGATGAATTTGCCGTCTGAATCATTAACGATTTCAATTTTAGTGATGACAACATCATCAACTGGCTTGTCTTGGAAGCCTGTAGGAACTTTTGCAATCTTATCAAGGGTCTTGTAAGAAGCTTCATCATAGAGGTGACCAAAAACTGTGTGACGGCCATCCAGATGAGGAGTTCCTCCGCCAGTGTAAAGTTCAGCGATTTCCTCAGGCCAGCCACCATTAACAAGAACATCTTTAGAATAAGCCATGTGTTCATTTTGAACGATGAAGAATTGACTACCGTTAGTATTAGGACCAGCATTAGCCATTGAAAGGGCACCGCGGATGTTAAAGACCTTGTTTGAGAATTCATCCTCAAATTTTGTCCCGTAGATGCTTTCACCACCCATACCAGTACCAGTTGGGTCACCACCTTGAATCATAAAATCTGAAATAATACGGTGGAAGATGATTCCATCATAATAGCCTTCTTTTGCTAGTTCAACGAAGTTTTTAACTGTTTTGGGTGCAAGGTCTGTAAATAATTTGACCTTCATGTCACCATGATTTGTTTTAATAATTGCGATTTGTCCAGGTGCATTTTGGATGTCAACCTGTGGATAATTTGTATTTGTCATTTTACTTCCTTCTTAAATAATTTTTAATTGCTCAAGGGCCTTTTTGATGCCATCAGCTTCAACAGTCTCAGTCACCAAGCTGGCCCTTTTTTTAAGGTCTGGATGGGATACTTCCATGGCCACAGAAATTCCAGCATAATCAAAAATTTCTCGGTCATTCAGGCCATCACCAAAAACTAACAGATTTTCCCTCGTAAGGCCTAAGCTTTCAAGAACCTTAGAAACTCCCAAGGCCTTACTCCCAAGATAAGGGACGACGTCACTGCTATATTCATGCCACCTAACCAGGCGAATCTGATCCTTAAGTTTATCAGGTAGGCTGTCGTCTACATCACGCTCCGTAATGGTCAGCATTTGATAGATGTCGTCTTCCTCGTAGTAATTTTCATCCTCGTTAATTTTACCATAAATTGGCGTAATTGCCTCCTTGGCCAAATCACCCCATTTATTAATAACAACTTGATTACTTGCAACAAAGGCATAGTCAATCCGTTCACCCTTGGCCCAAGCGATAATATCTTCAATCAACTCCCTTGAAAGAGGATTTTTATAGATAAGCTTCTGATCTTTATCTTGAGCATGACTACCATTAATTGTAACAAAAAAATCTGGTTTGAGGGCACGAATTTCTGGCACTACACCTGAAAAATTTCGGCCCGTTGCGATTCCTGTTAAAATACCTTTTTCTCGCAAGCGGAAAAATACTTCCTTGATTGATGGTGGAATAAATCCACTATCTTTAACCCTTAAGGTATCATCAATATCAAAGAAAATTATCTTTATATCCTGAGCCCGCTTCAATAAGTCTTCCATAAGTATCCACCTTTTCCTATATAATAAAAACTACTTTCATGCTTTAATTATAGAAAAAAAGCCAAATAAAATAAAGAATCTAGCCAGCTAGACCATGCTGGAGGGCATAAATTACAGCTTGTGTCCTATCATCAACCTCAAGTTTTGCTAAGATATTTGAAACATGAGTTTTAACTGTCTTTAGGCTGATGAAGAGACTGTCCGCAATCTCCTGATTGCTAAGTCCCTTACTAAGCTCACGAAGTACCTCAAGTTCCCTTGCTGTCAGATCATCATAAAGTTCAGGGGCCCGGTGATTTTTTTCATAAATTTTTTGGCGGACACTGTCACTTAAAACATCCTCGCCAGAATATATTTTCCTGATGGCCTCAGCTATCTCATCAGCCTGAGAAGTTTTTAAGATATAACCCTTGGCTCCAGCCGCAAGGGCTGGAAAGACTTTTTCATCATCCAAGAAACTGGTTAAAATCAAAATTTTTGCCTGGGGGTTTTCTGCTAGGATGGTCTGACTGGCTTCAATCCCATCCATCTGATTCATGACAAGATCCATTAGGATAACATCTGGATTATATTTTTTGGCGTATTCAACACCGATATTGCCATCAGAAGCTTCTGCCACCACCTCGATGTCCTCTTGAATATTTAAAAAACTTGAAAGTCCAAGCCTGACCATCTCATGGTCATCAACTATCACTACTTTTATGCTCATTTTGTGGAATCCTTATTTCTATGCTTGTGCCTTGATTGGGTGCACTAACAATTTTTACATCTCCTCCAAGAAGGACTGATCTCTCTCTTATATTTTTTAGGCCGTAACTTGCCGTCTTTGTTTCCTTGGTATCAAAACCAACTCCATCATCCTCAACCCTTAAAATAACTGACCTTCCACTTGCAAGCAGTGAAATATCAATATTTTGAGCCTTAGAGTGCCTTAAGGCGTTACTTAAAAGCTCCTGCATGATTCTAAAAATATTATCCTCAACAGTTTTTGAAAGCTTAATATTGGTGTCATAAACCCAGCTTATTTTTCCAGATATTTTGGCCTGAAGCTCATCAACAAGACTTGTAATACCGTCAATTAAGGACTTCCCGTTAAGCTCAACTGGCCTTAAATGAAGGAGGAGGGCCCGCATTTCATTTTGAGCCTCATGAAGAATTTTAAGGACAAGCCTGGCCTGGGTGGTCATCTGCTCCGTGTCCAAATTCTTATTGCTGACTACCCCTGACAAAATCATGGTTGCCGCAAAAAGCTGCTGGCTAACTGAATCATGGAGTTCCCGTGAAATACGCTTACGTTCTTCTGTTACAATATCAACCTGCCTTACAGTATCTTCCCTGCTTGCTTCTTGGAGCTGTTGGGTAAGATTTCTAATCCTTAGGACAAGCTTATTAAGGTCCTGATTGTTGGTCAAATCACCCTTTAAGGAAAGATTTGTCGCCCAATTAAACTGACGAATAAGCCGCCTTTGACTCAAATAAGTAAGAACAGTGAAGGCTAAACTTAGGAGGGCACTTACGGAAAAAATAATCCATGAAGCTCGCCAGTGACTCATAAGAACCTGATAAAAACCTCTTGAACTTACAGCCAGAGTATAGATAACAACTAAAATTGAAATTAAGCTCGCCAAAAAGCCATAAAGAAAGGTCTTAAAAATCGACTGTTTTATCATAGGCAAACCACCGTCAAATCACCCATAAAAGTATCAACATAAATCTTAAGGCGGCGGGGATTTTCAGTGAAATCATCTGAATAATATTTAATTCGCTCCTTGCTCAGATTGGACCTTTCTCCAAATAGGTTGACGCCTCCTCTTAAAGAGGCATAGTCAACTGAGACAGCCATTCCCTTAGGAACAATTATCTTGGTATCACCAATGAATTTTCTCAACATGATTATATTTTCATCCTGCCTAAAATTTGTCTGCTCAAGATCGATAACATCATCGCTAATAACCTTAATAATATTTATATCATCAAAGCGGTACAACTCTTGTCCTGAAATTCTTGAAAAATCCAAATTTTCCTTGATAAAAACGCGGTCATCCCACTCATCATAGTAGGTTTCAATCATATCAAAATTTTGTTGCTTCTTAGGCAGCCTTACAAAGTAAACAATGGCAATTACAGCCAGGATAAGGGCCAACCAAAAGAAGAAGTTTTCAAAGACAAAAATAGCCATGACAAGACCTAGTACTGTCAGGATTAATTTGAAAATAAACCAGTCAAATTTTGATAACAGCATCCCGATTACGACAGTCAAAATTAGGCAGGCAGCAAAAATGGGCTCCCCAATCAAGGTTACCAAGCTAGCAATTAAAAATATTAGTTCTAAAATTATAAATAATCTGGTCTTCATACAATCATTCTACCAAAAATACTTTCCCTTTTCCTAAGGCTCCCGGCCGATATTTAGCTGTTGCCGGGAAGAATTTTACTTTTAAAAAAAGCCCGCTAGTAAAGCGAGCCCTCAACTACTGGACATTATTGGTCAATTGACCCAATAATTTTTCAAAGGCATATTCATACTTTTGAATGTCCCCTGCTCCCATGAAAACATAAACGGCATTTTCATGATTAAGGAGGGGTGAAACATTATCAACTGAGATAACTTGAGCTGGCTTGTCAATCTTTGCAGCAAGGTCTGCCACCTTAACATCTCCGTGGTCAGCCTCCCTAGCACTTCCGTAAATCTCAGCCAGATAGACTGAATCAGCCAGATTTAAGCTCTTAGCAAAATCATCAATCAAGGCGATGGTTCTTGTAAAAGTGTGGGGCTGGAAGACAGCAACAATCTCACGATCTGGATATTTTTGACGGGCTGCATCAATTGTCGCTTCAATCTCGGTTGGATGGTGGGCAAAATCATCAATAATTATGTGCTCATTGACCATCTTTTCTGTAAATCTGCGTTTAACCCCTGTAAAGGTCTTCATGTCCTTTTTGACCTCTTCAAGATCAAGTCCTAGATCATGGCAGACAGCAACTACTGCTAAGGCATTTAAGATATTGTGCTTACCGTAGGTTGGTACCTCAAAGGTTCCAAGAAATTCTCCCCTGAAGTAGGCATCAAAGGTTGAACCATCAGTCGCCCTTTTTACATTCTTAGCCAAGTAGTCATCATTTTCCTCAAAACCATAGAAATAAAGAGGTGCCTTAGTCTTAAGTCTTCTTAGGTATTCATCTTCACCATAGGCAAAGACACCTTTTGTTACCTGATTGGCATAGTCCTCAAAGGCAGAGTAAACATCCTCAACACCTGTAAAGTAGTCTGGATGGTCAAAGTCTACATTGGTAATAATTGAGTACTCAGGATGGTAAGGCATGAAATGACGTTCATACTCATCACTTTCAAAGACAAAATACTCGCTAGAAGCATTCCCGTAGCCTGTCCCATCACCAATTAAATAACTGGCATCACTTATATTCTTTAAAACGTGCGACAAAAGGCCAGTTGTGCTAGTTTTACCATGGGCTCCAGCTACACCGATACTTGTGAAGCGTCTCATAAATTCTCCTAGAAATTCATGATACCTCTTGTATTTAAAGCCATTTTTCTCAGCATAGGCAACTTCGACATTATTACTAGCATGAAAGGCATTTCCTGCGATAAGTTCAGTATCAACTGTAATATTTTCTTCATCAAAGGGTAGAATCTTTATATCAGCTAATTCTAGCCCACGTTGGGTGAAGTAATAATCAGTGCTATCGCTTCCTTGGACACTTTCTCCTAGTTGATTCAATAATAATGCAAGTGCACTCATACCTGCACCCTTAATTCCAATAAAGTGATATGTTTTCGACATCTTTTTTCCTTCTTACTTAATACTTTTGCTTGTCATTTTTGTCGTTATCTCATGGTCAGTGATAATAATTTTATAATAATTGCTTTTAATGACCTATTTAATAACTTCCTCTTTCAAAAAGAGTATTTCTTTTTCTTTCAAAGTAATCACTGCCAAGATTCTTACTCTCGGATGATTTTTGCTTCTTTTCCTCTTGTATTTCACGCGATTCCTTGGCTAAGGCATCAAAATTTCTAGGACTTTTGGTATGTTTGTTGGGAGAAACATTTGATGATAAAATTCGTGAACTTATGGCCTCAGGTCGCTCAAACTTTCCCTCCTGATGGTCTTTGACCTCCACCGTGACAGGTAAGGGCAGCTGGGTCCAAGCCTTGCTTGATCCCGTGACCTTATTTCCTCCAAGAGGACGCTGGTTAAAGTTTGAATTTCCAAGATTTGACATCCGCTCAGTTGGATAAACATAGCCCTTGGGCCTTTCTGGGGCCCGGTAGGTCTTCTTCCGAGGCTTTGTAGTCGGAAGCTTTACTTCTCCTTTTTTGGCCTGCTCCTTTTGCGGAACCTGGGTAAAAACACCAGCCTTCTCATAAGGACTTTTTTTATCTGGCCTGGGAAAGGGGGCGGTTTCTAAAAGCTCAAGCTCAGCCCTCCTAACATTTCTTTTGGTTAAAAGTTCGTCATTTGTATATAAGACTCTGTCATCAACTTCTAAATGGATTCCATCTGGAATACAGGGAAATTGAACCTTATTTATTTTCTCTTTCATACCATTATTCCTTCTCTATCCTTTCATTATAGCTTAAAATAGACCTTATTTAAAGCTGTAAACCAAGAATCTCCATAATCTCATCTTCTGTGATATTGCGATTTGAAACGCCTCCATCAAGGACGGTTGTTATCAAATCCTGCTTCTTACTTTGGATTTCTTGAATTTTTTCTTCAATTGTGCCTCTTGTGACCAATCTTATAACTTCAACAGTTCGCTTTTGTCCCATTCTATGAGCACGCGAGATGGCCTGCTCCTCAACTGATGGATTCCACCATAAATCGACTAAGATTACAACATCGGCACTTGTTAGATTAAGGCCTGTTCCTCCTGCCTTAAGGGAGATCAAGAAGGCATCTCGGCTGCCTGCATTAAAGGCTTCAACCATGTGAAGGCGATCTTTTGCAGGGGTTGCACCTGTCAGCTTGTAGCTTGAAAGCCCCACTTTTTTCATGCCTTCTTCAATGTAGTCAAACATCTTAGTAAACTGTGAAAAGATTAAAGGTCTGTGGCCATTTTCCTTGATTTGCTCCAAAAGATTGGTCAAGAGCTCAAGTTTTCCACTACTTCCTTCATAATCAGGCATAAAGAGGGCTGGGGTATCACAAATCTGTCTGAGGCGTGTAATTCCCGATAAAATTTCAATCTTATTCCGGTTAAACTCACCCTTGTCCATCGATTTAATCTTATCCTGCATGGTTTGCAGCTGGGCCAAGTAAATTACCTTCTGCTCTTCAGTTAATTCACTGTAGTGAACAATTTCAAGCTTTTCAGGTAATTCCTTAAGAACCTCATCTTTTTTCCGCCTCATAATAAAAGGTTTTATAATCCGGGCAATGCTTTCAGAAGGGGTCTTAATGAATTTCTTCTTGTCACCAAATAGGCCAGGCATGACAATGTTGAAGAGGGCCCACATCTCATCAAGTCGATTTTCAATGGGGGTACCACTAATGGCAAAGACCGTGTCGACCTTCAACTGGGCAAGGGCCTTGTTGGTCTTACTTTGGGCATTCTTAACAGTCTGAGCCTCGTCCATCAAAAGGAAGTTAAGCTCCCTTTCCTGGTAGGCATCCAAGTCTTTTAAGAATGAGCCGTAACTTGTAACATAAATCTGGTGGTCATCAGATATTATCTGCTCCCGTAACTTTTTACTGCCCTCAACCACTACAAGATTCATCTGGGGGGCAAACTTCTTAAATTCGCTCTCCCAGTTGTAAATAAGACTTGACGGTGCTACAATCAGGGACTTGTCACAATCTTTCATGCTAGATACCAAAAAGGTAATCGACTGCAAGGTTTTCCCAAGCCCCATATCATCAGCAAGAATCCCTCCCATATGGTGACTGGTCAGCATCTTCATCCACTTAACACCATCAACCTGATAATGTCTAAGATCTGCCTTAATTTCCTCAGGCTGGCTGAAGGGAAACTCCTCTGGATGGGTTAAATCCTTGTAAAGATTCTTAAATTCCTGGGAATATCTTACTGACTTGACTCCCTCAAAAATCCTAGCTATCTGGAAGGTGCGGTAAACTGGAAGGGTTAATTTGCCATCCTTGGTCGCAACAGAATCCCCAAGCTCACTTAGAACCTCCCTAATAGGTTTGAAATTCTTTTTATTAAAGAGGAGAATCTTTCCAGAGTCGGTCACATAGTGGTCTTCATTATTCCTAAGCCTTTTAATGACCTTCTCAAGCTCACTATCGTCAATATCTGAAAAATCAAATTTGATATCAAGCAGATTTCCGCTGGTTGATATCTCTAAATCATCGCTAGCCTCAACCCGAAGGTTTTTAAGACTTGGTGATAAAACAACCTCTCCTAAAAGCTCAAATTCAGGAATTACCTTGGTGAAAAATTCATATAATTTATCATTAAGGGGTCGAATTTGAGATGACTTAAAGCCTCTTGGAAAGCCAAGGCTTGTCATACAGGTAAAAATCTTCTTCTCCATCAAAAGGTCCCTTGAAAAATCAAGTTCTTCAAGCTCCTTAAGGCTTGTTACCTCAAAGTCACCATAGTCAAAGACGATGGATAAATCAAGCCTGGTTGACAAATCAAAGTAGAAAATCGGCTTAAACTTATGAATCCTAAATGATTTATTAGCCTCGACTTGTCCGATAGTTTCAAGGCGTTCAAGGGCCATGGAAAGTTGATCCTTCTCCTTGTAGTCAAAAATCATCTTGGGCTCAAGATTCATCTTCACATCTTCATCAATTATTTTATTGATCCGCTCAAGAAGTTTGGCCTGCTCGATACTTAAAAGATAGAAATAATTTTCAAAATTAATAATTTTTCCCGCGTAAAATTCCTTAAAAGCCTTCCTGAATAATTTAAGGCTTATGTTATCATCTTGGGGCTCAACCTTAAAGGTGAAAAGTCCTGCCTCTGAATCAAGGTCAAGGAAGGAGAAAAAGGTAAGATCTCGAGAGCCTATGGTCAACTTAAAATCATCCAAAAGGTAGGCTTCTTCAAGAATGGGCTCAAGGCTACTTAGGGGGATAACTAGAAAGCGACCGTTTTTTTGGTAGGTTTCATTTTCAACCAGGACTTCTCCTGGCAAAAGCTTAATGAGTAGGCGGATAAAATTCTGCGAATTTTCATCAAAATTACTGATATTAAGCCTTACCAAATAGTCCTTGCCTAATTGATAAAGTTCATTTTTTTCAATGATGCCTAAAAAATGCGGAATATCTTTGACGATATAAGACCTACTAGCCTTGGCTGCCCTAATTTTGATGGTCAAAGCCAGATTGTCCCCATGGTGGAAGAGATGGCCAGAGGATGCTGTATCAAATATTTCAACTCCAAGACTTAGACTATCCTCATAGTCGTCATCAATTTCATTGATTTCCTTCAAGAAATTAGAACCAAAACTAAGTTCCTGATTGAACTTTTGAGTCCTCTCTGCTATTTCTAAAATTTGGTTGGAGCTATTTGACTTTTGATCTTGTTTTAGATACTCCTCAATGGCAGCTATGTGCTGGCAGTATTTTTTGCTGGCAAAAACCTGGCAGCTACAAAAGTCATTCTCCCCGTCCAAATCATAGCTTACAAGCTCTCCGTCAACATTGGCCGACAAAACCATGTCACCCAGGTTGACATCAGTCACCTTATGATTTTCGTATAATTCTATTCCTTCTGCTCTAATATAAGCAGGCATCATTCTACTCATGTTATACACCCTTTGAAAAACCCCGTTTTAATTGTGGATATTATACCATATACCAAGGAAAGTTACCATCATTAGCTTGCTGCAAGCTCAGTCTACAATTTTTCAACTTTTTTGAATGCAAAAAGGAAGGCTAGTAGCCTTCCTTGGGATCTTATTTATTTACTGGAAATAGAACTCGCGAGCAGGGTCAATTCACCTGATATCTGCCAGCTCTTAATGTCATTTGCTAGGATAAAGCTTTGGCCTTTAGCTAGCGGATAGCTGGTTCCTGACACTTGAAGCTTGCCTACTCCTTCAAGAACTGTGACTAGACTATAGGGACTCTTTTGAACAAAGGACATGTCACCTTTAATCACCCATTTTTCAATATTAAAAAATTCTGATTCCAAAAGGCTTGTAATCTGGCCATCAGGATAGGTTGAAATATTGCTTTGAAGGGAATTTTCAAGGGCTGGAACTGTTATAACGTCAAGAGCCTTATCCAGATGGAGTTCCCTTAGATTACCACTGTCATCAGGGCGATCAAAATCATACAGGCGGTAGGTAGTATCACTTGATTGCTGGGTTTCAAGAATTAAAATTCCTGGCCCTATAGCATGGACGGTACCCGATGGAACAAAGAAAAAGTCCCCCTTCTTGACAGGTATCCGCTCAAGGAGGTCGTCCCATCTACCCGCATCCATCATAGCCTTTAATTCTTCCCTTGATTTAGCCTTATGACCATAGATAATCTCAGCTCCTGGGCTAGCATCAATAATATACCAACATTCTGTCTTACCAAGTTCCCCTTCAACCCGTAAACCATAGTCATCGTCTGGATGAACCTGGACACTCAGCCATTCATTGGCATCTAAAATCTTAGTTAAAAGGGGGAAAACAGGGTCTTTGGGATGGCCAAAAAGATCGGGCCTTTTTTTATACAAGACATCTAGGCTAAGTCCTTTAAATTCACCATTTTCGATTACTGATAGGCCATTTTGGTGGGCTGATATGGACCAAGCTTCACCGACCTTCCTAGATGGCAGGTTAAAGCCAAATTCCTCAAGCCTTGCACCTCCCCAAATTTTTTCCTGGAGGGCAGCCCTTAAAAATAACGGTTGTGACATAGTAAACTCCTTTAATTTTGTTAGTGCTTACATTATAACACTTGTTTGAAAGAGTTTACAAAATCTATACCATCTTCTGGACTTTTTCGTAAAGAAGCTGGCAAAAAGCTAGTCCCATGGGAACTAGCTTTTTTATTTTTTATCCACGAAGTAATTTTTTTCTGATTTTTGATGAGAAAATTTCGACTAGGAAAATGAGGAGGAAGAGTCCAATCAAGATTGAACCAACCTGCTTCCAGCGGTAGGCATTCATGGCAAAGATAAGCGGAGCTCCGATACCACCTGCCCCTACTAGACCAAGGATGGTCGCATCCCTTAGGTTCATATCAAAGCGATATAAAAGAAGGGATAGGAAGTCTGGCATAAGTTGTGGGATAACTCCAAAGCGAATTTTTTGGAAGGTAGAGGCACCTGAAGCTTCAAGAGACTCAAGAATTCCCTGGTCCAAATCCTCGATTGTTTCAGTAAACATCTTGGCAATCATTCCGATTGATACAAGGGCTAGGGTCAAAACACCAGCTGACGCCCCAGGACCTGTAACGCGGATGAACATTAGACCGTAGACAAATGATGGGATGGTCCGAATGGCCATATTAAGACCACGCATGACAAAGGCCAAGGGTTTTGGAACGATATTTTTAGCCGAAAGAAAGGCAATCGGTAGGGCTAAAAGTGACCCAAAGAAGGTCCCAAGAACTGCGATGGCAATAGTCTCAACCAAGAGGTAGGGAACCCCTTTTTTGGTGAAATTAATCAAGAAGTCAAGGTCTGGATTAATGATTCCTGAAAAAATATTCTTGGCAATAACTACCCCTTCTTTTGATAAAGGTTTAATCTGGATAACTGATAGAGACCAAACAAAGAGGGCAACAACTATTAATAAAATTAGTAGAAGGTATTTCTTTGAACTTTTTTCCTGGCTTAACACAGCGCTAATTGAATTATTTTTTTTATTTGTTTCCATTTTTTCTCCTTCAACCAACCTATGTTAATTTTTTTCGAACAAGTTGACTTACTTGCTCAATAATGGCAACAGTCACAAAGAGGACGATTAAAATCATACCCACATTGCTGTATTCACGCCATCCAATGTTTTCATTCAAGATGACACCAATACCACCAGCTCCCACATATCCAAGGATGGCTGCATAACGAACGTTACCTTCAAAGTTATAGAGGGCTGTTGAAATGTAGATGGGCATCAGTTGTGGGAAGATTGTTGCTACAACAGCCTTACTCCTACTGCTTCCAAGGGCTTCAAGAGCCTCAAAGGCTCCCATATCAACCGTTTCAATCTGCTCAAATAATTGTTTTCCAATATAGCTGAAAGAAAAGAGGAAGATGGCCACTGTCCCAGCAAAAGTTCCAAGACCCCAAATATAGGTGGCAATTAGAGCCGTTACAAGAGATGGAAGGGTACGAAGGGCTGTAAAGACCATTCTTACTAGGCTGTTGATTATTTTGTTTTCCACAATGTTGCTGGCTGCTAAGAAGGCAAAGGGTACAGCTAGAAGGCTTCCTAGAAGTGAGCCTACAAAACTCATTTTAATGGTATCAGCCAGAGGTTTCATAACGGCTGAAAAATAAGTCCACTTAGGTGGGAACATGGCTAGTAGGATATCAACAAATTTATAAAGATTTTTAAAAACCTTTGAAAAATTAAAATTTACAATCTGAACTGAAAATAAGAGGAGGGCTAGAAAGAGGATAACATATAAGAAGGTGTAGGATCTTTTTTCAACAACTACACTTCCATCCTCAAGAAGCCACTTCTTTTCAGGAAGGATACTTTTATGCTTGGCCATTTTTCACTTCCTCTTTTTGGTAGATTTCGTCTAGGATATCTTGGGTAACCTCAGAACTTGGACCATCAAAGACAATTCTCCCCTTACGAATGGCAATAATCCTATCCGCATACTTAAGGGCTAAATCCACGTGGTGGATATTAATTAGGACTGTCTTATTAAGTTCTTGATTAATCTTTCTAAAATTATCCATAACTTCGTTTGCAGTTACTGGATCAAGAGCTGCTACAGGCTCATCTGCTAGAAGAATTTGAGAATCTTGGGCTAGAGTTCTTGCAAGGGATACACGTTGCTGTTGTCCCCCTGAAAGCTCGTCAGTCCTAACAAAGGCCTTGTCAAGGATACCAACACGGCTAAGGGACTCAAGGGCAAGTTCCTTGTCTTTTTTTGAAAATCTTGCAAAAAGGACATTCAAGAAGCTCATATCAGCGACACGGGCATTCAAGACATTTTTAATAACAGAAATCCTTGGAACCAAGTTGTATGATTGGAAGATCATCCCAACAGACCTTCTAAATTTCCTCAATTCTTTTCTTTTAAGTTTTGAAATATCAACTCCGTTGACTGTTAAACTTCCATCTGTTATGTCAGTCAATCTATTGATGGTTCTGATTAAAGTTGATTTACCAGCACCACTTGTCCCGATAATAGCAACAAATTCACCCTGTTCAATCTCAAGGTTAATATTATCTAAACCAACTGTCCCATTTGGATAAACCTTTGAGACATTCTTCATTTCAATCATTTATGATTACTCACTCTCTTATTTAATTCCCTAAAAAATAGGCTAAGCATATGCTTGGGCCCTATTTTTTATTACTTACTTATTTTTCAGCCTTTAGTAGACTTTGGATTTTGATGTCGCTTTGGTAGTCAGCATCAGTTGCTTTTTCATAACCTTCGTGTGAATAGATTTTAATTATTTTCTTACCTTCATCAGTTTTTGCAAGGTTGATTAGGGCATTTTGAAGGGCTTCTTTAACTTTATCAGTCATCTTGTCTGATTTTTTAGAAACAATAATTGCATCATTGTAGATAGGTGCTGTTACACCGATAACATTTGTTTCAGTCCAGATATCTGATTTTCCGTATTCTTCTGTCCAAGCTTTAGCAAAGTCACGTCTTGCATCAGCATAGATTGGTAGAACATCGATTTGACCAGATGCTAGGCGGGCAAGTCCTGATCCGTATGAATCATTTTGAACTTTTGAAGTCAAATCGCTGATGCTGTGTTTAACATTGTCATTTAACCATAGTGATGGGTAGATGTATCCAGCAGATGAAGTTGTTGATGAAACTCCCCAGTTGGCACTGTTTAAATCATCCCAAGTTAATTTTTCACCACTATTAACTTTTTTAGCAAGCTCTTGTCCTTTTTTAGATGGACCAGCAATGATAAGTGAGCGGTATGACTTAGCCTGTTTATCAGTTGCTTCAGTTGGTTTTCCGTCATTCCAGTCTTTTGCATTATCGCTATCTTTACTTAGACCAGCACGAGTTGCAGTAAGGATTACATCTGTATCGTCCTTATAAAGAGCATAAGTTCCACCTGAAACTCCAAAACCAACGTCCGCAGTTCCTGCACTTAGAGCTTCTCCGACAGCTTCGTAACTTGTTCCAACGGCTATGTCAACGTTTTTTACTTCAACACCTTCCTTAGCAAGTTCTTCTTTAAGAAGACCACTTAAGGGACCAGTAGCTGCAACAATGTCATCAGGATTTTTTGACGGTACAAACATCAATGATAAATCATCAATTTTTGATTCATCTTTTGAACTGTCAGATGACTTTGATCCACAACCAACTAGTAGTGATGCTGCTAGGGCAAAAACGGCACCCGTTGTAAACAATTTTTTAGCTTTCATTTTAAAAAACTTTCTCCTATTTCCTCTTAAAAAAAATTTGCTAGTTAAGTTAATTTAGTATTAAAAATTACATTTGGGCTTGCTTAAATTAAACTTATTATTCGGCTATTACATTTTACTATTATATTAGAATTTATACAACCATCTATTTTCAGAAATATTTCCATACATTCTTACAAAATAATTACATAATTTACATTTTTTTAAAAATATTTTACCTAAATTTTTACAGGCTCAAATGATTATTTTATTCGGCTATTGGCTATTTAAGAAGCCATCCTCCGTCAATTGGAATAATTGACCCGTGCATGTAGGAAGCCTTGCCTGAGGCTAAAAACATGGTTAAATCAGCCACTTCACTGGCCTCTGCCCAGCGACCAACAGGAGTCTCCTCTGCCACCCACTTGGCCATCTTACCATCGCCTTCAAAGTCTCCTACTGTCATTCCAGTCCTTATGGCACCTGGAGCCAGGGCAAAAATTTGGACACAAGACCTTGCATAATCAAGGGCAAGCTGCTTGGTAAAGCCTGCAACAGCGTGCTTACTAGAAGTATAGGCAGCACCACCTCCTCCTGCGACAAGACTTGCAATGCTTGCCATGTTGATGATGATTCCTGATTTTTTAGCAATCATCTTGGGCAGAATAAGCCTCGTTAATTTGACCATGCCAAAAAAGTTAACGGCAAAGGTCTCTTCAAACTCAAGCTCCGTCTGCTCAAGTAGGGGCCTATAGCCATCAAGAATACCTGCTGTATTACAGAGAATATCAGGGGCAGGAAGCTTGTCGACCACTAGCTCAAGCTCAGAACTTGTCACATCGACTTGGTAGAAGCTAAAATCTTCATGGGTTAGGTCAGTTGGATTTTTATCCAATCCGTAAACCTTATAACCATCAGCAAGAAAGGCAGCAGCTTGCGCCCTGCCTATTCCACTTGCCACACCCGTTATGAGTACATTTTTTTGAATCTTTTTAGTCATTAACAAGAACCCAGTCAGTTGCGAGGACGTCACAAGGAGTTGGTGACCACATGGAATAGCCTTCACCCTCGCCACTTACATTGATGAGAAAATACGGGGTAACTGTAAGTTTCTCCCCAGTTTCCAAAGTGATACTGTCATAGAGCTTGACAAAATTTTCAGCCCCACCCCAATTCTTGCGGACATATTTTTTACCAGCCTTTAAGCCTGGTAAAATCTCTTCAAAAGTCATGACTTCTCCTAACCTATAATTGATCCATTAGTAACGTCTGGAGCTTCAAGAAGGCGAAGGCTACCATCAGCGTCCTCAGCTGAAAGAATCATCCCTTGAGATACATGCCCCATCATCTTACGTGGTTTAAGATTAGCTACGATTTGTAGCTTCTTACCAACTAATTCTTCTGGATTGGGATAGTATTTGGCAATTCCTGAAAGGATTTGACGATGTCCCTCGTCACCTGCATCCAGGCGGAATTTAAGGAGTTTGTCAGAACCTTCAACAGCTTCGACTGCAATAACTTCAGCTGTCTTGATTTCTACGGCATCAAAGTCTTCAAACTTAATTTTCTTCTCTTTGGCTGAAACAAGTTTTGTGTCCTCAGGCACGAAAACTTCTTCTTCAGTTTTTGCTGGCAGACCTGCACGCATTTGCTCCTTGATATACTCAACCTCTTCAGCCGCATCAAGACGTGGGAAGATTGGTGTTCCCTTGGCTACAACAGTAGTGTTGGCAGGAATTTTACCAAATTCTAGGTTTTCATAAGTCTCTTCAAAGTCAAGTCCAAGTTGCTCGTAGATTTTAAGTGGAGCCTGTGTCAGGATTGGTTGAAGGAGAAGGGCTGCTAGACGGAGGCTTTCAGCCAGGTGAACCATTACTGAATCAAGTTGGTCTTTTTTCGATTCATCTTTGGCAAGAATCCAAGGGGCAGTTTCATCGATGTACTTGTTGGCACGGCTAATAAGAACCCAAACAGCATCAAGGGCTTGAGAGAACTCGTTTTTGTCCATGGCTGCATGGTAGTCGGCAACGGCTTGGGTTGCTACCTCGCGAAGAGATCCGTCAAAGTCAGTAACATCTCCCTTGTATTCAGGAATTACTCCACCGTCATACTTGTTAATCATAGCGATTGTACGGTTAAGGAGGTTTCCAAGGTCATTAGCCAGATCATAGTTGATACGGTCGATGAAGTCTTCTGGTGTGAATTGTCCGTCGTTTTCAAGGGTGATGGCACGGGCCAAATAATAACGTAAGGCGTCTAAACCGTAACGCTCAACAAGCATTTCAGGGTAGACAACATTTCCCTTAGACTTAGACATCTTCCCGTCCTTCATGACTAGCCAGCCGTGGGCTAGGACCATTTTTGGAAGAGGAAGGTCTAGGGCCATAAGCATAATTGGCCAGTAAATAGTATGGAAACGGGCAATTTCTTTAGCAATCATATGGACATCTGCTGGCCAGAATTTCTTGAAGTTTTCGTCGTTTTCAGTACCGTAGCCAAGAACAGTGATGTAGTTTAAGAGGGCATCAATCCACACGTAAACCACGTGTTTAGGATTGCTTGGTACCTTAACTCCCCATGAGTAAGATGTACGGGTAACGGCAAGGTCCTCAAGTCCTGGTTTGATGAAGTTGTTAATCATCTCATTCTTACGGAATTCTGGTGTGATGAAGTTAGGATTTTCCTCATAGTATTCAAGAAGGCGGTCAGCATACTTGCTCATCTTGAAGAAGTAAGACTCTTCCTTAACTAGCTCAACTTCGTTTCCGCTTGGGGCAATCCCTCCGATAACTTTTCCATTCTCATCGCGGAAGACTTCAGCCAGCTGGCTTTCAGTGAAGTACTCTTCGTCTGATACTGAGTACCATCCCTCGTATTCACCCAGGTAGATATCGCCTTGGGCTAGAAGTTGTTCAAAGACTTTCCCTACTACTTCTTCGTGGTCAGCGTCAGTTGTACGGATGAAACGGTCGTTGGTGATTTCAAGGAGCTTCCAAAGATCTTTCATTCCCTGAGCCATTCCGTCCACATATTCCTGAGGCGAAATCCCTTGTTCAAGGGCCTTTTGTTCAATTTTTTGCCCGTGCTCATCTGTCCCTGTCGAATAAAAGACATCAAAGCCCATGAGACGTTTGTAGCGAGCCAAAATGTCGCAAAGTACAGTTGAACAAGCATTCCCAATGTGTAACTTACCTGATGGGTAGTAAATAGGAGTTGTTATGTAGTATGTTTTGTTTGTCATGTTCCCTCCAAAAAAATCATTTTGAATCCATTATAACACAATCCCAGTCTAATTTTTGCTATAATTGTGGGGATATTAAAAATGAATGGATGACAATAAATGAAACTTATATCATGGAATATTGATTCCTTAAATGCAGGCCTTACTGCTACTTCTGATCGCGGAAAAATGACCTTTGGTGTCCTGGAAGAAATCGCTGGTATGAAGCCTGATGTTTTAGGACTTCAAGAAACCAAACTAAAGGATACTGGCCCTACCAAGCAACACCTTAAAATTTTAAACGACCTTTTCCCAGACTATGAAATTGTCTGGTCATCTAGCCAGGAACCTGCCCGCAAGGGATACTCTGGTACCATGTTCCTTTATAAAAAAGAGCTTCAACCAAAGGCTCATTTTCCAAGAATTGGTGCTCCTTCAACCATGGATGATGAAGGGCGAATTATCACCCTTGAGTTTGATAACTTCTATCTAACAGAGGTCTACACGCCCAATGCTGGAACTGACCTTAAGCGTCTACCTGAACGCGAAATTTGGGATGACCACTACAGGGCCTACCTTCAGGGACTGGACAAGGATAAACCAGTCCTAGCCTGTGGGGACTTTAATGTGGCCCATGAGGAGATTGACCTTAAAAATCCTGCCAGCAATAGAAAATCTGCCGGCTTCACAATTGAAGAAAGGACTAAATTTACCAGTCTTTTAGCTGCTGGTTTCACCGATACCTTCAGATACCTCCACGGAAATATTCCGGACCAATACACCTGGTGGGCTCAAAGGAGCAAGACCAGCAAAATTAATAATTCTGGTTGGAGAATCGACTACTGGCTTGTCAGCAGCCGTCTGGCTGATAAGGTCGAAGAATCTGCCATGATTAATAGTGGTGACAGGCAGGATCACACTCCAGTAATCCTTGAAATTAATCTTTAATAAAGACCTTAATAAAAGAAAAAAAGCTAGGACATGTCCTAGCTTTTTTTTATAATTCATAGGCCTTGCGGTAGCCAATTTGTTTGACCTTATCTCCCTCAAGAAGGATTGGCCTTTTAATAAGCATCCCGTCACTGGCAAGAAGTTTACTAGCTTCCTCAATAGACATGGCGTCTACCTTGTCTTTAAGCCCAAGTTCCCGGTACTTCATTCCGCTGGTATTGAAAAACTTTTTCTTATCAAGACCACTATTATTAATCCAAGTTTCAATGGTCTCACTAGTTGGTGGATTTTCCTTAAGGTCTATCTTCTGATAGTCAACACCTAAATCCTTAAGGTCTTTTTCGGCCTTTTTGCAGGTCGAACACTTGCTGTAGCAGTAAAATGTATACATGTCTTCTCCTATCAGCCAGCCTATCAAGCCATCTACTATGACCTGTATTCTAGCCAGGTTTTCTTTAAAAATTCTAAGTTTAAGTCGCTTGTACTTGCGACAATAGGAATATCATACCCTAAATTTTTAGAATTTCCAACACCCAAAGGAAGAGCACCTGATTTTTTGATGGCTTCAATTCCTGCCTTAGCATCTTCAATACCAATGGCCTGACTTGCTTTGATTCCAAGATCTCTTGCTGCCGCAAGGAAAATGTCAGGGGCAGGCTTTCCACAAGCAATTTTATTCGGGTCTGCAATGGCATCAAAATAAGAAAGAAGATTCATTTTTTCAAGTAAGAGGGGGCCGTTCTTGCTGGCAGAAGCTAAAGCAATCTTAAAATTATCTTTCTTTAAATCCTTTAAAAGGGAGAGAATACCAGGATAGACATCTTTTGGACTAATTTCTTCAATCAGGCCGACATATATATCATTCTTCTTTCGAGTAAGCTTTTTAAATTCCTCAGGAGAAAGGGAATTTTCAAGGCCAGCTTTTTTTAAGATAAGCCTTAGGGAGTCTTCCCTTGAAATGCCCTTTAATTCTTCATTAAAGTCCTCACTTATCTCAATCCCAAGACCTGAAGCAAGCTCCTTCCAGGCCAGGTAATGGTAATGGGCTGTGTCAGTGATGACTCCGTCTAAATCAAATAAAACACCTTCAAACATAATTTTAACCCTCTTTATTAACCCTCTTTATTCAAATTTTCTCTTAGCTCAGTCTTATAATAATCCTCAAGGAAAATCTTCTGGCCATATAATTCAAGCTCCAGAGCTTCACCACTTAAGAGGCTAAGACTTAGATTTTTTTCCACATCAACCTTCAAAAGACGTCCTCTGTAGTTGATATGGAAGGTGTAGCCCTCCCAACCAGCTGGCAAGAAAGGAGCAAAGGATAATTTTCCCTCCCAGGTCTTCATTTGGGCAAAACCTTGTACAATGGCCAACCAAGAACCGGTCATAGAGGTTATATGAAGGCCATCTTCTGTATCATTATTAAAATTATCAAGGTCAAGTCTTGCTGTCCGCTCGTACATTTGAAGGGCTTTTTCTTCCATGCCAAGCTCAGCTGCTAGAATGCTGTGGATGGACGGACTCAAGGAGCTCTCGTGGACTGTCATGGGCTCATAAAAATTAAAATTCCTTCTCTTCTCCTCCAGGCTATATTTATTACCAAAGAAGTAAATTCCCTGCAATACATCGGCTTGCTTGATAAAGGGACTCCTTAATATCTTGTCCCAAGACCAGTTTTGATTAAGGGGTAAATCAGCTGGATCTAGGGCTGATACGGGACGCAGGTCCTTGTCTAAAAAAGTATCATGCTGCACAAAAATACCTAAATCTTCATCAAAGGGTAGATACATTTTTTCAATTATATCCTGCCACCTTTCAAGCTCAGAAGGAGTTACCTCAAGCTCTGGCCTTGGATATTTACTAAGAGCTTCCATGGTATAGCTTAATACCCAACGGGCCAGGGTATTGGTATACCAGTTGTTATTGATATTATTTTCATATTCATTGGGTCCTGTTACCCCGTGAATCATATATTTTTCCTGTCTTTTAGAATAATGAACCCTATCAGCCCAAAAGCGGGATATTTCAACCAAAACCTCAAGACCTTCATGGGCCAGATAGCTTTCATCACCCGTATAATTGCTGTAATTATAGATGGCATAGGCAATGGCTCCATTCCGGTGAATTTCTTCAAAGGTTATCTCCCACTCATTGTGGCACTCGACCCCATTAAAGGTAACCATGGGATAAAGGGCTCCATTAAGCCCCTGCATGCGGGCATTGTGCCTAGCTTCCTCAAGCTGCCTCCTGCGATATTTTAAAAGATTAAGACTCACCTTCTCATCTGCTAGTGAAAGGTAGAGGGGAATGGCATAGGCCTCGGTATCCCAGTAGGTCGCACCCCCATATTTTTCACCGGTAAAGCCCTTGGGACCAATGTTTAACCTATCATCTTCCCCGTAGTAGGTAGAAAAAAGCTGAAAAAGATTAAAACGAATACCTTGTTGGGCCCTGTCATCACTTGCTCTAATACACACATCCGCATGCTGCCAACGCTCACCCCAAGCCTTGACTTGATCATCATAGTGGTCTTCGTAGCTGATTTGATTGACCCTTTGGCTAATTTCTCTATTGGCTGATAGATTATCATTAAAGTCCTTATAATCCCTACTGGTTGTCACAACAACCCTTTTTTCAAAATTAAGGCTTTCTGTCGGAATAATTGTCCGAGCAAAATAATCAACCACTTCTTTGTCCTTGCTTGCTTGCTTGACCAAAGGAAAGTCCCCCTGATAGTTTTGACTGGCAATCACAGTAAACTGCTCAATACCAAAGGGATTACTCTTAGTCTCCGTTGCCAACCAAGAGCTTAATTCCTCACTTCCAAGACCAAGAATCTGCCAAAAACCTTCTTCATAGTTTGAATCCTCATTTGTAACATCACCATCAATTGAGCTTTCAAGCCTTATGTCATGCCTTCTAGCATCAACCACCTCAAAATTAAGGGCAAAACTTGCAAATTCCTTGGTTTTCAGAGAAAAGAAGCGTTCCGCACTAACCCTAACTCCTGAAAAAACATAAGTATAGGTCAAAATTCCCTTCTTTAGGTCAAGATTCAAGTAAAAATCTGCCACTTGGTCCTCATAAAGGTCAAGCTCATGGCCATCAATAAGAATATTTATTTTTCCAAAATTTAAGGCATTGATGGCCTTACCAAAGTACTCGGGATAGCCATTTTTCCACCAACCAACCCGGGTCTTATCCGGAAACCAAACTCCTCCAATATAAGTACCCTGGTGCATGTCGCCTGAATACTTTTCTGAGAAATTCCCCCTCATACCCATGTAACCGTTACCAATTGAGGTCAAACTTTCCTGTAGTCTCCTTTGATTTTTCTCAATCCTCTTTGAGCTTACATCCCAGGGACCAACCTCCATTATTGCCTTCTTCTCTTCCATAAAAGCCTCCTTCAATCTTGTCATAAGCCTATCCTATCAATTAGCACATTAAGTTGTCAAAAAATATCTAACTAAATAAAAAAAGATGACCTGGGTCATCTTTCATATAGGCGGTAGTCAAAGGCTTCAAGCTCCATATCCTTAGCCAAAGCCTTGGAATTTTTTTGGTCAAGTAAGAGCTCCTTGAAGCCCTCAATATCAGCCAGGCTAGTAGTTTTACGGCTGTCAGATAAATTGACAAGAACTAAAATTTCCCTGCCCTCAAAGCTTCTTTTATAAGAAAAAACAAAGGGATTTTCCCTATCATAAAATTCAATCTGACCATCTGAAATCTCCCTGCGATCATGCCTAAGGGCAATCAATCTCTTATAGAGATTTAAAAGGGAGCTTGGGTCAGCTTCATTTTCAGCCACATTAATTTTTTTATAATTTGGATTTACAGGAAACCACGGTGTTACCGAAGTGAAACCAGCCTCCATTTGGCCTGTCCACTGCATGGGTGTCCTTGAGTTATCTCTGCTAACTAGGGCAACACGAGTCAGGGCATCCTTGGGACTTAAGCCTTCTTTTAGTAAAAGGTCATAATAATTGTGCGATTCGGGTACCTCAAACTGG
The DNA here is from genome assembly GCA_029391995.1 of Streptococcaceae bacterium ESL0729. Lineage (NCBI taxonomy): Bacteria > Bacillati > Bacillota > Bacilli > Lactobacillales > Streptococcaceae > Streptococcaceae bacterium ESL0729. The sequence continues at coordinate 1,085,300 of CP113924.1, forward strand.
CTAATGTCCTTAAAAGGGAAGTTGGTCATCCCAATTTCTTGCCCCTGGTAGATAAAGGGCGTTCCCCTTAAAAGCATGTAGTGAACAGCCAAGGCCTTGGCTGACTTTATACTTCCATCACCAAAGACATCAATGGACCTTGGATTATCATGATTTTCGATATAAAGGGCATTCCAGCCTTCCTCTGACAGGTCCTCCTGCCAGCGAATGATGGTCTCCTTATAGACTTTAAGGTCTATTTTGTTATTGGAATTATTTTCTTCCTTGGCATTATGTTCCAGCTCAAAAATCATATCAATGTAGCCCTTTGAACCCGTCCAAATCCTTGCGTTTTTACTGGTCACCCCACTTGCCTCACCAACAGTAAGGGCTCCGTAGTCATCAAAGATTTCCTTAATCTTAAGCATGTACTCTTCAATCCCACGCACATTCATAAAGGGTTCCCAGGGGTCATTCCCGTGAGGGCCTTTTATCTCAAAGCCCCAATCCTCTTTTTGAATGTGACTTATGGCATCAAGCCTAAAGCCATCAATCCCAAGCTCCAGCCACCAGCGAATCATCTGGTAGATTTCCTCCCTTAATCTAGGATTTTTCCAGTTGAGATCAGGTTGTTCCTTGGCAAAAACATGAAAATAGGCCTGCTTAGTCTGGTCATCATAGGTCCAGGTACTACCACCAAAGAAGGACTTCCAGTCATTTGGCATCTTATCAGGCTCTGCATCCTCCCAGTGGTAATAGTCCCTGTAAGGATTGTCCTTTGACTTTTTACTTTCAAGAAACCAAGGATGCTGGTCAGAGGTATGATTAATGACAAGATCCATAATTAGCTTGATTCCAAACGCGTGGGCTTCTTTTATCAGCTTCTTTAAATCATCCAAGGTCCCAAACATCTGGTCAACCTGGTAAAAATCAGATATATCATAGCCCCCATCTACCTGCGGGCTCTTATAAAGGGGATTAAGCCAGATAAAATCAACACCCAAATCACTCAGATAGGGAAGTTTTTCGATAATTCCTAAAATATCCCCCATCCCGTCTGCATTGCTATCCTTGAAGGATTTTGGATAAATCTGATAGCCGACCATGGGTCTAAAGTCATCCTTTGTTTTGTTCATGATAATCCCTCTCTTTTTTCTCCCAGAATTCCTGGTCCTCCTCAGTCAACTCTCTAAGAACCCTAGCAGGATTTCCTACAGCAATCACATTATCTGGGATATCTCTTGTTACAACAGAACCTGATCCGATGATGGTATTTTTACCAATTTTTACACCAGGATTTACGGTAACGTTTGCCCCAAGCCAAGAACCATCACCAACTTCTATTGAATGAGCCAGTTCAAGGTGGCGGTTGCGAACACCTGCATCAAGGGGATGGGTTGCTGTAATCAGGCTGACCCTTGGGCCAAACATCACATTTTTTCCAATCTTAATCGGTGCAACATCAAGAAAAACACAGTCCAGATTGGCATAAAAACCTTCTCCGATGTGGATATTAAAACCATAGTCCACATAAAGGGGAGGATTGACATAAAGTTTTTCCCCAGTTGATCCAAAAAGCTCCTTTTCTAGGCGGATAATCTCCTCAGTATCAAGGATAGAAGTTTGATTTATCTGCTGGGCTAGAGCACGCCCTGGTGCAGACGAATACTCAGGCTCCAAGTTCCTTCCATGGTAAAGCTGGCCCGTGATCATCTTTTCATATTCCGTTTTCATCTTATCTCCTTAAAAGTCATCATATAGTTATTCTAAATTTCCTCTAATGGTATCATGTAAACGCTTGCCGTTCAAGTAAAATATTAGGTGCAAATTGGAGGAATTTAGATATTTTTGAAATATGTAACAACCCTAACACCTCAATATAAGTTATTCAAAAAACACTCACTTTCTTTGCCCAAGATAACTTTATAGCCTTCTTGCAGGTTAATAATTACTACAAAAAAGCATACATATATGGTTCATTTATAATTTTTCTTACTTTTTTTAGTACTTTTTTGGTACTATCATGGTATAATATTCTAGTCCGAAAATAAAAATAGGGGAGTTAAAATGAATTATTATCAAGCTAGAATATCGATTGAAACAGCAAGACTTTTAGAAAAAATGAGAATTGACTATGAAAAGAAAATCGGAGGAAATGTCACCAAGGGAGATTGCCTTATCAGGGCATTTGAAGATGCACGCTGGACTGATAACTACGACTATGATTTCATTTGGAAGAAGATTCATAGCACCCAAATGCCTGTAATCCCAAAAGCTGAATACGAGGTAAGTCCCAGTGCCCAAATGCTAAAAATTCAGATTACAGATGATGTAAAAGATGGAATCCAAAAATTAAAGGAACACCTTCCATCAATCATTGGAACACGTTCAGTTACTGTTGGTGTTTGTATTCGCGAGATTTTAAAGGCCGCTTACATAAAAGAAAATAACTTTTATATTGATGATGAAAATAAGACCGCACAAGCTTCCACAATTAATCTTCCTGACACTATCCTCTCTTCAAGTAATTTAAATACTGATACAAAGGATACAATGATAGCCCTACTAGAAGATAGTCAAAAGCAAATGAATGCCTTATTTGATAATCTAAAAAACGAACTTTCAAAACTTCAATAAATCGAGAAAAATATTCTCGGTTTTTTTATTACAAAATTAACTTAAAATTTTCTTACATTTATTCTTGAATATAAGAATTAATCGTGCTATACTATTTTTGTACTAATGATTGTACTAATAATCAAAAGAAAACGAAAGAGGTTCCCAAATGAAAAAATATTTATTATTAGATGTCGATGATACTATTGCACCCCTTATGTACATGGGATCTGATGCTATCGAAATAGAAACTTGGGGGCGTGGACATTTGGCCATCCCAAGGTACCTGGTTGATTGGCTAAAGGCTTTCTCAAAAAAAGAAAATAACAGTATCTGGTGGTGCACCGATAGAACCAGTGAAACCACCCAAATCGAGAGACAAGTCAATCTCAAAATAGATGGGAAATTAAATTTTACGGGAGCCCCTAAGGGTACCTGGAAAAAATTCCCAACAATCCTTAAATTTGCACTAGACCATCCTGAAAGCCTGGTAATCTGTGCTGATAATGATGCTTATCGTGAATATTCTAGGACAGATTTACCTAGTAATTTACACTTTATTGTTCCCTCTGGAAAAATTGGAGCTCTATCAAAAGAAGACCTAGAGGTCATAGATAACATCAGGGAATAATACATATGAAAACATTACTAGTGGGTGATATGCACCTAAAAATGACCCTCATACTTCCGCTTGTAGAAGATAAAGTTAAGGAATTAGACTGTCAGCAAGTCATATTATTAGGGGATTACATGGACGAGAGGGGTCAGCAAGACAACTCTCGCCTTTACGCCCAAGAGCTTCAATACCTTCTAAATTGGAAACATAAAATGGTTACTAAGGGAATAAAAGTTATTTCTCTTATTGGAAATCATGATGCACCTTATCTAATTGAAATGCCCGCTTCCTATTCTTGTTCTAATATCGATTTATTTTGGGCAATAAACGAAAGTCTTTTAGAATTAGGTGTGCAAATTGCCTATAAACTTGATGACTTTATCGTTAGTCATGCTGGATATGCTCTAGGTTATGAACCTCAAGATTGGCACTTTAAGGAATTTAAAAATGAAAATATCAATGACCTTACTAATCTCGCAGGTCAGGTTGGAAAACTAAGAGGGGGACAAAAAAATTTAGGTTCCCCAATCTGGGCTGACTTTTTAGAACTATCCCTTTTTCCAAACCCCGATTATTTAAAACAAATCGTAGGCCATACACCACAAGAACAAATTTCGCATAGATTACCCATAATAAATATTGACACATTCTCTCTTAGCTCGAGTAAGGAATTCCTAGGAAATGGGGACCTCCTCCTTTATAATTCTAGTAAGAAAGAATTGGCAGTTGTTCCAACAGATTGGAAGAGCTCTTTAGACAAAATCAGTAATCACTTTTATAAAAATAACAAATAAATTGGGAGAAAAAAATGACTAATTATTATAACTACTTAAACTTAACTAAGGGTAAAAATTCTCAAACATTCCCGCAGGGCTTTAATATGGATAAAGGATCATATTTTGATCCTGATAGTGCAAGTAAGGAACTATATGAAGATCTAGCTGATGCTATTTTTAAGAATAATGGAATTTTACCTAGTGGAAATTTAATTGAAATTGATAGAGTAGGCAAGGCAAAAAAAGCTGATTATTATGAAATTCAAGCGACCATATTTTCTCCAACCAAAGAAAAACTTTATACCGTCTATTTAGGCTCAGATTATATCGGCCCTTCTAGGTTTTGGGCCAATCCAAAAATATTTGGAAACCAAAGTTCCAAATTACAATCTCCAAATTTAAGTGACCTTGAAATTATAGATTTTCTTAAAACCACAAGGACCTTAGGGGGACATATGCTCTTCCCACGCTCAATTGAGCTTCCTGATAGAGGCTGGATAAGTGATATTACCTTAAATTATAGTAGGGGAGGAGATAGAAAAGTAGGAAAAAGAAGTGGATTATTTGATCGATTTGATTTGACCCTCCTAGATCTTAAAAATTGGTATTCTGATTCTGGACAAAGAGTACACCTCTTTAACACCTTCTACTTATATCAACTTTGGTTTAATGAATTTGTTGACTTCAAACATTTTGCAAAGTTTTTTGCCCTAGAAGACTTCCTATCCGAGGACTTAGAAAGTATAAAAGATATAACAAGTTTCAACGGATCAGAATTTGAATACTTTTCACCCACTGCTCAGGTTGATCAATCCAATAGAACAATCCCAACTTCACGTGATGGTTACCTCCAATACGCCAAGGGATCTTCACACATTATTGAAAAAAGAACCAAAAGATTACTTGATTAATGACCCTAAAAATATCAAAGAAGTCAAGGATAAAAAGGTTACCTGGTTACTAATTAGAGCGACTGAGTAAATCCTTGACTACAAAACAAGGGCCAAAAATGATATAATTAACGGTGTTGAATTAGACGATATTACTTTTTTAGAAGAATCATCTACCTAGTAATAGCAAAGAATAAGAATTGATTTTAAATCATAAACCAAAGGAGAAAAACTATCATGATGAACATGCAAAAGATGATGAAGGAAGCTCAAAAGCTTCAAAAGCAAATGCAAGTATCGCAAGAGGAGCTTGCTAAAACAACATTTACAGGAAGTTCAGCTCAAGAGCTTGTTGTGGTTGAGTTTACTGGTGACAAGGTTCTTAAAAATATCGCAATCAAGGAAGAGTTGGTTGACCCTGAAGATGTAGATACTCTTGAAGCCATGATTGCTGATGCCATCAATAAGGCCCTAACTGAAGTGGACAAGGCTACTGAAAGCAAGATGGGCAAATTCGCAAAAAACCTTCCATTCTAACTAATTAAACTAAGAAAATCGCACCCGCTACATCCCTAGGGGTGCTTTTTTGTACACAAAAAAACTGCCCGTAAGCAGTTTTAATAATTTTAATCCTTAAAAGTCATGATAGTCCTTGTAGACCTCTTGCTTGGAAAGGCCACGTCTTTTAGCCGTTTTTTTAATGGCTTCCTTACTTTTAAGGCCTTCTTCCATGTAGCCTTCAACCTCTTCTTTAATGCTTAAACCTTCAAGATCAGCTTTGACTGCAGGTTGACCTGAAAAACCTTCAACAATTATCAGGCATTCACCCTTGATGGGCTGGTCTTCTAAAGATGCTAGAACCTCAGTAATTGGGCCACGGCGGTACTCTTCATAGATTTTTGTCAGCTCACGAACTAGAGCAATGTCACGGTCCCCGTAAACTTCAAGCATATTTTCTAGGGTATCAGCCACCCTAAAAGGAGACTCATAAAAAATTTGGCTTTCAGGATACTCTTTTTTTTCTTCGAAAAAGGCAAGCTGCCCACTTCTTTTGCGAGCTAGGAAACCATAAAAAATGTGGGGTTGCGGGCTAATACCACTTGCAATCAGGGCTGTAATTCCAGCACTTGCCCCTGGAAGGGCTACAACAGGAATATTTTCAGCAATAGCAGCCCTTACCAAATCATGACCAGGGTCACTAATTGAGGGAAGCCCCGCATCACTAACCTGTGCGATATTAAGACCATCCTTTAATTTTTCAAGGAGGCCTGGAATTTTAGCCGGGGCATTGTGTTCATGAAAACTTTCCTGGTGGGTATCGATATCAAAGAAATTAAGCAATTTCTTAGTATTTCTTGTGTCCTCACTGGCTACTAGATCCACTTCCTTTAAGGTAGCAACAGCCCTAAAGGTCATATCCTGCATGTTTCCGATGGGAGTTGGTACCAGATAAAAGGTACCAAAACCACTTGTATCTTTAAAAGATTTTTGAATTCCCATATTATTACCTATAGATTAACTCGGTACAAAAGGCACAAGCCTCATCCTGACCACGTCTTTGCCCGTAAAAGATTGTACAGATGTGAAAGCCCTCATCGTATATCTTTTCAAGATTTAATTGCGACTTAGAAATCGGTGTCTTTTCCTTGCTGTCAAGCTCTCCCAGGCGGTCCCTTAAGCGGCTATTTTCAACCTTTAAAATGGCATTTTCTTCAAGGGTCGCTTGAAGTTCAGCCTTGATTAGACTGACATCTGCCAGTGTCTTTGATAAAACATGTTCTAGTTCATCAAATTTATCGAATAAATCACCCTTATCCATTTACAACCTCCACCTCTGTTAAGAGATAATCCTTCACAGTAGCAACTGTTTTTGTTTGCATTCTTAATTTTACTGTATTATTTAAAATGTTCATCCCAACGACCTTACCTGAACCATCCTCAGTCCTTAAGACATCCCCGTAGTCAGGGAAATTGGCCTTGGCTTCCCGGTAAAATTCGTCCTCGTAAGACAGGCAACATAAGAGACGACCACAAAGGCCTGAAAGCTTACTTTGATTGAGGGACAGGGCCTGATTTTTAGCCATCTTAATTGAAACGACTGGAAAATCACCTATGAAATTTGAGCAGCAAAGGGGCCGACCACATGGTCCCAGGCCACCAAAACTTTTAGCTGCATCCCTTACACCAATTTGCCTAAGCTCTATTCTCACCCGAAACTCTTCAGCCAGGTCCTTTAAAAGTCGCCTAAAATCAACCCGGTGCTCGGCCACAAAGGAGATAAAAAGCTGCTTGCGGTCAAAGGTGTAGGAAACGCCAACCACCTTCATCCCAAGATTATGGCTGCTGACTAATTTTTTCACCTTTTTGCGAGCCATTAGGGAATCCGCCTTAATCAGCTCAAATTCTGCTTCATCTTGAGGCGAAAGCTTTGATATAATCCGCCCGTCAACGGTAAGATCTAAAGAATCCTGTTCTAGTTTTCTAACGATTCGACCAACCACCTTATTTGACTTTGTCTTAGCAAGAACCAAATCCTTGCAGTCATAGTCCCTATTAGCTGAAAAGAACATATTTGCCTGACCGTAGTCAAATTTTAATTCATATATCATACATTTACCATTTCATCTAATATTATATATTCCAAACAACTTTGAAATTTAACATTGCTTTTCCACATACTAGAAGCCTTAAAAGTCATCTCAAGTAGGCGGCTTGCGGCCCTTTGAGGAAGCAAGTCAGCCAGGTAGATTTGAATGAGATTAAAGGCCATCTCCTCCTGCTTTTTATCCTTAAATTTTTCAAGCAGGTTGGGGATAAATAAGAAGGCATCAACCTTATTTTCCATTAAAAGGTCAGTGAATTTTTTCAAAAGCTTCAGGGCTTCATCAAACCAAGCATCTGATGCTAAGATTTGTGCTTCCTGTGGATTTTTAGCCACCTTGGCAACCAGACCAGCAAGCTTGGGTAAAACACCCCTTTGAATCAGGTACTCCTTTAGATAGGCTTCCTGCCTTGGAAAAACGACAATCTGACTCCTACTTTTTATGGTATCAAGAACTAGATTTTCATTTTCCGTAATCAAAAAGATGTAAACATGACCTTCAGGCTCTTCGATTGACTTTAAAAGAGCATTGGCAGCACTAGGATTCATCTTATCAGCTCCCTTAATAATAATAACCTGGGCATCTGATTCAAAACCAGTCTGGCTAAAAGTCTCCTGAAGTCCCTTGACCTGCTCCTTTTTGATACTTTGACCGTCTGGCTCTACTAGGTGGAGGTCTGCAAAATCGCCCTCCTTGATAAGCCTACAGTTACGACAGCTTCCACAAGGCAAGGCTCCTTTAGGCTCTTCGCAAAAAAGGGCCTGGCTAAGCCAGATGGCCACTTCTAATGAGCCAAATCCGCCAGAAAACAAGTAGGCATGGCTAAGTCTATCCTTTTGTAAAATAAGCTCAAAACGCCTGTAAATTTCTGGTTGAATCTCTCTTATATCCATTTTGATTACCCAAACTACCTCTAATTCCTAAAAATTATCTGGAAAGCGTGTTTTTATAAGTTCTAAAACAGCAGAGCTTACCTCTTCAAAGGATTTTGAGGCGTCAATAGTGACTATCCGTTGAGGATTTTCACTAGCTATCTTCAAGTAACCCTTGCGAACTTTTTCGTGCATCTCTTCCCGCTCTAAATCAAGCCTATTGACCTCACGGTCTCCAGACATGACCCTTTGAAGGCCTGTCCTACTATCCACATCCAAATAGATTGTTAAATCTGGTTTTAAGCCATCTGTAGCAAAATCATTGAGCCAGTCAATGGCCTCAATATCAATGCCCCGGCCATATCCCTGATAGGCAACTGAGCTATCGATAAAGCGGTCAACTAGGACCATATCCCCTTGAGCAAGAGCTGGCTTGACCTTTTCATTCAAATGCTGCCTACGGGCTGCAATGTATAAAAGTAACTCAGTCGGCCCATCTATGGAAGTATTTTGAGGATCAAGTATGATTTCTCTAATATCTTCTGCAACCTTACTACCACCAGGTTCGCGGGTGGTAACTACCTTCCTTTTACCTCTTTTAAGGTCTTCTAATATATGTTGTAATACTGTTGTTTTACCGGCCCCATCAGGACCTTCCAGTGAGATAAATATTCCATTCATGCTTCTAATTCTACCCTAAATTTTATTTTATTTCAATTTTATCAAGAACCCGAGTCTTTCTTAAAGTCCTTTAATAATCCTTCTTTTAATCAGAAATTTCTCCCTTACTTATAAGAACCTTCCTTGGTTTTGTCCCTTCAGCAGGCCCTATAATACCTGCTTCTTCAAGCTCATCCATAATCCTTGTTGCTCGGTTAAATCCCGTTGATAAACGCCTTTGAATCATCGATGCACTAGCCTTTTGAGTTTCAATAACCAAATTTTTCGCTTCATTAAAGAGGGGGTCACCTTGACTAGACGCGGCCTGGCTAGAGGAGTCGCTATCACTGACCTCACCTGGGTCAAACTCCTCCTTGTACTCAACCTCTTCCTGGTCCTTAACAAAGGTCACCACTCGCTCAACATCATCATCACTTAGGAAGGCACCCTGAAGTCTAACCGGATGGTTTTCATCAATGGGCTTAAAGAGCATGTCCCCTCGTCCAAGAAGCTTTTCAGCCCCATTACTATCAAGGATGGTTCTTGAGTCAGTCCCGCTTGAGACGGCAAAGGCTATCCGGCTTGGAACATTGGCCTTAATTAGACCACTGATAACATCAACAGAGGGCCTTTGGGTAGCAAGAATCATATGAATACCTGCGGCACGTGCCTTTTGTCCCAGACGAATAATGGCATCCTCAACTTCTTTGCTGGCAACCATCATAAGGTCAGCAAGTTCATCAACAATAACAACGATTAAAGGCAGGGTCAACTCCTTGGTATCACTTGTTGCATTGAAGGCTTCAACCTTATTGTTATAGCCTTCAATATTTCTAACCCCAAATCTAGAAAATAATTCATACCTATTTTCCATCTCGTCAACAACCTTTTGAAGGGCTCGACTGGCCTTTCTTGGATCAGTTACGACAGGTATCAAAAGATGGGGAATATCATTGTAAACTGACAGTTCAACCATCTTTGGATCAACCATCAAAAATTTTACCTCAGAAGGACGAGCCTTCATCAAGATACTTGTAATAAGCCCATTTACGGCAACGGATTTACCTGAACCAGTTGAACCTGCCACAAGCAGGTGAGGCATCTTGGCCAAATCAAAGGTTCTAATCGAGCCATCAACGGCCTTACCTAGGGGAAGTTCTAAGAGTTTTTCAGGATTAGTCCTTCCATTATCCCACATCTCCCTAAAGCTTACGGTCGCAACTTCCCCATTTGGAACCTCAATTCCAATCAAAGACTTACCAGGGATGGGAGCTTCTATGCGGACATCCTTAGCTGCTAAGGCTAGGGCCAAATCATCTGATAGATTAGCAATTTTATTTACCCTAACTCCTGTTGCAGGTTTTATTTCATACTTGGTAACGCTTGGTCCCACAACAGCAGATTCAACAGAAGCATTAATGCCAAAACTCTTGAAGGTTTCCTCCAAGATTTTAATATTATCCCTGACAATCTTTCTTTCATTGGACTGATTTTTTACAGGAATCCTTGCCAGTAGGTCAATTGATGGTAGCTTGTAAGACATGTTTTTGGGGCTACTTGCCGCAAAATCAAGAGCTTCCTCGTCAGCATCTTTTACTAAAGGCTTATTAATTACTTGGAAGTCATCTGTTATCTCACCTGTTTCAGGATCGAAATTTGGCAGGTCAATCTTTTGGTCATAGTCATAATCTTCACTGATAAAGACCTGATCATCCAAAGTATTTTCCTGCTCATCAGTTGGAATATCCATCTCTTCCAACTTATTTTCCTGGCTATTTTCCTGACTTAATCTTTCAAGCCTTCTAGCTTCCTTGTCTTCAAGTCGCTTCTTCTTTTGAAGTTCTAGCCCTTCTTTTAGCTGCTCAAACTTAGCCTTTAAGCCTTCATAAGTCTTATGGCTGTATTTTCTAGCAATAAGGCCTAGATTTGGCACCAGCAAATAAAGGCTAATGATTTCAAAAATTATGGCAATAAGATTGACCCCAAGCTTTGAAAAAAGCAACTTGGCAGGGTCATACAGGAGGGCTCCAATCATGCCTCCACCGGCAAAATTACTGACCCTCATCTGCCTAAAATCTGTCGCTAAAATATTCCATAAATTTTGGCTGCTAAAGAGGGTATCAAACCTTGACTGGAAAAGTAAAAGGAGGCCTATAAAAGCAAGGGCCAAGGCCCACTTCTTCTTACCATCCAAACTTATAAAAGTTTGCCCCTTTATCCTTGAAAACATGACAAGGATTATCAAAATCAAAAAGATATAGGCCAGTGAACCCACTAAAATCCTAGTCAGATTATAAAGGACAATACCTGCCATTCCCCATCTGAGCATGGTTAAAAAAATCAAAAATAGGCTAATAATAAAAATTACCATCCTCTTGATTGCCTGCTTTCTCGTAAGTTCAGCCTTACTTACCTTTTTAGTTTTTGTTCGTCTTTGACTTGCCATTTTATAACCTACCTACTTTATCTAAAGGACTATTATAACATATTAAAAAGTATTCCCCAAAAGGCCTTATTTGCTAATAAAAAGAATCGACTAATCTTAGATTAATCGATTTTTCCATATATTTTTATTTAGCTGGTTGACTAGCTGCCTTGTTCAGGCTCTTAATGAGGCCACTTGTATAAACTCTTCTTAGGTTTTTACCGTAAACCAGATGGATTCCATCTTCAAGCTCATTAATATAATTTTTAGCATCATCTGGCCAGTCATAAATAGTTACAAAATCATACTTTTCAGGTAGGCTCCTCAAATAGTTTTGCGTATTAATCAAAACATCTGTTGGATTTTTGGCATTGTAGGGAATAATGAAGACCAGGCGACTACCTTCAGGTAGGGCATCAATAATCTTGTTGATGTATTCAGGTTCACTACCGCCCATGGGATTGGTTCCAAGACCAATAACAACGTACTTACCGAGCTTACCTTCCTTAAGGAGGCTCTCAAAGAGCTCCTCTCCTGCCTTGTAATTCCTACTTACCCTGGCATCAACCAGGGCACCAGGTATGTTGTCGCTTAACTCCTGGGCATCTCCAAGCATAACCGAGTCCCCAATGAGGGTCACACCACCCTTGATATCACTACTTGCAATCGCATAGTCAGAATACTTAGCATTCTTTTCAACAATCTCCGTATCTGAAATAAGGCCACTTGCTGGGTTATTAAAGTCACTGGTCTGGTAGATACTTGAAAAAATCGTGTCAAGCTGGATACCAGCCCGTCCAATATCCTTAATTTTATTGGTTGTTTGGACAAGCTCACCTGCATTAACGGAAGCCTCAAGGTCTGATATTGGCTTGGCTGTTACAGCTGTAAAGACATCTCCCACAAGGATGAGGGTCAAGGAAGCTAGGCTCACATACCTAAGGACTGGCTTCTTCCATAGGCTTAAAAACTGCTCAAGCTTCTTACCGTGAATCCAAGCTTCAACAAAGTAGTAAACAAAGGTTGAAATAGCAACCGTCACAAGTAAGCTCACAAGTCCTGCCAGAAGCTCACTTTTAAGGAAATAAGATATTACAATCCATAGGGGCCAGTGCCATAAGTAGACTGAGTAAGAAATATCTGCCAGGTAGCTAAAGAAGGTAAACTTCCGCTCCTTGCCTAAAAGATTTAGAATCCTTGTTGTGATAATCAAAAGTGCCGTTAAAAATGAAGTAAGGATCAATCCACCCCTAAAGGTAAAGGTTGTCGCAAATGTTAAGGTCTTGGCTAGGATTATCAGGCCACCAATAGATGCAAGCATAAGAAGGAAGACTTTCTTCCTATTGAATTTTGCAATGCTCTTCTTTTGGCCTTCAGTCAGATGGATACCGTAGAAAACGGCAGTCAAAGACCCAATAAAGAAGGGATAAAAATGACTAAGCCCCCCGTAGTAAGTTGCACTTGGGTTGGCTGGATCATAAGAAACTTGCAAGCTTATGATACTTACTAAAATACCGATAATCGATACCAGTAGAATCATAAACTTCATTTCATTAAGAATTTTTCCGCCCTTTTTCTTCTTCTTTAAAAGAGATGTTAGGAACCAAAAACCTAGACCAAAGGTCAGGTAAAATAAAAATTCAAGGGATAGGGTCCAGGTATGGACGTAAAAATGAGGGAAAAATTGGCTTTCATAGGAAGAACCTGATTTTATCTCAAAAATATTAGTTACAAATCCCAGGGCAGCCATGGCCTGGTTACCAATATTTGCCCGGTACTCACCAGGAAGCAGAAGACTTAAGGGTAAGGTCGTCACAACCATTAACAATAATGGAGGATAAATCCTTAAAAATCGCCGCTTCAGGTAGCTTACAAGCTGGAAATTATTATCTTCTAAAAGTTCCCTCAGGGCCAAACAAGTTATCAAATATCCCGAGAAGACAAAGAAGATGTCAACCCCTATAAATCCACCCGGTAGAAGATTCTTAAAAAAATGGTAAAAAAGGACCATTACAAGGCCCAAAACCCTGATTAAAGAAAACCAACTTATTTTATTATTTTTCATGCCAACATTCCATTATCTATAATTAAATTAACCCATATTCGTATCCTTTATCGGACACACACCAGTTTATTATAATTTTTATAAAATGGCTTGTCAAATTGAGATTATAAGCCCTAATTAAGGACCTCTTCAAAGTCAAAATCTGTCCAGGGCTTTAGATATTCAAGGAGAAAGAGGTCATCCTTATAAATATGGCCGACAATATTCTTCTCGCCACTATTATCCATGGGAGCTAGGGCAATCTGAGTTTCCCCCTTATATTGACCAAAAAGATCATTACCGATAAGTATATCTCCCCTTTTAATATCACGCCCATTATCATGGGGATAAAAGGCTGAATCCCTAAAGATAATCCTAGTCAGGGTGCTTCTTAGCATGTAGGCACTCCTATCCCCCCTATAGTTATGATCAATCTCAAAAAGGCATTTTCTCTCATTTTCAGTGATTTCAGCACCTGTCACCACCCTCAAGGTTGGCTTAAGCTGATTGAAAACCCTTGAAGCCTCTATAAGCTCCTCCTCACTGGCATAGCAATTGGCAATGATGATATCATCAATCCCTCCTAAAAGCTTCAAGTGCTGAATCTGATTGGCCAGGCTCAAATCCCTATGCATCTCAAGGGTCACTAGACCATCATTATAGGGCCAGGGACCAAACTCAGCCCCTTGAGAATTGATAAAGGCCATAGTATTGATATTATTTTGAGTGAATTTTTCAGTGGTTTGAAGAAAATGATCCAGGCTAAGCCCTGAGTATCTCATGGGATAAAAATTATGGCTTCCCAGTAAATTTTCTGGATTTGGCGAATAACTCATTATATTATCAAGATAGTTGGTCCCTGAACTCATGTTTATCTCAATTTTAAGGCCATAAGGATTTCTAGTCATTCTAGCTTCTTCAATCCCTGTAAAACCAAGGTCAAGCCTTATGCCCCAAGCACCAAGGTCTGCAAAGAAGGACAGGTCATCATAGGAGATACCTAGCCTACCAAATAAATTGGGATTGATATCAACCATGACCTCCATCCCCAGGCTATTTGCATGCTTGATAATGCCCTTAAAATTATCAAGCACCTCCTTTTGATCACCTTCAATCTCTAAAAGAGAGGTGAAAACCCTCTTGAAACCGTAAGAATGAGCCAAATCCAAGTAAGCCTTGTCCTGATCAAATTTAGTCAAATCTGGATAGATGGATATACCTAATTTCCCCATAATATCTCCTTTTTCTTTTTACTTATTTTTCTTTCTCTTTGTTTCAATATAGCAAAAAAATTGGCCTATGCCAATTTTTTACTGGTGCTTAATTTTTTAGAAAAGACCGCTAATATTTCCTTCTGAATCAACATCCATCTTAAGGGCTGCAGGCTTTTTAGGAAGGCCTGGCATGGTCATGATTGCACCCGTTAGAGCTACAATAAATCCTGCTCCAAGTTTTGGAATAAGTTCACGAATGGTAATCTCAAAGTCACTAGGTGCCCCTAATAGATTTGGATTGTCAGAGAATGAATACTGGGTCTTGGCCATACAGATAGGCATTTTATCCCAACCATTTTTCTCAAAATCACGGATTTGATTGAGAGCTTTTTTATCAAAGTTAACTGATTTTGCCCCGTAGATATTTTTAGCAATCCTTTCAATCTTCTCCTTGATGGGAAGGTCTAGGTCGTAAAGATAGCTAAAATCACTTTCACTTTGGCTGGCCTGGGCTACCTTAGTGGCAAGATCAAGACCACCTGCTCCTCCATTAGCCCAAACGCTAGTCAAGCTTGATGGAACTCCCTTTTGATCAAGAAGTTCAGTCAGAGCCTTAATTTCACCTTCTGTATCTGTTACAAATTCATTGATGGCAACGACAACTGGTAGACCGTAAGATGAAATATTATCAATATGTTTATTTAGGTTGGCAAATCCTGCTTTTAGGGCTTCAATATTTTCTTCAGAAAGCTTGTCCTTGGCCACACCCCCGTGCATTTTAAGGGCACGAACAGTAGCTACAATTACGACTGCATCAGGGTTTTTTGGAAGCTCACGACTGGTAATGTCAAGGAATTTTTCCCCGCCAAGGTCTGCTCCAAAACCTGCTTCAGTCACAACATAATCAGCAGCCTTAAGGGCCAAACGAGTTGCAAGAACTGAGTTACAGCCGTGGGCAATATTAGCAAATGGTCCCCCGTGAATTAAGGCTGGTGTTTTCTCAATGGTCTGAACCAGATTAGGTTTAATGGCATCCTTTAGAAGAACTGTGATTGCTCCTTCAATTTGAAGGTCACCGACAAATATCGGTTTCCTGTCATAGGTATAGGCAACAACAATCCTTGAAAGACGTTCTTTCAAATCATCGATACTTGTCGCAAGGCAAAGAACAGCCATAATCTCACTGGCAACTGTAATATCAAAGCCGTCCTCACGAGGCACCCCATTAATTGGACTGCCAAGGCCTGCGATAATATGACGAAGCTCACGGTCATTAAGGTCAACAACACGCTTCCAGATAACCCGTCTAGCATCAATATTTAGCTCATTTCCCTGGTGGATGTGATTGTCTAAAAGGGCCGCAATAGCGTTGTTTGCTGTTGTGATGGCATGAATGTCCCCTGTAAAGTGAAGGTTAATATCTTCCATGGGTAGAACCTGGGCATACCCACCTCCGGCAGCTCCCCCCTTAATTCCCATAACAGGGCCAAGAGACGGCTCACGTAGGGCAATCATGGTTGAATGGCCATTACGGTTCAAGGCATCAGCCAGACCAATGGTAACTGTTGACTTTCCTTCACCAGCAGGAGTCGGACTGATGGCTGTAATCAAAATTAGCTTCCCATCTTCCTTGTCAGACATGCGTTTTAAGGCAGCCAAAGAAACCTTAGCCTTATACTTACCATACTGCTCGATTTCCTCATCTAGGAAACCAGCCCTTTCTGAAATCTCCATAATTGGAGCTAAATCCTGCTCCTGAGCAATCTCAATATCTGTCTTTACCATTACCATCTCCTTAATCTTTTTCCTTATTTTACCAAAAAAATTAGTATTTTTCCCTAAAAAATAGCTATTTACTGTAATAAAGAGCTTTAACGTTCGTTTTTATCTTTCCATGATTTTATTCAAAATCCACAAGAGGGCAAACCATACACCAATGCTAATCCCTATGGTTATAAGCCAGCCCATAGGATTATCCTCAAGAGGCAGGGGCATGTTCATCCCAAAAAAGCCTGTAATAATGGTTGGAATAGTTAAAAGAATCGATAAGATTGTCAAAATCTTCATGGTATCATTCAGATTATTATTCAAGATATTATTGTAGGTACCTGAAAGCTGCCGCAAAATCTCAGAAATAATCTTGGTCATCTCAACCAGTTGCTTAGCCTCAATTAGGGCATCTTCAAATTGCTCCTTTTCAAATTCATTGAGGGTTCTAAAAACCGCATGGGCCCTTAACTGCTCCAAGAGGACAACATTCTGCCTTGATGCTGACATCAAATAAACCAAACTTGTTTCCAAGTCAGATAGGGCAAAAAGATTTCTTTTGGTTGTTTTCTCCCTGATCTTATCATTCAGCCGCCTGCGGTCATTATCCATCTCTTCAATTAAGGGGAAAAAGGCCTCAGATACCATAAAAAGACTGGCAAAAAGGAATTTAAAGAGGGAAACGTGAGGGTAATCCTCAAGATACATGTTCATCCTTCGCCCAATGTACTTATTTTTTAGATTAGAAAGGGTCACAAGACTATTATTTTTAACCAAAAAGACCATGGGGATAGTTTCATAATGGTTGTCTGTCTTATCAGAATTGATGACATTATAGATGAGAACAAGCGTCTTTGTCTTATCATTATACTCAATACGGGCTCGTTCATTCTTATCCAAGGAGTACATAAGAATCTCCTCATCAATATCATATTCCTTGTAGAGCTTAGCCATAAGCCCCTCATCCATCCCGTCAGCCTGAATATCAATCCAGGTGGCCCTATTGTCGTTAAATAAAGTCCTTTTAATCATCTACTATCTCCTTTGTGCTATCTCCCATTATACCTAAAAGACTGGCTTTTTTATACTTTAATCGCATTCTTTTATAAAAGAAAAAAGCCTGGACCATAAGGTCCCAAGCTCATTCATTTTATTCTGCAATTAAGGTTTCAAGACCTACAGTCATCATGTTAGTAAATGTTGTTTCACGCTCACTTGCAGTTGTATCAGGCTCATCGTTAACTAAGCTATCAGAAATAGTCATAATTCCGAGGGTCTGAACCCCGTACTTAGCTCCCAAATAGTAAAGAGCTGCAGCTTCCATCTCAACTGCCTTAACACCCATGGTACCAAGCTTAACATTCTTTTCATAGAAGTCGCTATAAAACATGTCTGTTGAAAGGACAGATCCAACGTGAGTTGTCATGTCTAGGTCACGAGCAATGTGGTAGGCCTTATCGAGGAGGTCAAAGTCTGCGATTTGCGGGAAATCGTACTCAGGCCAATCATTTCTGACAAAGCTTGACATGGTAGCAGCAGCTTGGGCTAAGACCATATCACGGATGTGAACTTCTTTTGAAAGAGCTCCAGCCGTTCCCACACGAATAAGTTTTTTCACATCATACTCGGTAATTAACTCATGAGCATAGATTGAAATTGATGGAATCCCCATCCCTGTTCCCATAACACTTACACGGTGACCCTTGTAAGTTCCAGTGAAACCAAGCATTCCACGGACATTGTTAAATTGAACCACGTCTTCAAGGAAGTTTTCGGCTATAAATTTGGCACGAAGTGGGTCCCCTGGAAGAAGGATTTTGTCAGCGATTTCGCCTTTTTTAGCTTCAATATGAATTGACATTATTTAACTCCTCCGATTAAAGGGCTGCAAGGATTGACTTAACAAATTCCTGGAAGTCAGCTTTAATACGAGTGGTAACCTCTACTACTTCCTCGTGGTTAAGTTCTGCCTGTTTACCAGCAGCATGGTTAGTAATGGCTGAAATTCCAAGAACATTCATACCAGAATGTTTGGCAACAATTACCTCTGGTACTGTTGACATACCAACAGCGTCAGCTCCAATTACTTCTGCCATACGGATTTCAGCTGGAGTTTCATAGGTTGGACCAGAGAATCCCATGTATACTCCTTCAGAAAGAGTAATGCCACGCTCTGCTCCAATTTTTTTAGCAACTTCGCGGTAGGCCCTAGAATAAGCTTCTGACATGTCAGGGAAGCGTGGGCCAAACTCATCAAGGTTTTCTCCAATTAGTGGATTGTCACCTGTAAAGTTGATGTGGTCGCTAATCAGCATAAGTGTTCCAGGACCAAAGCTCACTCCACCAGCAGCATTGGTAACGATTAAGTTGTCAGCTCCAAAAGATTTCATAACACGTACTGGTAAAGTTACTGTTTGCATGGTATGACCTTCGTAGAAGTGGAAACGCCCTTGCATGGCGATAACTTTTTTACCAGCTAAAGTCCCGTAAACTAGTTTTCCAGCATGACCTGCAACCTTAGATGACGGGAAGTTTGGGATATCAGCGTAGTCTGCAACGACTGGGTTTTCAATTTCGTTAGCAAGGTCACCAAGGCCAGATCCAAGGATTAGGCCAAAGTCAGCTTGGCCAAAGCCAATTCCCTTAAGGTAGTCAACAGTTTCTTTAATTTGTTCAGCAACAGTTTTAGTCAATTTTTTCCCCTTCAATTATTCAGTTAAATTAGATAATTAGCTCGTGTAAGTTTATTAGTTAAGCTCGCCTAAGAAGCTTTTTCCGTTTTCAGTTTGTTCCACACCAAAGTTTTCAGCAACAGTTGCTGAGATATCAGCGTAGTTTCCGACTGGAAGAACGCCTGAACCCTTGAAGGCCTTGCTGTAGGCAAGAAGTGGCACGTACTCACGTGTGTGGTCAGTTCCTGCGTAGCTTGGGTCGTTCCCGTGGTCAGCTGTGATAAGAAGAAGGTCGTCTTCAAGCATGGCATCCATGATTTCAGGTAGGCGGGCGTCAAAGTCATTGATGGCCTGACCATAACCTTCGATGTCACGGCGGTGGCCGTAAAGGGCATCAAAGTCAACAAGGTTGGTAAATGAGAACCCTTCCTTAAATTCAGGTAATTTAATGGTATCTAAAAGAAGATCAACACCTGCCATATTATGGGCAGTGTGTCCCATGTCGTGGTTGATTCCTGCTCCGTTGAAAATATCATTGATTTTACCTACTGAGTAAGTGTGAACCTCGTTTTTATCAAGGATATCAAGGACTGTTTCTCCAAATGGGCTAAGAGCATAGTCATGGCGTCCAGCTGTACGAGTGAAGTTTCCAGGCTCTCCTACATATGGACGGGCAATGATACGACCAATCATATAAGGATCGTCCAGAGTGATTTCACGGACGTACTCACAGATCTTGTAAAGTTCATCAAGAGGGATAACGTCTTCGTGGGCAGCGATTTGAAGTACTGGGTCAGCACTTGTGTAGATGATAAGCTCACCTGTTTCCATCTGACGTGGTCCAAAGTCTTCAATAACTTGTGTTCCAGAATAAGGAAGGTTGGCCTCACGAATGACCTTGCGTCCAGAGAATTCTTCGATTTTCTCTAAAAGATCTTCAGGGTATCCTTCAGGGAAAACACGGAAGGGTGTTTGGATGTTTAGACCCATAATCTCCCAGTGGCCAGTCATAGTGTCTTTTCCACGTGAGATTTCTTCAAGCTTTGTCGCATATCCAATTGGATCTTTTACTGCATGAACGCCTTTTAAAGGAGTATCACGCGGGATATTTCCAAGCCCGATTTTTTCCATGTTTGGAACCTTTAAATCAAAGTTTTCAGCAATGTGACCAAGTGTATCACTTTCAGTATCATTTTGATCGTGGTTAAAGAATTCATGGGCATCTGGTGCTGCACCAATACCGACTGAATCCATTACCACTAGGTGAATACGATTAAATTTCATATTATCTCCCTTGCTATTTTTTCTAGCCCTATTTTACCATATTTAGCCTGCAATTAGTATCAATCTAGGTAAAAAAAGAAGACCCAGGGGCCTTCTTGTCGATTATTTTTTAAGGTGATAACTGTAGGTTGAGACCACAATATTATCACGGAAGCCAAGATAATAACGAATCCTGATACTCATCTGATTATGAAGGATATTCTTCCAACGTTTATTAGGCACAAACTGAGGAACAATAACAGTCACTGTATTTCCCTTTTTCTGAGCGGCCTTACTTACCAAATCAACATAACGAACGACAGGTTTTACAACGTCCCTGTAACTTGATTCAACAACTGAAAAACGCATGTCTGGGAAGTATTCCCTGAATTCAGCCTTAATCTCTTCATCCTTTTCTTTAGTTTCCTTGGTCGATACGTGCATGGCAACAACTTCATCCCCAATAGACTGGGCGTAAGAAATAGCACCAACAGCTACACGAGTTACATTCCCGACAAGGACAATTACTGTATTTCCATTGAACTCTTCAACCTTAATATCTTCTGTTAGACGAAGCTCGTCTGCCACATGGACATAGTGCCTCTTAATTCTATAGAACATATAGATCAGAGCAGGAAGAATAAGGAAGAAGGGCCAGATATCATTAAATCTTAGGGCCACAAGGATTAGTACGATGGCATAAGAGATGGTTGACCCAATGATATTTGAAAGGGAATGCTTAAGGAATTTATTTCCATATTCCTTACGCCATTTAACAACCATACCTGTTTGCGAAAGAGCAAATGGTACGAAGACTCCAATCGAATAAAGTGGAATCAAACGTTCAGTATTACCATCAAAGATCATAAGAAGAACAATGGCACCAATAGCTAGGCTTAAAATACCATTTGAGTAACCCAGACGGTCACCTTTTTCCATGTACATATGAGGCATGTACTTGTTTTTAGCCAAGTTATAAGCAAGCATTGGGAAGGCAGAAAATCCAGTATTGGCCGCGACTGCCAAAATCATGGCTGTAGCAATCTGGAAAATATAATAAAGGATGTTTCCACCTGTGAAATCAAAGACCTGTTTGGCCACTTGTGAAAGGACAGTTGTTCCAACCTTAGGCGTAACTCCTAGCCAATAGTTTAAAAATGTAATTCCTGAGAAGAAAACACCAAGAATTAATGACATAATGGCAAGGGTTGCTGCTGCATTCTTGGCCTTAGGCTTTTTAAAGAAGGGAACGGCATTAGAGATGGCCTCAACTCCTGTTAAGGAAGCTGACCCACTTGAGAAGGCCTTAAGCAAGATAACAATTGAAATTCCTGAGACGGCTGTTCCAATCTGAGCTGTAGCATGATATGGAAGACCACCTGTAAAGATTCGGAAGACTCCAACAGCAATCAAAACAATGGTTGATGCAACGAAGGTATAAACAGGGATTAATAAAAATCCTGCCGACTCCCTAAGTCCCCTTAGATTCATGACCGTAAGGATTAAAACTAGGGCAATTGAAATCAAAAGATTGTACTGGTGCAAGAAGGGGATGGTAGCTGTAATGGCGTCAGCTCCAGCCGAAACAGAAACCGCAACTGTCAGCATGTAGTCAATTAAGAGACTTCCACCTGCTACAAGACCTGCATTATTACCCAGATTCTCAGACGATACAACATAAGCTCCCCCACCATGTGGATAGGCTTTTATTATCTGCCTGTAAGATAAGGTAAGGCTGGCTAAAAGCACCAAGACCAAAAGAGCAATCGGAATACTGTACCAAATGGCTGCTGATGATAGGGTAATCAGAACAAGAACAATCTGTTCAGTACCGTAGGCTATTGATGACAAAGCGTCACTAGATAGCATGGCGAGAGCCTGCAGCTTGGTGAGCAGATGACTGTCATCATCAGTAGATTTTAGGGGCTCTCCAACTAAAACCTTTTTTATTTTTTTCATTGTAATTAACTCCTAAAGTTTGAAATTTAGATACAGGATATATGATAACATTTTAAAAGAAAAAAACCATAATTTTTATGGTTTTTTTTACTTGTTTTTGATTATACGTGGATAAAGGCAATTACAGAACTTGCTGGAATTTCCCTTGTATGCCAAGCTGGTGAACCTAGGTAGTTAGTTTCTCCAATTGTAATTGTTCCACCATTTACAGCTAGAACAACTGAAACGTGTCCATATCCCATATCCCAAGCAGGATTACTTGTTACAGCAATTGTTGAACCTGCAACTGGGTTTCCATCAACTAAGTGTCCTAGAGCTGCTGCCGTACCAGGCCAGTTAATAGCATTACCCCAGTTGTTACCAACACGACTTCCAAAGAAGCCCTTAACTCCCCATGTACATTGACCGTATGGGTATGTATTGGCTGATGAGTATTTGTTTGGTGTTGATACTGCAGGTGTTGTTGGTGCAGGATTTGATGGTGTTGTATCTACAGGCGTTGTTGCTGCTGGTGTAGACGGTGCTGTTGCAGCTGGCGTACTTGTGCTGTTTGAGCTAGAAGCCGCTGAGCTTGAGCTTGTTGAGTTAGAAGCTTGAGGTTTCTTAGCTTCACTTGCTGCTGCCGCTTGAGCCTCTTTTTGAGCTTGAGCTGCCTGGGCTGCTTGAGCTGCTGCCTCC